>CAZEWM010000079.1:0-4682 GCA_964516045.1 uncultured Gammaproteobacteria bacterium
CTCGTCGGTGACATCGAAGGTAATGCTCAGCGCATTATCGATACTGCGTGTGAGCTGCGTGAGCAGGGCGTTGAGTTGGTATTGTTTACTGAGCTGGCATTGACCGGTTATCCCCCAGAAGATCTGTTGTTGCGTGATGAATGTCAGCGTCGTGTTGATGCCGCGTTAGCGCTTTTTGCGAAACAGTGTGTCGGTATTACGGTAGTGCTGGGTTTGCCGTTGATGCGTGAAGGTCAGCGGTTTAATGCTGCGGTAGTTCTGCGAGATGGCGCTGTGATTGCGGAATACCACAAGCGAGAGCTACCTAATTACAGCGTATTCGATGAGAAACGTTATTTTGCTGCCGGTGATGATGCGGTGGTTTTCGAGCAGTCTGGCGTGAGCTTTGGCTTAGCTATTTGTGAGGATGTTTGGTTTGATGCACCCGTAGCTGATCTAGCTGGTGCGGGTGCGCACGTTATCCTCAATTTGAATGCATCTCCCTTTAATAGCGGTAAGACCCGTGAGCGTGAGCGAACGGTGATTGAACTTTGTAGTGAGCATTCGGTTTCGATGTTGTATGCCAATCAAGTCGGCGGCCAAGATGAGTTGGTGTTCGATGGCGGTTCGTTTGTGGTTAATGCTTTGGGTGATGTGCAGCTGCGTTGTCAGCAATTTGAAGAGCAGATCGCGATTGTTGAGCTCGATGATCAAGCGCAGCCGATTAAACAAGCGATTGCTGAGCCTTTGAGTGACGAAGCTGAGATATACGGCGCCTTGGTTCAAGGTGTTCGTGATTATGTGACCAAGAATGGCTTTAAAGGCGCCGTGCTAGGTTTGTCGGGCGGTATCGATTCGGCGGTGACCTTGGCGATTGCTGTTGATGCTTTGGGTGCTGAGAATTTAGAAGTGGTCTTGATGCCGTCGCGTTATACCTCGGACATGAGTAACGAAGACGCTGCAGAGCAGGCGAAAATACAGGGTGTTGTTTATCAGGCGATTCCTATTGAGCCTGCCTTCAATGCCTTTTTAGAAATGCTGTCAGCTTCGTTTAATGGTCTGCCTGCGGATGTGACGGAAGAGAATATTCAGGCGCGTTGTCGCGGTGTATTGCTGATGGCGATCAGTAATAAGCGAGGCCGTATGCTGCTGACCACCGGTAATAAGAGTGAGATGTCGGTTGGCTATGCCACCTTATATGGCGACATGAATGGCGGTTTTGCGCCGTTGAAAGATGTGCCAAAGCTACTCGTTTATCGTCTAGCACGCTGGATTAATCGTAATGGTGAGGTCATTCCAGATCGCGTGATTACCCGTCCACCATCCGCTGAGCTGCGTGCAGATCAAAAAGACTCCGATAGCTTGCCGGATTATGAGGTGCTTGATGCCATCATTGAGCGTTACGTCGAGCTTGATCAGTGTGTTGAAAAGATTGTGGCGGAGACGGGATTTGATCAGGCTGAGGTGGAGCGCATTGCACGCCTTATCGATTTGAATGAGTACAAGCGCCGCCAGTCAGCGCCGGGGGTGAAGATCACTCAGCGTGCCTACGGGCGAGACCGCCGTTATCCGATTGTGAATGGCTTTTAAGTCTGCACAATTCTCGCTATGCTCTAACCATAGATTAACCATTCATCAGGGAATCGACGATGAAAAAGATTGAAGCGATTATCAAGCCTTTTAAATTAGATGATGTGCGTGAGGCGCTATCAGCGATTGGCATTACCGGTATGACGGTAACTGAAGTCAAAGGCTTTGGTCGCCAGAAAGGTCACACTGAGCTGTATCGTGGTGCTGAGTATGTCGTCGATTTTCTTCCAAAGCTACGTCTTGAGCTGGTTGTCTCTGATGGCTCAGTCGATGAGTGTATTGAAGCGATTACCGGAGCGGCACGGACGGGCAAGATCGGCGACGGAAAGATCTTTGTCTCTTCAGTAGACCAAGTGATTCGTATCCGTACCGGCGAGACCGGCGACGAAGCGGTATAAGCTTTTCCAAAAACAAAAAAGGGAGCATAGCGCTCCCTTTTTTATTGGCTGATGTATCTCGATCAGTTTTCGTCGAGACCGATCAGCGTCCAGAAGTTCTCCACGAGATTTTCATCGCGTAGTTTGAGTGGATCATCTACGATCGCGCCGGAATCTTTATTCATGGCTAGAACGCGTTCAGCATCTTTGGCTAGCTCTGGCATATCGAGCTTGGTGTAGGCTTGTGACATGATCTTGAGTGCATCTGACACAGCCGGTGTGCGCTGATAGTTTTCAATGACGTAATTTGCACGATTGGCAGCGGCGACAAATGCGCCACGCTTCATATAAAACTTGGCCACGTGAATTTCGTAGCGTGCAAGGTTATTTCGCAGATACAGCATGCGCTTACGAGAATCCTCTGTGTATTCGCTGTCTGGGAACTTCTCAAGCACGGTGGCGAAGTCTTGGTATGACTGAAGTGCGCCACCGGGATCTCGCTGGCTTTGGTCGCTTGGGATAAAGCGCGTCAGGAAGTTGATCGAGCGATTGAAGTTCGACAAGCCTTTCAGGTAATGCGCGTAAGCTTCTGCTGGGTGGTTCGGGTGAAACTTGATAAAACGGTCTGCAGCTGCACGAGCTGAGTCATGCTCGCCGTTACGGTAGTAGGCATAAGCGATATCAAGCTGAGCTTGGTGTGCGTATTTGCCATAAGGGTAGCGAGATTCGAGTTTCTCGTAGTAATCAATTGCTTTGTCCCAAGCGCCACCAGCCATTGCTGATTTGGCTTCGGTGAAGAGTTTTTGCTGACTCCAACCTTCAGTAGGGTCTTTTTGCTCAAAAAAAGAGCAGCCGCTCAAAAGGCTAACGAGAAGAAGTGTCCAGATGAGGCGCGACATAGGCGATAATCTCTTTATTACTACTGATGACAGTATAACGGATCACACCCCGAGCTGAGAAAGTGACAGCAAAAGAACAGCAACAAACCGCAGAGATTTCCACCGATTTGGCAGGTAAACGCTTAGACCAAGCGTTGGCAGCGCTTTTCCCTGAATTTTCCCGCAGTCGTTTGTCAGCATGGATAAAAGAAGGGCGAGTTTTACTCAATGGTCAAGCAGTAAGACCCCGAGATGCGGTGAAGCTCGGTGATCAAGTTCAGTTAACCGCAGTGATCGAAGATCAGGTGGAATGTCGGCCTCAGCATGTTGATTTCGAGGTGGTCTATGAGGATGAACATCTGATCGTGGTGAACAAGCCTGCGGGTTTAGTCGTACATCCTGCAGCCGGTAACCCCGATGGTACCTTGCAAAATGGTCTGCTCTACATGGATGAGAGCCTAGCGAATATTCCACGTGCCGGCATCGTGCATCGCTTAGATAAAGAAACTACTGGTCTAATGGTTGTTGCGCGAAGTGAGCTTGCACATAAGAAATTAAGTGAAGCCTTAGCGAAACGGACCATGAAGCGCGAATACCGTGCGGTGGTGAATGGAAAGTTCAATGTTGGCGGTACGATTGATCTACCCATTGGTCGTCATCCTACGCAGCGTATAAAGATGGCGGTTAATCCCATGGGAAAGCCTGCGATTACGCATTACAAGGTCTTGGAAAAGTTCCAAGCGCATACCTTGCTCAAGGTGAATCTTGAAACGGGTCGTACGCATCAGATACGTGTGCACATGGCACATCTCCGACATCCCTTAATTGGCGATCCTGTATATGGCGCACGTTTGCAGCTGCCAAAAAATGCCGATGATTATGTGAAAGAAGTGATGCGAGGTTTTAAGCGCCAAGCCTTGCATGCTAAACGCTTAAGCTTTCAGCATCCCGAAAGTGGTAAAGAGCTTAACTTCGAAGTGCCAATGCCAGACGACATGGCTGTGCTGATTGAAGCGCTACGCGATCATCATTTTGGTGATGGTGAAGAGATGGAGTTTGGCGATGACTTTTATCAGGCATTTGAAGTTGATGGCTTAGAAATTTGGGAAGAGGATGATTAAGCCGATCATTCCTGACTGGCCAGCTCCCGACCATGTGCGAGCGTATTCAACCACGCGACAAGGTGGTGTTAGTCAGGGCGCTTGGGCGAGTTTAAATTTGGCGACGCATGTTGATGATGATCCAAGCAATGTGTCTGAGAATCGTCGTCGAGTATCCGAAGCCTTAGTTATACCCAATGAGCCTTATTGGCTTGAGCAAGTGCATGGTACTGAGGTCATTCGGCCTGAGTTAAAGACAACACACTGCGCTGATGCCGCGTTTACCCAGCAGTTGGACACGCCTTGCGTCGTCATGACGGCAGATTGTTTGCCAGTCTTGTTCTGTAACGAGCAAGGTACAGCAGTCGCCGCTGCGCATGCTGGTTGGCGCGGTTTGGCGGCTGGCGTTTTAGAGAAAACACTTAAGTATTTTGATGAGCCGAGTAAGGTGATGGCTTGGATGGGTCCGGCGATTGGGCCGGAGCATTTTGAAGTGGGTGATGAAGTACGCGAGAGTTTTGTGCAACAGCATGCTGTAGCTGAGGATGCCTTTGTTGCATCTCGTTCAGGGCATTGGATGGCCGATATTTTTCAATTAGCGCAACAACGTTTATCGTCAGCCGGTGTGTCGCATATCTTTGGTGGTGGTATCTGTACCTATGCTGATGCAGATAATTTCTATTCGTTTCGACGTGAGTCGATAACTGGCAGAATGGCCAGTCTAATTTGGTTGTCAGATGACAATAAGTGAGTGAGCA
>CAZEWM010000080.1:0-4661 GCA_964516045.1 uncultured Gammaproteobacteria bacterium
CTGACGCGTTAGAACATCATTATTCTCTAATTATGCAAACCTTAATTTGAGTGTTACAAAGCGCTCTGAATAACAAAAATAACGTTTAAAAATCCCACCAAAGGAGCAGTTGCCATGTTACGGGCGCTACATATCGAGCCGAGTCAATGTACCGGTTGTCTTCAGTGTGAAATGGCGTGTTCTTACGAGAACACGGGTGCATTTAATCCTGCACGTTCACGCATCAAGGTTTTTAACTTCCATGATCAAGGTCGTTTCTCACCTTATACCTGTACTCAGTGTGCTGAGGCGTGGTGTCAGTTGGCGTGTCCGGTTGATGCCATCACTGTGAATGCAGCGACGGGTGCTAAGGAAGTGAATGAGAGTACCTGTGTAGGCTGTAAGGTGTGCACTATCTCGTGTCCTTTCGGTACGGTTAATTACGATTCAGCAACCTCTAAGGTTGTTAAGTGTGATTTATGTGGTGGTGATCCATGGTGTGCAAAAGCTTGCCCAACTGGCGCAATTACTTATATCGATGCAGACCATGAAGGCATGACCAAAATGCGTGCTTGGGCTCAGCAAGGTTTGGGCGAGGGCTTCTCTCGTACCGCGAAGACTAACGCACCGGTTGAAAAGTCGGTTCAAACCTACGTGAAAGGCTAAGGAGAAGACACATGGCATGGGCACAGAAAATCCTTCGCGTTAACTTGAACGAAGGTACTGTTAAAAGCGAACCACTCAACATGGAATGGGCAGATGCCTATCTAGGTCAGCGTGGATTGGCGACTAAATATTTGATCGAAGAAACTGACCCTAAATGTGATCCGATGGGTCCTGATAACAAGTTGATCTTCGCGACCGGTCCGTTGACTGGCACGATGGCATCAACGGGTGGTCGTTACTCGGTTATCACGAAAGGTCCTTTGACTGGCGCAATTGCGTGTTCTAACTCAGGTGGTTACTTGGGTGCTGAGCTTAAAGCAGCGGGCTGGGATATGGTGATCTTTGAAGGTAAATCGGATAAGCCGGTTTATCTTTACATTAATAACGATACCGCTGAATTGCGTGATGCATCTCATTTGTGGGGCACGTCGGTTTGGGATACCGATAAGCAACTGCATAAAGATCACCACGATCCATTGTTGCGTGTAGCGTGTGTGGGTCGCTCTGCAGAGCAGGGTTGTATGTACTCAGCTATCGTTAACGATATGCACCGTGCGGCAGGTCGTTCGGGTGTGGGCGCAGTTATGGCGTCTAAGAATGTTAAAGCATTGGCCGTTCGCGGTACAAAGGGTGTTGGCAACATCAAAGACCCAATGGGCTTTATGAAGGCGACCGAAGAGGGCAAGAAGGTATTGCGTGAGAACGCGGTCACTGGCCAAGGTCTACCAGCCTACGGTACTCAGGTGCTTATGAACGTGATTAACGGCATGGGTGCGCTACCAACGCGCAACATGAGCGAGGTTCAGTTCGAAGGTGCTGAGAACATCTCGGGTGAAGCAATGCACGAGCCACGCGAAAGCGACGGTAAGCCAAATCTCACCACGAATGCTGCGTGTTTCGGTTGTACGATCGCTTGTGGTCGTATCTCTACCATCGATAAGACGCACTTCACTATTGAAAATAAACCGCAGTATTGGGGTGCATCAGGTGGCTTGGAGTATGAAGCAGCATGGGCACTCGGTGCTGACACCGGTGTTGATGATTTGGATGCACTGACTTACGCCAACTTTGTGTGTAACGAAGATGGTATGGACCCGATTACCTTGGGTGCAACAGTTGCTGCTGCGATGGAGCTTTATAAGATTGGTGCGATTACCAAAGAGCAAACCGGCGGTATTGAATTTAACTTTGGCTCAGCAGAGGCATTGGCCGCTGCAGTTGAGTGGGTAGCTTCGGGTGAGGGCTTCGGTAAGGATCTCGCATTGGGCTCAAAGCGTATGTGTGAGAAGTATGGCCATCCAGAGCTCTCTATGACGGTTAAAGGTCAGGAGTTCCCAGCCTACGACCCACGTGGCGTGCAGGGAATGGGTTTGACTTACGCAACCTCTAACCGTGGTGCGTGTCACTTACGTTCGTACACCATCGCTTCGGAGGTGCTCGGTATTCCAGTGAAGACCGATCCACTTGAGACCGAAGGTAAAGCTGCCTTGGTTAAAGCATTCCAAGATGCGACAGCGGCATTCGATTCATCAGGCTTATGTCTGTTTACGTCTTTCGCTTGGAGTTTGGATGACGTGGCGCCTCAGCTCGATACCGCGTGTGAAGGTGGTTGGAGTACTGAGAAGTTGGTCGAGGTGGGTGAGCGTATCTGGAACCTCGAGCGTGAATACAACCGCTTAGCGGGCTTTACCGCAGCGGATGATACCTTGCCTAAGCGTCTATTGAAGGATGCAGCTAACGTAGGTCCTGCAGCGGGTCGCGTTAATGATCTCGATAAGATGTTGCCTGAATACTACGAGCTTCGTGGTTGGACAACAGATGGCGTGGTGACTGACGAGACCAAAGCGCGTCTCGGTTTGTAATCCGTTAAGACCTCATTGCAAGGCCTCGAAAGAGGCCTTGCTTGATTTTACGCATAGCAAAAGGTTTTCAAGATGCAGCATGTGATCATTGGTGCTGGCCCAGCAGGCGTTGTTGCCGCTGAAACAATTCGTAAAGCTGATCCTTCGGCAAAAGTCATGTTGATTGGTAATGAGCCTGAGAATCCATATTCTCGCATGGCGATCCCTTATTATCTTGTGGGGCAGATACCAGAAGAGGGCACGCACTTGCGTAAAACGGCGTGTCACTTTGAGGACAACAGTATTGAGGTGCGCAAAGAGCATGTCGCTAAAGTGGATACCACTTCTAATAGTCTGACGCTTGAGTCGGGTGATACGGTGATGTATGACCGCTTGTTGATTGCAACCGGTTCGCGCCCAATTCATTTGCCCATTCCCGGTGCTGATCTACCGGGTGTGGTGAACTGTTGGACGCTAGAAGACGCACGTCAGATCGCCTCTGTGTGTAAGGCGGGTAATAAAGCGGTATTGATTGGTGCTGGTTTCATCGGCTGCATCATTCTTGAGGCATTGGCTCGCAGTGGTGTTGAGCTGACAGTGGTTGAGGCAGAAAATCGCATGGTGCCGCGCATGATGAATGATGCGGCAGGTGGTTTGATTAAAGATTGGTGTGAACAGCAAGGTGTTGCAGTGCGTACTTCTAGTCGAGTGAAGTCCATTAAAGGTGGCTCATCGGCTGGATTCTTTAGCAAGTTATTCGGCGGCGGCTCGGTAAATGAAGATGGCTTAACAGTTGAGCTTGAAAGCGGCGAAAAGATTGCAGCAGACATCGTGATCTCGGCGACCGGTGTTGAGCCGAATACGCATTTCCTCAAGGACTCAGGCATCAAGATTGACCACGGTATTGTGGTGAATGATCGTCTGCAAACAAACGTAGATAACGTGTACGCCGCTGGTGATGTCTGTCAGGGTTATGATTTCTCAACGGGCATGCAAACGGTTCAAGCTATTCAGCCAACGGCGACAGAACATGGTCGTGTTGCTGCGAGCAATATGGTTGGTCACGATCTGGCGCACATCGGCAGTGTGAACATGAACGTGCTCGATACGATGGGCTTGATCTCAAGCTCCTTTGGTATGTGGATGGGTGTCGATGGCGGCGAGTCTGCGGAGCTAAATCGCCCAGAAGCATTCCAATATATGAATATCCAATTTAAAGATGATGTGATTGTGGGCGCCTCAAGCTTAGGTCTTACAAACCATGTGGGTGTGCTACGTGGCTTGATTCAATCTCGGACGCATTTGGGTGAGTGGAAGCAAAAGCTCATGGATGACCCAACGCGCATCATGGATGCCTTTGTGGCATTAAATATGTCGCCTTCACCGCGGGGCGCAATACACTAAGTGTTTTATGGCGCCGATAAGGCACCAGTTTATTTCTCGTAGTAGAGCGATGTCATAAATCGCCGAGAGTCCACATATGAAAGAAGCTGAATTTGAAGTCCAACCTTCTTGTGCGGATGTCACCGTGCATAACTCGATCAGTGTTGCTGAGGCGCGTGATTTTATTCAAAAAAAAATTAATCCTCTTAAGGATCAAGAAACGGTTGCGATTCGCTCTGCATTAGGTCGTTATTTGGCATGCGATTGTCAGTCGCGTTTAGACGTCCCTAGTCATACAAACTCTGCGATGGATGGCTATGCCTTGTTAGGTGGCGATCTTCCGTCAGAGGGTGTTAAAAGCTACGAGGTTATCGATACAGTCACCGCAGGTAATATCAGTCATAAAACCGTTAAAGCGGGCCAATGTATGCGCATCATGACAGGTGGCAGTATGCCGGCCGGAACCGATACTGTAGTGATGCAAGAGCAAGCTCAGTTGATGGGTGATGGTTCGGTACGTATCGATGATCGTCATCGCGTGGGTCAGAACGTCCGTCACATTGGTGAGGATATCGCGAGAGATTCGGTCGTATTTAATGAAGGCCGAAAGCTCTCTGCAGCCGATGTGGGGGTGTTGGCATCGTTAGGTGTGGCTGAACTGCGGGTTAAGCGTCGTCCGCGTGTGGCCTTTTTTTCTACCGGTGATGAGCTTCGCTCGATGGGCGATCAGCTAGAAGAAGGGCAGGTATACGACAGTAATCGATATACCTTGTATTCGATGCTAACCACGGC
>CAZEWM010000081.1:0-4618 GCA_964516045.1 uncultured Gammaproteobacteria bacterium
GTTCTGACCCAATTTACGGATAAAGAAGGTCGTAAGACATTAGCTGAATTTATCGATATTTCAGGGGTTTATGCTGCCGGCCGATTAGACCGTGATAGCGAAGGCCTGCTGTTACTCACCGATGATGGTGGTCTGGCCCATCAGCTCACACACCCTAAAAAGAACACCTGGAAGACCTACTGGGTTCAAGTTGAAGGCGAACCCTCTGAGCAAGCGCTAAAACAGCTCCGCAAAGGTCTTGAGCTGAAAGATGGTCCTACCAAGCCAGCGCTGATTGAACGCATCGATGAGCCTCAGAGTATATGGCCACGTGATCCGCCGATTCGGGTGCGGAAATCCATTCCTGATTGCTGGCTTGAGGTAAAGATTACTGAAGGTCGCAATCGACAAGTGCGGCGTATGACGGCAGCGATTGGGCACCCTACACTGCGATTAATTCGGGCAGCTATCGGTGAATGGCAATTGGGTGATCTAGCGCTTGGCGAATATCGCGTCGAAACGGTACCTGACATACCCAAACCTCCAGCAAAGGAAAAGATGTTTCGTAAACGCCAACGCTGAAAGTCAGCGCTAGCTTGGGTATCCTTCTGTTTTATTCTTTTCTAGAGATCTTTTGTGAGCTTAGGTCGCGTCATTGTCGGTTTATCAGGTGGTGTTGATTCATCCGTTGCCGCTTTCCGCCTCATCGAACAAGGCTATCAAGTCGAAGGCCTGTTCATGAAAAACTGGGAAGAAGATGACGATGCTGAATATTGCTCTGCCGCAGAAGACCTAGCCGACGCGCAGCAAGTTGCTGACACCTTAGGTATTCATTTACACACGGTAAATTTTTCATCCGAATATTGGGATAACGTTTTTGCGCATTTCTTGGCTGAATACCAAGCTGGCCGCACACCTAACCCGGATGTGTTGTGTAACCGAGAGATTAAATTCAAAGCTTTTTTAGATTACGCGCTTCAGCTTGGCGCTGATTACATTGCCACCGGACACTATGCCGGCATTGATCATCAGGAGCATATCTCAAGACTCGTCAAAGCTGTCGATCACGATAAAGATCAAACCTACTTTCTTTATATGCTTGGACAGAAGGCATTAACCAAAGCCCTTTTCCCTCTACACGACATGCCCAAGCCTGAGGTGCGCTTACTAGCTGAGAAAGCCGGCTTTGCTAATTTTAAAAAGAAGGATTCAACTGGTATCTGCTTTATTGGCGAGCGTCGCTTTAAAGATTTTTTATCTAATTACTTGCCCACCAATCCAGGTGAGATTCATTCACTGGATGATCAATATCTTGGTGAGCATCAGGGCTTGATGTACTACACCATTGGTCAACGTCAGGGTCTTGGTATTGGTGGGACACACGAGCATGAGAATGATCCGTGGTTTGTTGCACGCAAAGATCTCGAGAAAAACATTTTATATGTGGTGCAAGGCCATCAACACCAGTCTTTGATGCGCGATAGCTTAATCGCCGAACAATTGCACTGGACTCGAGATGCAGCGCCTGCAATATCGTTTAGTTGTCAAGCACGCTGCCGTCATCGCCAATCCTTACAAGACTGCACTGTCGTGATCGAAGATGGCTTAGCCAGAGTGAGCTTCACTGACCCACAACGTGCGATTACACCTGGGCAGTCAATTGTGTTTTACCAAGAAGATGAATGTCTCGGCGGAGGAATTATTCAATGAGCTATACCGAAGACGATCGCGTCATCGCGCTTGCCGGTATTTTTCAATCTGCGCGCATGGTCACCGATCTTGCACATGATGGTCGTACCGACACATCTGCTTATGATGCGAGCTTGTTATCGTTGTTTGATCTCAACCCGCCTTCGGTGAGTGGCGTGTTTGGTAGCCAAGCAGGTGTTCAATTAGGACTGCATACCTTGTGGACGCAACTAGAGCGCCCTCGTGAGCGCGACATGGAGATCACTCGGTATGTCATCTCAATCATTCAACTATGTGACAAGCTGCTGAAAGATTCAAAAACTCTCAATCAGATTACCGATGCGATCGATAATCTCGCTGACCGCACCAAGGCTTTTGAATTTTCACAGCAAGCACAAACCGCACAACTAGCAGAAACTTATTCGCAATTCGTCAGTCCAATACAACCGAAGATTATTGTTAAAGGTGATGGCCGCAATCTACAAAATACAGATACTGCAGCAATGATCCGAGCATCTCTTTTAGCAGGCATTCGTGCTGCTATCTTGTGGCGACAAACTGGCGGTAAACGCTGGCAGCTTTTACTTAATCGAAAAAAGATCGCACAACTCGCGAATCAACTAAAAACCGTTGTTTAATTTAAGGACACTTTTCATGAAAAACATTCTTGCCATCTCACTGGTCTTGTTTAGCACACTAGCATTTGCAGACAACCATGCCGAAGAATCATCGCTTAGTAGCACTTTTAGCGGCTGGTGGGATAAGACCAAGGAGCTTGGAAGTGCCATCTGGTCTGAAACCAAGGAAACCACCGCTGAAACCGCTGAGAAAGTCGAAAACAGCGACACCTACCAGTCGGCAAAAACCAAAGGCGGTGAGATTGTGGACAAGGTGCAAAACAGCGACACCTACCAATCGATCAAAACCGAGAGCAGCAATCTGTACGAAAAGGCCAAACAGCAGTTTAGTAGCGAACCACGCATGGAACCTGCGCCGGTTAAGTGACTCGTCAGCATAGGCTGACATCTTTATAATACGGCGCTTAATTAATGATTCGGAGCCGAGATGGATTTAAGTACGCTAACTGCGATCTCACCAATGGATGGTCGCTATGGCAGCAAAACTGCTGATTTACGACCAATTTTTAGTGAATTTGGCCTGATTAAGCAGCGCGTTACCGTCGAAATCCGCTGGCTCCAAGCGCTATCTGCGCACCCTCAAATCAAAGAGGTTCAGCCTTTCTCTGCTGAAACCAATGCCCTACTCAATGGCATTGTGGCCAACTTCAGCGAATCTGATGCGCTTCGCGTTAAAGAGATCGAGGCAACCACTAATCATGACGTTAAAGCGGTCGAGTATCTGCTGAAAGAAAAGATTGCGGGTAATGCCGAACTAGAGGCTGTTACTGAATTTATTCACTTTGCCTGCACCTCAGAGGATATCAACAACCTATCTCATGCTTTGATGCTGCGTGAAGGACGTGCTGAGATTTTCCTTAAGCAAGCGCAACAAATCATCGATGCCATTCGTGCACTCGCTCACGAACATGCTGATAAGCCGATGCTCTCTCGCACCCACGGACAAACCGCCTCTCCAACTACATTGGGTAAAGAGATGGCGAACGTGGTGTACCGTCTAGAGCGTCAGAAAGAGCAAATCGCAAACATTCCTTTGATGGGTAAGATCAATGGCGCTGTTGGTAACTACAACGCACATATCTCAGCTTATCCTGATATCGATTGGGAGGAATTTGCTCAGGCTTTTGTAGAGTCACTTGGCCTGACATGGAATCCCTACACCATCCAAATTGAGCCCCACGATTACATGGCAGAACTGTTTGATGGCATGTCGCGTTTCAACATCATCTTGATTGATTACTGCCGTGATATCTGGAGCTACATCTCGATCGGTTACTTCAAGCAAAAGACTATTGCGGGCGAAGTTGGCTCTTCAACGATGCCACACAAAGTAAACCCCATCGATTTCGAAAACGGCGAAGGTAATTTTGGTATCGCAAATGCCATCTTTGGGCATTTATCAAGCAAGCTTCCTGTCTCTCGTTGGCAGCGTGACCTAACTGACTCAACTGTTCTTAGAAATATGGGAGTAGGCATTGCGTATACCTCAGTTGCTATTCAATCGGTTCTTAAAGGTATTAGTAAGCTAGAAGCAGATGCTAAGCGCCTAGCGGATGATCTGGATGCTAACTGGGAAGTCCTCGCCGAACCGATTCAAACCGTGATGCGCCGCTACGGTATTGAAAAACCCTACGAGAAGTTAAAAGAACTGACCCGTGGTCATCGTGTTGATCAAGCGGGCATGCAGGCCTTTGTTGATGGTTTGGATTTACCTGATGACGCTAAAGCGGAGCTTAAAAAGCTGACACCTGGAACTTACATCGGTAATGCAATTGATCAGGCCAAGAAGATCTAACGTTTCTTCAAGCCATAAAAAACCCGCAGATCGAAAGACCTGCGGGTTTTTTCGTTATGTGAGATTACTTAGTGCGAATCTCTACACGACGGTTTTGAGCACGACCAGCGTCTGTTGCGTTATCTGCAACTGGCTGAGTCTCACCCATGCCGCTGACAGACATGTTGTTCTTTACACCAAAGGTGCGCAAGAAGTCTGCAACCGCTTGAGCACGACGCTCAGATAGCTTCTGGTTGTATGCCTTAGAACCTTTTGAGTCGGTATGACCAACGATTTCTAAGTTCTCTTTACCCGATAGCTTGCCAGCAACATCAATCAAGATGCCGCGGTGAGCTGAGGTAAGATCTGACTTGTCAAACGCAAACTCAGCTGCGGTCGCATCAATCACTGCTAGCGGAGCAGGCGCTGGAGCAGGTTTAGCTGCCGGAGCCTCAGCCTTTGCTGGTACTTCGGCTGCAGCTAGTGCTGCATCGCCACACTCTGGCAATGACATCAATGTGCCGCCTACAGGAGCAGT
>CAZEWM010000082.1:0-4610 GCA_964516045.1 uncultured Gammaproteobacteria bacterium
CTGATTACGTTTTACCAAAGCAACAATCTACGCCCGTTGCGCAAATGAACAACGCAACTGATGCGCCAGTAGCAAATACGAATGACGCTCCGAGCTTACCCCAAGCATCACTGCCAACGATGGGTAACGTAGATCCAGCTACAGCACCTAAACTGGTACATGTTGTAACCGACACGCTGGATGTATACATAAGTTCAGTGGGCGGCTCCATAATCGATGCAAAGCTCAACAAGTATCCGATATCAGTAGATCAGCCTGATATCAAGTACCACTTAATGAGTGAGCGGATGAGTGATTACTTCATCGCACAGTCGGGCTTGCTTGGTGCAGATACAGAGCGTACGCCAAACCATACATCGAACTTTGCCGCCTCTCAGGCAAGTTATCGCATGGCTGATGATGCCAACGACTTAGTAGTTGACCTGCAATGGGCAAGTAAAGACGGTTTGGTGGTAACTAAGCGCTACACCTTTACCCGTGGCACACATGCAGTGAAGCTTGAGCACATCATTAATAATGGCTCATCTATCGAATGGGCGGGCCGTGATTATCGTCAGTTAAAACGTGGTGAGCCTACCGACAGTGGCAATGCGCTCATGTACACCTACACGGGTGGTGCAATTTATGATCAAGTCGACAAATATCAAAAATACGATTTCGGTGAGTTAGCTTCACAAAAGGTCGATCGTGATGCGACCGATGGCTGGGTAGCGATGATTCAGCATTACTTCCTTGGTGCATTCATTCCTGATCGTGGTGAAACACAGCACTTCTACAGTAAAGCAGCAGGTGCGCAATACGTCTTGGGAACTTACTCACAAGCGAAAAATGTTGCGCCAGGTCAAACAGCCAGTTTTGGAGGCCAACTTTTCATGGGGCCAAAACTACAAGCTGAGCTTGAGCCATTAGCACAAGGTCTAGAACTAACCGTTGATTACGGTTGGCTGGTTTTCATTGCTAAGCCAATGCATGTGATTTTGGAATGGATTAATGACTTTGTACAAAACTGGGGATGGACAATAATCATCTTCACCATTTTGATTAAGTTAGTTTTCTACAAGCTTTCTGAAACCAGTTATCGCTCAATGGCGAACATGCGTAAGTTAACGCCACGTATTCAAGCGCTGAAAGACCGCTTTGGCGAAGACAAGCAGCGCATGCAGAAAGAGATGATGGAGATCTATAAAAAGGAAAAGGTAAATCCACTCGGTGGTTGTTTGCCGATGTTGATTCAGATCCCATTCTTTATCGCGCTTTACTGGGTTCTACTCGAAAGCGTTGAGTTGCGCCAAGCACCATGGATTCTATGGATTGATGACTTAGCAGTTAAAGATCCTTACTACGTGTTGCCTGTGATCATGGCCGTCTCGATGTTTGTGCAACAAAAGCTTAACCCTCAACCACCTGATCCTATGCAGCAGAAAATCATGATGTATCTGCCATTAGTTTTTGGTGTGATGTTTGCCTTCTTCCCAGCGGGCTTGGTGTTGTACTGGGTATTCAACAACCTGTTATCGATTGCACAGCAGTATGTGATTACTAAGCGCATCGAAGCAGGGGAGTCCGCATAAGGTCATCGCGTGAGTGAACGCGACACCGATACTATAGCGGCGGTTATAACGCCACCTGGTCGCGGTGGCGTTGGTATCGTTAGAGTTTCAGGTCCATTATCTTTTTTCATAGCGCAGCAGGTGGCTTCCAAAGTGCCCGAGCCGCGCGTGGCACATTACGGCCCTTTCATAGATCACGATGAATCGTTAATCGATAACGGCATCTTGCTTTGTTTCAAAGCGCCACATTCTTATACCGGTGAAGATGTTGTTGAGTTTCAAGCGCATGGCGGTCCGGTTGTTTTAGATCGATTGCTTCAACGATGTGTAGCAGGTGGCGCACGTTTAGCTAAAGCCGGTGAATATACCGAGCGAGCATTTCTTAACGACAAGATTGACCTTGCTCAAGCAGAAGCCATTGCAGATCTCATTGATGCTGAAACAACCGCTGCAGCTAAGCTTGCTGCACGTTCTTTGCAAGGCGAGTTTTCTGAACGCATACATGACTTAGTGAGTGCGCTGACGCATTTACGGATGTACGTTGAGGCGGCAATTGATTTCCCAGAAGAAGAAATCGACTTTCTCTCTGATGGCAAGGTTGCAGGTGATGTTGAGTTACTCATTGAGCAAGTAGAGACGTTGCTAGCGGCGGTCAATGTTGGCCGAGTGATGCGCGATGGGATGACCTTAGTGATAGCAGGCCGCCCGAACGCGGGTAAATCAAGTTTGCTTAATGCACTGGTAGGTAATGAAAGCGCCATCGTCACAGACATTCCTGGAACCACACGAGATGTGGTTAAAGAGCAGATCCAACTTGATGGGATGCCGTTACATCTGATTGATACCGCAGGGTTACGTGATAGCAGTGATGTTGTTGAGAAGATTGGTATTCAGCGTGCCCATGATGCGATTGCAGAAGCAGATCGTATTTTGTGGGTTTATGACGGTGACGCTGATCCTGAGCATCACTCATTTGAAGAATCGAACTTGCCATCACATGTGCCAGTTACGTTTTTGCATAACAAAGCAGATAAGAGTGGGCGCCCGATTGGTTTGGATACAAGTAATGAGGTGTTTGCGGTCAGTGCTAAGCAGGGCGAGGGTATCGTTGAGCTTAAAGCTTATCTCAGACAAACCATGGGGCTTGAACAAACCACGCAAGGTGAGTTTTTGGCTCGTCGCCGCCATATCGATGCGATTGAACGAGCGTTAGAGCACATCCATACAGGCAAAGCCGCATTGCATGAAGGGCTTGCTGGCGAGTTGATGGCCGAAGACCTTCGCCAAGCACAACTGGCACTATCCGAGATTACCGGTGAGTTCAGCGCTGATGACTTACTTGGTGAAATATTCGCCGGCTTTTGTATAGGTAAGTAACGGTGCGTATCGGTTTTTTCGATTCAGGCATAGGTGGCTTAGCGTTACTTGAAGCCGCGCTAAAGGCCTTTCCAATTAATCAATATCTATATATCGCAGATAATGCCTTTGCGCCTTATGGCGATAAAACCGAACAAGAGATTAAGCAACGTTGTTTAACGATCCAAGCTTACTTTGAATCACAGGATGTTGAAGCCATTGTGGTGGCATGTAATACCGCAACCGCTATCGCCATCGACGAGATGCGATCAAAAACAGCATTACCCATCATAGGAGTCGAACCTGCGATAAAGCCAGCCGCACTGTCGGATCAAACCGATGTTGCCGTGTTAGCTACAAAAGCAACGTTGCTAAGTGAGCGCTATAAAAAACTCAAAGCAAAATACGACGGTAAAGGGGTATATGAATCACCTTGTGCCGGCTGGGTCTCTGCCTTAGAAGAGAACCAGCGTGAAAACTGGCCAAGCCTTTTGGATGTGGCACTGGGTGAAATTAAAGAAAATAAGGTGAGCCACATCGTGTTGGGCTGCACGCACTACATAGGCCTTAAAGATCGAATTCAAGACTACTTTGGTTATGCCTTAACCTTTTATGAGCCGACGTCAGGCGTGATGCAACGTATGAAGCAAATTTTGGGCGAGAACTTAGAGGGCTCAACTCAGGTATTGGATGTGCAGTTGATGGCGACAAGCTCGGCAGATCGACTTGAGGAGTGGGCAGTAAGTAAAAGCCTCAAAAAGCACAGCGTTTCTGTCATCGATTTGTGACATGACGCGACCTAAATGCTTGTTTAAACTATAACTTCACACTTTATTAGCGAAGAATCCATGTTTCACGCAGATCATTATGCAGTCATTGTTGTAGGCGGAGGCCATGCCGGTACCGAGGCAGCCTTGGCGTCTGCGCGCATGGGTCAAAAAACCTTATTGCTCTCTCACAACATTGACACTTTAGGTGCGATGAGCTGTAACCCGGCGATTGGTGGGATTGGTAAGGGCCATCTGGTGCGTGAAGTGGATGCGCTAGGCGGCTTGATGGCAAAAGCGGCTGACCGCGGCGGTATTCAATTCCGCACTTTAAATTCGCGTAAAGGTCCGGCGGTTCGAGCAACACGCGCACAAGCGGATCGCGCTTTGTATAAAGCAGCCGTTCGCGCCGCGTTGGAAGAACAAGAAAATCTCGATCTGTTTCAACAAGCTGTTGATGATCTGATGGTTGAAAATGGTCGCGCTGTTGGCGTGACCACACAGATGGGATTGAAATTTAGAGCGGACACCGTGGTGCTGACTGTTGGAACCTTTTTAGGTGGACGCATTCACATCGGCTTAGAAAATTACCAAGGCGGTAGAGCAGGGGATCCACCGGCAAATGCTTTATCGCAGCGCCTACGGGAACAGCCTTTTACGGTAGAACGATTAAAAACCGGCACGCCGCCGCGTATTGATAAGCGCTCGGTTAACTTCAGCGTGTTGGAAGAGCAGCCAGGTGATAACCCAGAGCCAGTTTTTTCTTTCATGGCTGATCGCAGTTGGCACCCACAACAAATTTCGTGTCATATCACTCGAACCAATCAACAGACGCACGACATTATTCGCGGCGGCATGGATCGCTCGCCAATGTATACCGGAGTAATTGAAGGTGTTGGTCCAAGGTACTGCCCATCAATTGAAGATAAGGTGGTAC
>CAZEWM010000083.1:0-4439 GCA_964516045.1 uncultured Gammaproteobacteria bacterium
AGATTGTCGCCGGTTGCACGGCGTACAGCGAAACGTTCAATCGGGCTAAACATACCACTAGGATTTAGTACGTCGAGCGCCTGAGCGGCGCGCAAGGTGCCGTTGTGAGGTGTGGCGATCGTGAGCAAACGGTTGACTGCTTGTGGTTTAGCAATAACGACTAAATAACGTGCTACGACACCGCCAGCAGAATGACCAATAAGCGTGATTGGTTCATTGGGATGCTGCTGGGTGATTTCATTGACATAGGCTTCTAGCCACTGTGCTTGTAAAGAAATCGGTGAGGTAGAGGGAAGTCTAACGGTATAACTTGCACTCGTAGGTCGTTCTTCTTTGCCGCTATAAGCCACGCTGGTGCCTTGAGCATAGTAGATACCCGTATAGGGATAACCACCTTTATCAACGATCTGCATGATGCCTGGCTCAGTCCATGAGCGTTCGGAGCCTAAAAAACCATGAATAAAAACTAGAACATCTGCAAAAGCTGCATGGCTTAAGAACAGCAGCAATAAACCAACCAATTGTGTATGAATGCGTCGCATAGCTAGTGTCCTAAAGGGTTTTGCGTTTATTCATTACTTAGTGCTTATCTAATGAAATTAGTTCTTTTTATTAGAAATTCTTCGGTAAAAATATAATTTATTAGAGCTTTTGTCATTCTCCGCTAAACCTATATATAGGCCCGTCGGGCTTTATCTTCATAAGGGGGAGAGATAAATGAAAAGACGTATGTATTTTGTGTTGCCCAACTGTGTGGCAGCGAAAGAAACTGAAAACGATTTATTGCTCGCAAAAATCGATAATCACAATATTCACTTTATGGCACATGACTCGGTTGATCTGGGTGATCTCAATCGTGCCAACTTCCTACAACGCTCTGACCTAATACACGGTTGGGAGATGGGTTTGGTTGTCGGTGGTTTAACCGGTGCCTTATTGGGCATGACGCTGCTTCAATTTGGTGTGTTTGCTGGTATGGGGTTAGGCGCTGTGCTTTTGATAGCGCTAGCCGGAGCCTTCATGGGGGCATGGTTCTCCGGGCTTGTGGCCATCAGTGTGCCGAATAGTCGATTAAAACCCTTTGCCGCAGATCTTGATGCCGGAAGGGTTCTGTTAATGGTCGATGTCTGTCCGGCAAGAGTTAGAGAGATCCGTAAACTGATGCAAAAGCGTCATCCAGAAGCAAGTGATGGCTCGGTCGATAGCCAACTGCCTGCTTTCCCCTAAGGTCGTAATGAAGTCTAGGTAGAGGCGAGCCGCCCTGAGGGGCGGCTTTTTATTGCGCAATCCAAGTACGCAGTTTGTGTTCTTGCTGACCACCGACAAGAACATCGATCACTTTATTGTTGACGACTTTCACGATCGTCGGTGAGGTGCGAATACCTAGATCTTTACCAAAAGCGTAGTGTTTAGCTATGTCGACTTTGTGAAATTCAATGCCTTCGTCGATCAACTTATCCACTAAGGGGGATAAAAACTTACAAGGCCCGCAGTTCGGTGCGAAGCAATAAATGAAGTAACTGGCTTGCGAGGGTTCGAACGGGAGCTCTTTGGAGATGGCTTTTACTTCAAGCCCCGTCATCGCTTTACTCGCCACATAGATATACCCAAGGTAAACAAGCCAGGTGGTGCCCAGACCTGCCGTGGTATACATAATCATATGGTCGATATCCATAGACGGACATTAGCGACTATTTCGGCGTATGCAAAGCCTTAAAGGTCTTTAAAAAGCGCTTCTGCTGCGGCTCTAAGTTCTTCTTCTGTAGGGCTATTCTGACTTTCTTCTGAGCGCGCTATGGCTTTGAAGTAACCGCAGAAGTTGCTGCGTTCTTTATCGCTCACAGGGTCTGCAACAGGCTCTCGGCATTGATTGGGTGCAGAGGTGCTGAAGTACTCACAATTACGGCAGACTAGCGTTGGTTTGCCGCAGGATGAGCAGTAGTGATCTCTGGCGTAATCGCCATCGCTAAGCGCTTGGCCACACTGCCAGCAGGTGCCACTTTGTTGATACGACATCGTTGCTGCCTTGTTGATTCAATCGTCGGTATGATGAGCCTATAACCTTCGCGGTAGCAAAGAAAGTTTTAAGAGTGTGTGATGAGTTTTAAATTAGATGCACGATTAGAAGCGGATACCTATTGGATGGGCGATCTCCATCTATCTCGCGTCCTTCTGATGAACGATCGTCGTTACCCCTGGGTTATCTTAGTACCGATGCTTGAGGGGCTAAAAGAGCTGACAGATTTATCAGAAGAGCAATCGGCCACTTTGCTACAAGAATCGCGTGCTGTATCGCAATGGTTGATCGAGCAGGGTGGCGATAAGCTCAATGTGGGCGCTTTGGGAAATGTTGTCTCGCAGCTGCATCTTCATCATGTGATGCGGAAGGTTGATGATCCTGCGTGGCCAGGACCTGTGTGGGGACACTCGCCGGCTGAGCCTTATGCAGAAGATCAAATAAAAGCGCTACAGCAGTCACTAAAGACCTCCCTAAAGCTCGATTCGAATCTCGATTAATCGCCGTCTGTCATCAAGCTATCGATGGCTATGCGGCCGTTGATGAGGTCTTCTTTTTGTTCGCGTGTCAGTTGCTTGATGCGATGTTCCAGTTGAAGTGCAGGGCCTTTATCGCCAACACAGGTTTGAAACTCGAGTGATAGAGGGCCGCGACCTTTAGTGCGTTTAGCGCCTTTGCCTTGTTGGTGTTGCTCAAAGCGATTATCGACATCGGTTGTGATGCCGGTATACAGATCCCCATTTGCACAGCGCAAGATATATAGGTACCAGTCTTTAATCATGCCTGAATGCCGAGAGCATCCATCATAATGTCTTCACGCAAGGGTAGTCGAATCACCGCATGCAAAGGAAATAGCTCGGCTAACTTTTGTACGTGTGGATATTCGCGCGGTTGAGCTAAAACGATGATTTTTGCCTCTGGCGCATATTTGCGTTGGCTATGCAGAAACACATCAAGGTTGCTCACGTTCACGCCAGCGTAATTGTTGCCATAGCCATAAAAGAATTCAGCCACCACAAAGTCAGGCTTTTCTTTTTTAAGCGCGCTAATGGCCTTGCGTTGTGAGTTGAACTTCAGCTGGTTAAAGCCGTATCGCTTATAAAACTTGCTCAGGTCAGGATGAGCAGGCGATTCGATGATGGAGTAAAGCGTTGTCATGGCGCGCTAGGATAACCCAGAGCGCACAACAAGTTTAATCGATGTATCTGAAGGTGACGCTGGGTGACCAACGTGTCGCTGAGTGGTTGGATTGATAGGTATTTAGCTTTTGCGTCACCGTGTGTTCGTGATGACATTGTGGGCAGGTAAACCAAGACTGTAGGGTGTTTTTTTCTTGTTCTTGTTCAGTCAGTTCCATCGGGTGATGACAGTGGTGACAGTTCACAGAGAAAGCTCCGGTGAGGTTGAACAAAAGCCCGAAGGCTATCGAGCCGAAGCTCGATGATGTTTGGTGCTGAAGTGACCGCGCCTTCCCTAGGATGGTGGTCTAGGTGGACATTAAAAATGTCTTGCGAGAGTTAGCGCAGCCCCTTCAGCATTGATCGAGATCGCAACGCGACCGATATTAATCCCACTTCAACGCGCCACCGGTTTGGTATTCGGTCACACGAGTTTCGAAGAAGTTCTTTTCTTTGCGCATGTTGGCTTGCTCGTCCAACCAGGGCAGTGTTGGCTCAGCACCAGGGAATGGCTCCTCGATACCTAAGCTCATAGCTCGGCGGTTAGCGACATAGCGGAATTGGCCAATGTGTGCTTCTTTGCTGTAACCCAAGATTGGATCCTTGAGTAGGTAATCAGCGTAAGTGCTTTCACAAGCTTCAGCTTCGTCCCACATCTCACGTAGCGCTTTTGGATCAGGCTGGATGTTTTCTTCAAACATGATCTGCTTAGCGACACGAATACCGAAAGAGGCGTGTAGGACTTCGTCGCGCATGATGTATTGCAACTGTTCAGCGGTGCCTTTCATTAAGCCACGACGTTGTAGCGAGAAGATTGGGCTAAAGCCGTTGTAGAACCAGCAGCCTTCGAAAACGCCTGAGAAGAAGATGTAAGCCATCAAGAAGTTATGCAGCTCATCACGATCATTCAGGTCAATGTCTGGGCGTAGCACAGAGTTCAAACGACGGTTAGCCATTTGGATCTTGCCGTTGATCTGTGGAACCACGCGGTAGCGGTTGTAGATCTCGCCTTGGTCGAGGCCAATTGACTCGATGCAGTGCTGGTAAGTCCATGTGTGCAAGGCTTCTTCGTACACTTGGCGTGCTTGATAAATCTGTAGCTCAGGCGCTGACATCTTTTCCATGACCGCAAGGCCGATGTTGCGCATCGCGAGAATGTCAGAGGTGGTTAAGTAAGCCAGAACGTTTTCGTAAACGTGACGCTCTTCAAGCGTTAGCTTGTGGTGATAATCATGAACGTCTTG
>CAZEWM010000084.1:0-4373 GCA_964516045.1 uncultured Gammaproteobacteria bacterium
AGAACCGTTTCGAGCAGGTGACGACGTTGATCGTCCATCGACAACACCAACTCACGGGTGAGCTGACGCGGCATGTCTTGTACCAAGTCGGCCAAGTCGTCGAGGTCGAGGTTGTCGGTGATCGCGAGCCAGTCTTCGAGGCTCATGTCTTTGGTCAGTTCAAATTGAGTGCTGTCCGATACCTCAAGCAAGGTTTCACCTGACATATCATCGGGCAGCATGTGCCAGATGATGTCTCGCTGCTCACGTGGCAGTGATTCAAGCAGATGAGCGACCTCGGCAGGATTGAGCGTGTTGAGAAGCTTTTGAGCAGAACGCATCGCACCTGAGTCGAGAATTTCGCGCAAACGATCGACTTGCGGATTTTCTGAGCTTTCAACGACGGCGTTCACGAGCGTGCTCATCCAAGGTGAATGGAGATGCTGCTAGTGTAACAGCGCTTTGGTTAAGCGCCTAAGGCTGTGGAAGCTTTATTCGCCTTCGCCGAAGTAATCGTTAATTAGATTGGTAAGTGCTTGCATGGCTTCGACTTCATCATCACCGTCGGTACGGATTGTTAGCTCGGTGCCTTTACTCGCGGCGAGCATCATTACGCCCATGATGCTTTTACCATCAACTTCTTGGCCGGCTTTATCCAAGGAAACCTTGGCGCCAAAGCTACCGGCGGTGCTAACAAGTTTCGCAGCAGCGCGTGCATGCAGGCCGAGCTTGTTGATGATGGTGATGTTGGTTTCTTGCATGGATGAAATTATAAATGTTGTGCGCAGGTCATGATGCCACGTTGACCACCTTCGGCGGCTAGTTCACATAGCTTTGGTAAATCTGTATCAGGATAGTTATACAAACGAATCAGCATGGGTAGGTTAATGCCTGAAACAATGTGTACATGTCCGGGGGCGGCAAATTTACGTGCCAAGTTATTTGGGGTCGCACCAAAGATATCGCTTAGGATGATCACGCCATCACCGGCATCTAAGTTGGCTAAAGCTTGCGAGATCTCTTGCTCGGTACGCTCGATATCACTATCGACCGGGATATCTAAGCAAAAGGTTTTTAATGACGCTTCGCCCATGATGCGCTGAGCGCTATGCGCTAAGGCAGAGCCAACGCCAGGGTGAGTGACAATCAGAATGCCAACGCTCATGAAAGCTCTCGATGAAAGATTTGCACGTTAGGTAAAAATGCTTGGAAGTGTTTGCCTAAGCGTTCGACCATGTAAACCGAACGGTGTTGACCACCGGTGCAACCGATAGCGAAGGTTAAGTAGCTGCGACCCTCAAGTGCAAAGCAAGGTGTCCAGTTAGCGATCATGCTTTCGAGCTGTTTATACATCTCTTGTACGCGCTCGTCTTTTTCTAAGAAGTCAGCGACTGGTTTATCGCGACCAGTCATGGGGCGTAAGTCGGGATCCCAATGTGGATTGGGTAAGCAGCGCATATCAAACATGAAGTCAGCATTCGCTGGCATGCCGTGCTTAAAGCCAAATGATTTGATGAGTACTGACATCTCAGCGGAATCACGATCAGTCACGCGATCGCTCAGTAGGCGACGCAATTGATGCAACGTGGTTTTACTGGTGTTGATAGTCAGGTCGGCGATTTGGGTCAGCGGTGAAAGGAGTTCGCGCTCTTCATTAATGGCGGATTCAAGATCGGTATCGTGATCGGTTAGCGGATGACGACGGCGCGTTTCACTAAAACGTTTCAGCAGGATCTCGTTATCCGCCTCGAGATAGATAATTTCGACAGTCAGTTTGTCCGACTTAATTGCATCAAGTAGCAGTGGCACTTTTTCAAAGCTTTCGTCATGCGAGCGCGCATCGATACCAACCGCGGTATGTTGCCATTGGTAATTAGCTGATTGAATTTCTGAGGCCAGTGAGGGCAACAAATTAAGAGGTAGATTATCGATACAGTTGTAACCGTTATCTTCGAGTGTTGCGAGCGCCACACTTTTTCCTGCGCCTGATAGGCCAGTCACAAGGGTGAGTTTATAAACCGAGGTGTCCATTATCGCCGGTGTCTCTGCATAATGAGGTGTATTAGGCGACTAATTAATCAGAAGGTCAATCGTCGCTTTGTTGCATGCTAGCTTCTTGACGTTCGATCAGTAGCTGAGTCGCATCATTGCCTTCAAGTTTGAGCAGATGATTGCGTACAGCCGCTTCGACCAAGACACCAAGGTTTCTACCTGCGGCAACCGGCAGTGTTACTTGAGCGATCTCGACGCCGAGTACGTCACGCGTGTCTTGAGACATCTCTAAACGCGGCATCGATTTGATCTCGCTTTCGTCCATCCGTTTGAGGTGAACGATTAAGCGTAAAAACTTGTTTTGTTTGATGGCGTTAGCGCCGAACATGGCGCGTATGTTCAACACACCTAAGCCGCGAACTTCGAGTAAATCGCGTAGTAGTTCTGGACAGCGACCACTGACGATCTCGGGTGCGATGCGAGTGAACTCTGGTGCATCATCGGCGATCAAGCGACTGCCGTTAGTGATCAATTCGAGCGCTAATTCACTCTTGCCAACCGCTGCCTCTCCGGTGATCAGTACCCCCATGCCCAAGACTTCGAGAAACACCCCGTGCAAGGTGGTGCGATCAGAGAGGTTGAGTGAGGCGTAGTGTTGCAGGTGGTCGAGCGCGATTCGTGCGGTGATCGATGAGGTAAACAGTGCGATGCCAGACTCTGCGGCGCCTTGGAGTAGGTCATCGTTTGGGCTGATGCCGTCGGTGAGTATCACAGCGCGAGTGGGGCGTTGGAACAGTTGCGTCATCGCGCGTTCCATGTCGCGCTCGGGTGCTTGCAAGTAGTCGCGCTCGGCTCGACCAATCACTTGAATGTAATTCGGATGAATGAAATTGAGCGGACCTGCGATGATAAAACTGTTGGGATCGAGATCTTCTGCCGCAAGTGATCGCTCAAGACCTGATTCGCCGGCGATAAGTTTTAAATCGAGACGCTCTTCTAAATCGCGAAATAGCTCACCAACAGTAATCGAGGTTTTATGCATCGACATGTTGCAGCAGATCGAGCGCGCCTTCTGGGGAAGCTTTTCTTAATGCGTCGGCTTTAGCGGCATCACCAAAGAGTGCAGCGAGCTTGGCCAAGATTTGTAGATGGGTATCCGGTGCATCTTCCGGCACCATCAAAGCAAAAATGAGATCCACCGGTTGTTGATCGAGTGCATCAAAATCAACACCCTCATCAAGTCGAATAAAGGCGCCACGCGTATTTTCGATACCGGACATGCGGGCATGGGGGAGAGCAACGCCGCCAGCAAGACCCGTTGACCCCAATCGTTCGCGCTCTAACAAGCGATCAAAGATGTCGTTGGCAAGCTCAGGGTCGTTTCGGGAAAGTAGCTTTGCGGCTTGTTCAAGCACGCGCTTTTTACTTGAGGAATCGTCATTAAGGCGAATCGCATCGAGGTTTATAAAACGTTCGTCAAGCATGATGGTCTGTACTAAAAAGTGTGGCTCTGAAGTCAGAGCCACGATGATGATGTGCGGAGTTTACTCCTCTGTTCCCGCCATTTCACGATGTCCTGCACCGCGGTGGCTTTGCACCTTTTCCTTGTGCTTGATGACCTGGCGGTCAAGCTTGTCGATCAAGGCATCGATAGCCGCGTACATGTCGTCATTGCTTGCATCGGCGAAGATGTCATTGCCCGAAACGTGGACAGTGGCCTCTGCCTTTTGCTCATTTTTTTCTACGGTGAGGATGACGTGCACGTTCGTCACATGGTCGAAGTGTCGCTCGAGTTTGGTGATTTTTTCTTCTACGTAAGCGCGCATTGAATCGGTGATGTCGATGTGGTGACCAGTGATATTGAGTTGCATGTGCTTCTCCTTGGTTGTTGCGTCTATCTAGGCTAGACGTTTGCGTTCGTTAGATGGCGGAATGGCCATCGCTTCTCGGTATTTCGCTACGGTCCGACGGGCAACCTTGATGCCTTGGTCGTCGAGAATGGCAGCGATCTTGTTATCAGATAACGGCTTCTTTGGCGTTTCTGCAGCAATCAATTTTTTGATCAGTGCGCGAATCGCAGTCGAAGAGGCCTCGCCACCTTCAGCCGTGCTGACGTGACTCGAGAAGAAATATTTGAATTCAAAGGTGCCACGCGGAGTGTGCATGTACTTTTGCGTGGTCACACGAGAGATTGTGGATTCGTGCATTTCGACCTTTTCGGCAACATCGCGAAGTACGAGTGGACGCATTGCCTCTTCGCCGTGGTCAAAGAAGCCTTGTTGGAACTCTAAGATGCAGTTCGCGACTTTCAATAAGGTCTCATTCCGACTCAACAGGCTGTTAATAAACCAGCGAGCCTCTTGCAGATGATTCTTTAAGGTCACGTTATCACTGGAATCGTC
>CAZEWM010000085.1:0-4347 GCA_964516045.1 uncultured Gammaproteobacteria bacterium
ATCCGTGAAGGTGGTCGTACCGTTGGCGCCGGTGTGGTTGCCAAGATTATTGAGTAATCGATAGGTACAAAAAAGGTCGACGAGCCGCCCTCAAAAGGGGTTGGCTCGTTCGTGTTTTCTAGGCCAATAGCTCAATTGGTAGAGCAGCGGTTTCCAAAACCGCAGGTCGGGGGTTCGAGTCCCTCTTGGCCTGCCACTTTCGGCAGATAAATGAGTACAGAAGTTAGCAACGAAGCGTCATCGCCATTGGATACCGTCAAACTCGCACTCTCGTTCGCGATGTTGGCTGGTGGTATCTACGGCTTTTACTACTTTGAAGCACAACCAACGTATATCCGCTTATTGGGTTTGTTGGCTGTGGTTGCAGCTGCTGTGTTTGTTGCAGTTCAGACCAATAAGGGTCGCAGAATTTGGCGCTTTAGCACCGATGCGCGCACTGAGGTCCGTAAGGTTGTTTGGCCTACCCGCCAAGAGACTTTGCAAACGTTGCTGATTATTGGCATTGCGGTGTTGTTAACGGCACTTTTCTTGTGGGCAGTTGATTCGTTGCTGTTCATGTTGGTTCGTTATGCAACAGGGCAGGGTTAATCATGTCTAAACGCTGGTATGTAGTGCACGCGTACTCGGGCTTTGAAGCAACGGTAAAACGTTCGCTTGAAGAGCGTATCGAGCGCGCAGGTGTACAAGAATTGTTTGGTGACATTTTGGTGCCAACGGAAGAAGTGGTTGAGATGCGCGGTGGTACGCAGCGTCGCAGCGAGCGTAAGTTCTTCCCGGGCTATGTCTTGGTTCAAATGGAAATGACCGACGAGGCATGGCACTTGGTAAAAGATGTGCCAAAGGTTATGGGCTTTATCGGCGGTACAGGTGACCGTCCAGCTCCGATCACTGATCGTGAAGCTGACCAGATCTTGAATCGTATGCAAGACGGTGTTGATAAGCCAAAGCCAAAGGTGTTGTTCGAGCCGGGCGAAGTGGTCCGCGTGACCGATGGTCCGTTCAACGACTTCAATGGCTCGGTAGAAGAAGTGGATTACGAAAAGAGTCGCCTGAAGGTGTCTGTTTCGATCTTCGGTCGCTCTACCCCAGTCGATCTGGAATTTGGTCAGGTCGAGAAAACCTAATTTTTCGTGTCGCTTAGGCGGCACATAACCGGGGAGGTCAGGTGAAAGTCCTGATCGCTATTACCCAAACAGAGGTGCTTTATGGCAAAGAAAATCGACGCTTATATTAAGCTTCAGGTTAAAGCCCAATCGGCTAACCCTTCACCTCCTGTTGGTCCTGCTTTGGGTCAGCACGGCGTGAACATCATGGAGTTCTGTAAGGCGTTTAACGCGCAAACTCAGGACATCGAAAAAGACCTTCCTGTGCCAGTAGTGATTACTGTTTACAGCGACAAGTCATTCACTTTCGTTACCAAGACAACGCCAGCAGCGATTCTTTTGAAGAAGGCAGCGGGTATTAAGAGCGGTTCTGGCCGTCCTAATACCGAGAAGGTTGGTACTGTGACTCGTGCACAGCTCGAAGAAATTGCTAAGACCAAAGATGCTGATTTGACTGCAGCAGATATGGACGCAGCGGTACGCACCATTGCGGGTACTGCGCGCAGCATGGGTTTGAATGTTGAGGGTGTTGAGTAATGGCTAAGCTATCTAAGCGCCAAAAGGCAATTAACGAGAAAGTTGAAGAAGGTAAGCAATACGGCGTTGCTGACGCATTCGCATTGTTGAATGAGCTTTCTACAACTAAGTTCAAAGAGAGCGTTGACGTATCTATTAACCTAGGCGTTGATCCTCGTAAATCTGATCAGGTGGTTCGTGGTTCTGCGATTCTTCCTGCAGGTACCGGTAAAGACGTACGTGTTGCGGTATTCACTCAAGGTGAAAACGCTGAAGCGGCTAAGGCTGCAGGCGCAGACATCGTTGGTATGGATGACCTCGCTGAAGACGTGAAGAAAGGCATGATGGATTTTGACGTGGTGATCGCGTCTCCAGATGCAATGCGTGTTGTTGGTGCACTCGGTACCATCCTTGGCCCACGTGGTTTGATGCCTAACCCTAAGGTTGGCACCGTAACGGCTGATGTGGCGACTGCGGTATCTAACGCTAAGTCAGGCCAAGCACGTTTCCGTACAGATAAGTCAGGCATCGTTCATGCATCAATCGGCAAGGTTGGCTTTGAGCCAGCAGCGTTGACTGAGAACTTAGAAGCGTTGTTGAACGAGTTGAAAAAGCTGAAGCCTAGCTCAGCGAAAGGTGTGTACCTGAAGAAGATCACTGTGTCTTCAACTATGGGTCCAGGCCTGACAGTTGATCAAGCTTCTCTGAAGCTCAACTAAAAAATTCGAGAGCGCAAGCTCTCAACAAGAACTTTGTGGGCGCGGACTTCGGTCCTCGCTATCAAAGACCGTAGGTGCCCTCGGGCTTAATTTCCTACGCAGATAGGCGCTCCGCGAAACGGAATACTCCGCTAGCGGTGCACCGACCAGTTAACAACAGGTGTTGTTGATTGTTTAACGGGAACAAAAGTTCTCAGGTGTTTAACGGGAAGAAATTCCCGCGTTATGGGAGGTGACGACTTTGGCACTCAATTTCGAGCAAAAACAAGCCATCGTCGCCGAAGTTGCTGAAGTAGCAAATGGTGCTTTCTCTGCAGTTGCAGCTGAGTATCGTGGCTTAACAGTAAGTGAGCTAACTGAGTTGCGTGTGAATGCACGTAACCAAGGCGTTTACTTGCGTGTAGTCAAGAACACTCTAGCGAAGCGTGCGGTTGAAGGAACTGAGTTTGAATGTATCGCAGACGGCCTTACTGGTCCTCTGATCCTTGCGTTCTCTCAGGAAGATCCAGGTGCTGCTGGCCGTGTGATCAAGGACTTTGCAAAGGGTCACGACAAGTTGAAAGTAACCATGCTTGCCATTGGTGGTAAGAAGTTGGATGCATCTCAACTCGACGTGCTCGCGAAGATGCCTACTTACGATCAGGCTGTTTCAATGTTGATGTCGGTGATGCAAGCACCGATCACCAAGTTGGCACAGACGCTGAACGAAGTACCAGGCAAGTTGGTCCGCACTGTTGCAGCAATTCGCGACGCGAAGGAAGCCTAAGAAGGCGGCCTTTGGTAATCCCTTTTTGTTTTTTTAATTTTTAATTTTTGGAGTGACACGATGTCTAAAGAAGATATCTTAGAAGCGATTGCGAACATGTCTGTAATGGATGTTGTTGAGTTGATCGAAGCAATGGAAGAGAAGTTTGGTGTAAGCGCGGCAGCAGCAGTTGCAGTAGCAGCACCAGGCGCTGGTGATGCAGGCGCTGCAGCAGAAGAAAAGACTGAGTTCGACGTAGTCTTGACTGGCGCTGGCGCTAACAAAGTTGCAGTTATCAAAGCTGTACGTGGCATCACTGGTCTTGGCTTGAAAGAAGCTAAGGACGCAGTTGAAGGTGCACCAACTACCGTTAAGGAAGGCGCATCAAAAGCTGACGCTGAAGAAGCTAAGAAGCAGCTAGAAGAAGCTGGCGCAACTGTAGAGCTCAAGTAATCCTTGGGTTTTATAAGCGTCATCTGACGATCAGGCTGGCGGTCTTTTGACCGTCGGCCTTTTCCCGTTTGTGCGGGGCTGGATGTTTTCAAGGAGATCGCACTGAGCGATTTGCTTGAAAATTTCCATACACAACAGGTCTGAGTAATCAGGTTTGGGTAGCTTTCAAAAGAAGCTGCATCATTTAGCGAAGAAGATGAGGGAAGGCGAACATGGCCTATTCGTTCACCGAGAAGAAGCGTATTCGTAAAGACTTCGGCAAGCGTTCGAGCATTCTAGAAGTGCCGTTCTTGCTGGCGACTCAAATTGAGTCTTACCGTGAATTCCTACAGGCTGATACGCCTATTGCTGATCGTATTAATAACGGTCTGCATGCTGCGTTTCAGTCAGTGTTCCCAATTGTCAGTTACTCTGGCAGTGCGGCATTGGAGTATGTGAGCTACCGCTTAGGCGAGCCAACCTTTGATGAGCGTGAGTGTCAGTTGCGCGGCGCAACCTTTGCAGCGCCTTTGCGCGTGATGGTTCGCTTGGTCATCTACGATAGAGATGCACCAGCTGGCTCTAAGTCAATTAAAGAAGTGAAGGACCAAGAAATCTACATGGGTGAATTGCCACTCATGACTGATAACGGCACCTTCATCATCAACGGTACTGAGCGTGTTATCGTTTCTCAGTTGCACCGTTCACCTGGCGTGTTCTTCGATCACGATAAAGGTAAGACGCACTCTTCAGGTAAGTTGCTGTTCTCAGCGCGCGTGATTCCTTACCGTGGTTCTTGGTTGGACTTCGAGTTTGACCCTAAAGACCAAGT
>CAZEWM010000086.1:0-4251 GCA_964516045.1 uncultured Gammaproteobacteria bacterium
AGTGTCGACCTCGAATACCCATGGGTCAAGTAGGTATTTTCCCTAGGGTGACTCGATCACGGTCCTCAATGTCTTGATGCGTTTCGATATCGACATACCCAGCCTCTGCCATCAAGTTACGTACTGCTTCGGCTTGTTGATAGCCATGCTCTAACAACAGGTAGCCGTCTTTTTTTAGATGCTTGAGTGCTTGTTTAACCAACAGTCGAATGTCATCCAATCCATCTTTGCCTGATGCAAGTGCGCCGGCGGGTTCAAAGCGAAGATCACCTTGTTGCAGATGAGGATCATCCGATTCGATATAGGGTGGGTTACTGATAATTAAGTCGAAATGATCGCTGATAGCATCAAACCATGCAGATTCTTTAAAACTCACAGCTAATTCAAGCGTTGTAGCGTTTTCTTTGGCCACCGCTAAAGTTTTTGGGTGGATATCAGTCGCGGTGATGCGCCAACTAGGGCATTCGTTCGCAAGCGATAAGGCTATCGCGCCGGTACCTGTGCCAAGGTCGATCACATCACACGGCTTTTCAACATTCTTTAAGGTGAGCGCTGTCTCAACTAACAGTTCAGTGTCTGCACGTGGGATTAAGGTATCTGGTGTGACCTTTAAACGCAGTGACCAAAAGTCACGATAACCGGTGATATACGCGATTGGTGTGCCGCTTTTACGTTCATCAATTAATGCACTGAAGGCAGTTAGTATGGCGCCATCGAGTGCCTTGTCTGGCCAGGTAAATAACCAGGTGCGAGAAACGTTCAGTGCATAAGCAAGTAGGACTTGGCTATCGAGTCGGGCATCATCAGATTCGTTGAGTTGCTCTGTTGCCCAGTCGAGCGCCTCACTGACGGTGCTCATGAGATTTCGTTCAATGAGGCGAGCAGTTCAGCTTGATATTCATGCATCAGTGGCTCAACCACTTGGTCGGCATGACCCATCAAGATCTCATCTAACTTATATAGCGTAAGATTGATGCGATGGTCGGTCACACGATTTTGCGGAAAGTTATAGGTACGGATACGCTCAGAGCGATCACCGCTGCCCACTTGTAACTTACGCGCTGCCGATTCCGCTTGATGTACTTCGGCATCTGCAGCCGCTTTTAGCTTAGAAGCTAATAGCGACATCGCTCGAGCTTTGTTCTTGTGTTGTGAGCGTTCATCTTGGCACTCCACAACAACGCCGGTGGGTAAGTGAGTCAAGCGCACCGCTGAGTCGGTCTTGTTAACGTGCTGACCACCAGCGCCAGATGCACGATACGTATCGATGCGTAAATCAGCCGCATTGATTTCAATCGCTGCTGCTTCATCAGCTTCAGGCAAAATCGCAACAGTACAGGCTGAGGTGTGAACGCGACCTTGTGATTCAGTTTCCGGTACACGTTGCACGCGATGTGCACCTGATTCAAATTTCAGATGCGAATACACACCTTGGCCAATAATGCGCGCGACGACTTCTTTATAACCACCGTGCTCACCAACGCTCTCGCTAATGATTTCAGTGCGCCAACCTTTGATCTCTGCGTAACGGCTGTACATACGTAGCAAGTCGCCAGAGAACAATGCCGCTTCAGCGCCACCGGTGCCTGCACGAACTTCTAAGAAAATATTTTTATCGTCATTAGGGTCTTTTGGCAGCAGAAGCTTTTGTAGCTCGGGTAATAGGTCCTTAAGATTCTCTTTGGCTTCATCAAGACTTTCCTCAGCAAGCTCTGCCATCTCAGGGTCAGACATCATCTCTTCAGCCGCTTCGATCTCTTGTTCATAGCCAACATACTTTTGATACGTCGACACAATAGGATCGAGCTGAGCATACTCTTGGCTCAATGATCGGAATTGATTGTTGTCGTTTTGGGTTTCGGGTTCTGCGAGCAACGCAGTGATCTCACCGAAGCGCTCCGAGATCGTCTCGAGCTTGCGACGAATACTGTCTTTCATGATGGAAGCTAATCTGTTTTTTTATTGGCAGGGAGTTGGAACAACGTCGACGCTGCTTCCAAAATGTCATGCTGGCCTGCGCTGCCAGCGGCACGAAGTTGCTGGCAAGGTGCATGAAGCAAACGATTGGTTAAGGTGTGAGCAAGATATTGCGCTGCCTCTTCAGGGTCTTTGCCTGACTCCAACATGCGCAGTGTTTTTTCCAGTACTTCATCGCGTGCGGCTTCTGCAGTTGAGCGGAAGTCTTGGATTAAATCTATTGCATCAAGTGAGCCTAACCAATCACGGAACTCACCAACTTGAAAACCAATGATCTCGCGCGCTTGCTCAGCAGCTTCTTGGCGAGATTTTAAATTCTCTTGAATAACTTCTTGCAAGTCATCGACTGTATAGAGGTACACATCACGCAAGTTACTGACTTCAGGCTCGATGTCACGAGGTACCGCGATATCGACCATGAAGATTGGTTTGTTGCGGCGTGCTTTTAATGCGCGCTCAACCGTGCCTTTGCCTAAGATAGGTAGTGGGCTTGCGGTTGATGCAATCACGATGTCCGCTTTGGGTAATTGAGTTGAAAGCTCAGTAATCGATGCAGGTGTGCCGCCGAATTCGTCGGCGAGATCTTTTGCGCGTGAGACTGTGCGATTCGCAATAATGAGATTACCAATGCCGAGTTGATGCAAATGACGCGCAGCAAGCTCGACGGTTTCGCCAGCACCAATCAGTAATGCAGTTTGTTTAGATAGATCGGTAAAGATCTGACGTGCCAAGCTAACGGCAGCAAAAGCGACAGAGACTGGGCTGTCACCAATCGCGGTATCCGTGCGCACTTGTTTGGCGGTGTTAAACGCATGTTGAAATAAGCGCTCAAGAATCTTGCCGGTATGACCTGCTGTTGATGCCGTGTGGTAAGCATCTTTTACTTGGCCAAGAATTTGTGGCTCACCCAGGATGAGCGAATCCAAACCACTTGAAACACATAACAGGTGGCCTACGGCATCATCATCGGCATGCTGATAGAGATAATTTGAAATATCGCTTAACGCGAGACCGTGAAAGTCACCCATCCATTCACGAACACCTTGGATCGCATCTTCTTCTGCGGAGCAATACAGCTCGGTGCGATTACAGGTCGATAAGATGACAGCTTCATGTACGCCTGGCTGTTCGCGCAAGCTACGAAGAGCGCCCACCACGATGTCTGGTCCAAATGTCAGGCGCTCGCGGATCGCAACAGGTGCGGTCTTATGATTGAGGCCAACGGCAAACAAAGACATCTTAAATACAGCTCCACGCAGAGGCGATGGGTCGAAAAGGGCGGAAATTTTGATTTATCAAAGGCTTGAATGCAAGTTTGGCATAAGCTGTTCAGCTCATCCACGCTTGTTTTTAAGGCAATTCATGCTGCTAGGCGCAAACTGATCAGCTACTCTATAGCGGTGAAGTTAATCCCTATCTTTTCTGTTGTTCTCGGTGCGTCATATCTGCTCAGCGCATGCCAAAGCGTGCCTGAGAAAACGGTTGTGACAGACGCCCCGCTTTTTGCAGAGCCTGAACGAGCCGAGCTCGTTTTTACTGGTGAGACGTTATACGACGCCTTAGTTGCTGAGGTGGGTGCAAGGCAGGGGTTCTTTGACGAATCTTTGCCGAAGTACCAATTGCTGAGTACAACCTTTGACGAGCCTCACTTTGCCGAACGAGCTGCGCGTATTGCAACCTTTAAAAGCCGCTGGCCAGAAGCGTTAAGTTCAGCCAAGCGCTGGGTCGAGCTGGCACCGAATCATGTTCAAGCACGTCAGCTTCTGGGCACCTTGCATGTCAGGGAAGGTAATGCCGATTTAGCCGTTCCTCAATTTGATGCGATGGTGAAGTTGCTTAATGCCAAGCAAGAAGATGGCTTATTGGCGATGGTTGCTGCTCTGAATGGCGAGAAAGATGCAGCAGCGCTTCAGGTCATCAGTACAGTAGCCAAAAATTATCCGGCAACCAGTGCGGCCTCGTATGCGCTTGGATTGGCACACGTATCACACCGTGAATATCAAGCCGCTGAAAACTTTCTGCAGCAAGCTATCGAGCAGGATCCCGATGCGAATGATGCTCGGGTGTTGTTAGTCCGCGTGCTTGGCGCAACCGATCGAAAGCCGCAAGCGGAAGCGATCGTAAAAGCCGGCCTTAAGCGTGATGCAAAAAATGTATCGCTACAACTCAGTTATGCGCGACTGCTCTTATCGCAAGAGCGATTCGATGAATCGCTAGAAGCTTTTGGTAAAGCGCATGAGATGGCGCCAGGTCGAGCTGATGTGACCTATGCCT
>CAZEWM010000087.1:0-4245 GCA_964516045.1 uncultured Gammaproteobacteria bacterium
GCATATTCTTCTTTTGTTTCAGGGTGCAGGAAAACAGGGAACTCAGGATCTAAGCGCGTAAAGCCTGCTGAGAGCATTTCGTCTTCAGTACAACCAACCACAACCCAGTCACGCTCATGAACCTCAAGCCCTAGTAGCTCATCACGCACCGCGCCACCGACGAGATAAGATCGACTTAACACCTGATCAAGCGTCATTTCCCGCCTGCTCTTCTTGTTCACGCTCTTGGCGCTGCAGCTCCCACATATCGCGATACTGCCCCGCTAAAGCCATCAGTTCCGCATGCGTACCACTTTCAACAATACGGCCCTTTTCCATCACCAAAATACGATCAGCATCCACAATCGTAGAAAGACGATGCGCAATCACCAAGGTGGTGTGATTCTCCGCAACCGATGCCAAGGTTTTATTAATCGCCAATTCAGTTTGGCTATCTAAGGATGAGGTTGCTTCATCAAAGATCAGTATCTGAGGACGTTTCAGAATCGCGCGAGCAATCGCGACACGCTGCTTCTCACCACCGGAGAGCTTAAGACCACGCTCACCGACTACGCTATCCCAACCGTCTGGTAACTCATTTACAAAGTCTTTGATATGCGCCAACTCGGCTGCACGAATCACTTCTTCGCGCGTAGCGCCTGGTCGACCATAAGCAATGTTGTAAAAAATGGTGTCATTAAATAGAACCGTATCTTGCGGCACGATACCAATTGCTTGACGCAAACTGTCTTGCGTGACTGTCGCAATCGATTGATCATCAATCGTGATTTCACCTTGATTCACATCGTAGAAACGATAAAGCAAACGAGACAAGGTCGATTTACCAGCACCACTATGGCCGACTACTGCAAACTTTTTACCTGGCGCAATCGTAAAATTAAGATCAAAAACAATTTGTCGCTGATCGGTATAACCAAAGTCGACATGCTTAAACGCAATCTCACCTCGCGTCACACTCAGCTCAGTCGCATCATCTTTATCACTTACCTCAGGCGGCGTATCGAGCAGTTTAAAAATCAGATCCATATCTGCCAGTGAGTACTTTATCTGGCGATACACAATGCCGAGAAAACCCAAGGGTATAAATAACTGCAGCAAGAAGGCATTCACCAACACGAGGTCGCCAATACCCATCTTACCGGTCGCCACTTGATCTGCTGCTAACACCATAACCAGCGTGACACCTAGCGCAATGATGGCTCCCTGACCAAAATTCAACATCGACATTGAACTTTGACTACGCACTGCCCAATGCTCCCAGTCGGTGAGCGTTTCGTCGTAACGCTTGAGCTCTAGCTTCTCGTTACCAAAGTACTTAACCGTTTCGTAGTTAATTAAACTATCAAAGGCAATCGAGTTACCTTGCGAGTCGAGCTTGTTCATATGATGACGAAAATCCATTCGCCACTCCGTGATCGCAAAGGTGAATAGCATGTATAAACCAATCGACCCAAAGATCGCGATGGTAAAGATTGGGTCATATTGAGTCAGCAGCACAAATGCCACTAAGCCAAATTCCACCACGATCGGAATGATGCTGAATGCCATGTAGTTAAGTATCTGGCTAACCGAACGCGTACCTCGCTCAAGGTCACGACTCACCGCACCGGTCTTACGCTCCAAATGAAAACGAAGTGACAACTTATGCAGATGATCGAGAACGCGCGTCGAAAGTCGGCGCATAGCGCGATAACGCACCTTGGCAAACACCACGTCGCGCAACTCATTAAACAAGCTCGAACTGAGTTTCAAAATGCCGTATGCCACAAGTAATGAAACGGGCAGAATCAGAGCTAATTCTTGCGTCTTGGCTTGCTCGAAATGCTCAATGATGTCCTTCAGCACAATCGGCACACCGACATTCGCCGCCTTCGATAACACCAGGCAGCTCAAGGCGAATAAAGCGCGCCCACGAAACTCCCATAAAAAAGGCAGCATACTGCGTAGGTTGTACCAATCCCGACGATCTTTATGGACTTGCGGTGAATCTTTGGTGATCTGCACCATGATAGAATTAGCCTTTAATTTCAGCGTTGACTGAGCAATTGTTCAGCCAAGCATATCAAACCCACCTCTATAGAGATGCGCCATGAGCTCAGATGAATTTGGTAGTGATAATTCGTGTAGCGAATCAGAACCGTTTGCCCTGCAAGTCCTTGGGGACAGCATGGAGCCGGAGTTCCCGGATAGCTGCGTGATCACACTAGAGCCCAAAAATGTCTGTGAGTCTGGCATGTACATCATGGCCATGGTCGAAGACACCCGCTGGTTCCGTCTATACCTTAAAGACGACAAGGGAGAACGCCTTGTTGCGCTAAATGATATGTACCCAGAGATCCCGCTAGAAGGATTGAGCTGGAAGGTCGAAGCCCTGTGTACTCAACGTACGCTTCGTCGCAATCAAACCGCTAGTGGGCGCCGCGAATCGAAACACTACACTTACTGATATGGCAGTTTTCAGGATCGGTACAAAAACGACAATGATCCGCAGACTGCATTAACAAATCAGTTATCTGCTCTGCCCCACCCAAATACGCCGAGATACGGATTGCCACATCGGGATGTTCAGTAATCTTCTTTTCAACTTCCGCTGGAATGTCCTCAGATACGTGACGGCCCGCGGATAAAAAATACGGCACAACCACAACTTCGGTTGCACCGGCATCGATGCAACGTTGAATTCCATCTGGAATTGAAGGCTCAGCAAGCTCAAGAAAGCCACAATCCACATGACCGAATTGACCAGCGGCTTTCTCTGCTAAACGCGCTGCCACCTCGCGAACTTCATCATTTGAGGCTTGGCGTCGACTACCGTGTGCTACAAGACATAACGATTTCATAATTACTTCTCTTTAAAACTTTGCGCACTCTACGCAGTTAGCCGCGAACTATCAGGCGCGGTGACTTGGTCATTCACCCTAAGCTGGTTGCTGCAATCTCAAACACATCACGCGAAACATCCGCATTTTTAATCCGCTGCAGACCCGACTTCATCAACGCCTGACGCTTGGCATCATAACGCTGCCAACGCGACATCGTGCGTAATAAACGCGCCGCTATCTGCGGATTGGTTTTATCCAAGACCAACACATTATCAACCAAGAACTCATAGCCGGAACCATCCGCCGCATGGAATGCGCGTGGGTTAGCATTCACAAAAGCACCAATCAAAGAACGTACTTTGTTCGGGTTCTTCATTGAAAAGGCCGTATGCGACTGCAGTGCCTTAACCTGATCTAGCACATCAGCACGATCTGCAGAGGCCTGTACGGCAAACCATTTATCCATAACTAACGCATCAGCAGCCCAACGTTGCGCAAAATCATTCAGCACATCATTTCGCTTAGCATGGGTGCTATCTGCAAGACAGCTCATGGCCGTCATTACATCAGTCATGTTGGCCTGCTGCTGATATTGGTCATGCGCAAGCTCTAGATACTTATCTTCACCATATACCGCCAAATAGCGCAGCAAGGTGTTACGCAGTGAGCGCTTAGCCATCGCCTCTGGCGTTAACGCCATCTCAGATTGCGTCAGCTTGACGTACAAACCTTCGAACTCACTGGCTAAATCATGAGCAATGAAATGTCGCATCGCATCTAACGCTGCCATCAACGCATCGACATCAACCACATCCATCAGATCACACAGATAACCAAAGCTTGGCAAGCTCAGCACTTCGGCAATCAGCGCCTCTTTGCCCTCGGTATCCGCTAGCATTTTTCTCAGTGCATCGATGATGGTCGACTCAAGCTGCATTGGACGACCTGCTTGATGTTCCTTAACGAACGCCAACAGATGTTTGGTCCACAATGTTTGTGCCGCATCCCAACGCGCGAAACCATCCGAATCAAATGCCATCAAATGCAACAGCTGCTCGTCGGTGTAGTCATACTCCAAACGCACTGGCGCGCTAAAACCACGCAAGAAGCTAGGCACAGGTTCATGCTCGATTCCATGGAAGGTGAAGGCTTCATGCTCAGCCTTAAGCTCAAGCATCAAGGTGCCATTAACAGACGTTTTATCCTTCCATGTCAGATCAAGATCATTACCTTGCTGATCTAACAAACCCATCGCGAAAGGAATATGAAAAGCCGGCGCCTTCGCCTCGGTGGGTTTGACATCCAATGACTGGGAAATTGTCAATGCGTAGGTTTTCGCCTGTGCATCGTAATGCGTCTTCACCGAAACCTTTGGCGTGCCCGCATAGTTATACCAATGCTTAAACTGGGTCAGATCATTACC
>CAZEWM010000088.1:0-4209 GCA_964516045.1 uncultured Gammaproteobacteria bacterium
TGTGTTTTCCAATCCAGCCTAAGCCAGCTTTTTCGGCGAGTGCTTTTTCCATCACCGGCGCTGAATCGACAAAGGCGCGATAACCAAAGGGGCCAATATGATCAGTGACTTTATCAGCGAGTTTTTGTAAACGTTGGCGAAGCACCTTGTGGTAATCACGACCGAGTGCATAACGAGAGATGAAGGCTTGCGTTGGCTCTTCAAGTAGATATGTTGGGTCGGGCTCATCAGGTAAATAATTCATTCGCACACTGATTACGCGTAAGGTGCCTTCGACGAGCTGTTCTGGGTGAGTGCGCTTGCTGCCATGCGATTGCATCCATGACATTTCGCCATGAAAGTCTTTTGATAGCCAATTGTGCAGGTGACTTTCGGCTTCAGTCAGTTCAGTATCAGTGATGCCGACGGCATCAAAGCCTAACTCGCGACCCCATTGCTTTAGGGTTGCTGCCAGTGCGCTGAAGTCGATGTCGTCACGAGATTGCATAGAGATACTTTAACCGATGCCTTACCGCGCGATGCCAAAAACCGATCGACTGCCTCAAGCGCTTTATCGAGCTGAGCAAGTGCAGAAATTTGATCGTTTGGCGATTGAACAATTTGGGCTGCCGTCAGCTTTATTGATGCGGCGTGCGGCTGAAGCTACGTTTGCTGCTGTTCAAGCGCGTTACCCGAAGGCAAAAAGTGCCGTGGTGTTTTGTGGTCCGGGGAATAACGGGGGCGATGGTTATGTCTTTGCTGCGTTAGCTGCGCGAGCGGGTTGGCAGGTCTCAGTTATAGCGGTGGTTGATGTTCCGCGAGGTGAGGTGGCACAAGATGCGCTCAAGCAATGGCTTGAGCTGGGCCATATCAATCAACTGCCGTGCGAGATTCCGCCTGCTGATGTCATCGTTGATGCGCTATTGGGTGTTGGTTTGCAGCGTGAGATTAGTGGTGAGTTTGCCAAAGCAGTTGAGCTGATCAACCGTGCCTCAGGCAAAGTGATCGCGATGGATGTGCCGAGTGGTCTTTGTTCGGATACTGGGCGTTGTTTGGGTCCTGCAGTGAAAGCGGATCTAACCTGCTGCTTTGTAGGTTTGAAGCAAGGCTTATTTACCGGCGCTGGGCCTGAGTATGCAGGTGAAGTGATTTACGATGCCTTATCGATTCCTGCGCCGGTTTTTGCGTCGAGTATTTTGTCCTCTCGACGCTTGGATAGCGCTGCTCTGGAACATGTCTTTACACCATGCTCTCGTGTGAACCACAAAGGTGACATGGGGCATGTGTTACTTATTGGTGGTGCTGCAGGTATGTCTGGCGCGATTGTTTTAGCCGCTGCGGCTGCTTTGCGATCTGGCGCAGGTTTGGTCAGTGTGGCGAGCTTTGCTCAGTCGGTTGCTGCGTTGAATGCACGTTACCCAGAGGTCATGGCGCACGTTATTGACACAGTTGATGATTTGATGTCATTGATTGAGCTTGCAGATGTGGTGGTGATTGGGCCTGGCTTGGGTCAAGGTGATTGGTCGCAGCTGATGTTTAAAGCAGCTATGCATAGTCAAAAGCCGCTCGTGATGGATGCCGATGCTTTGAATTTGTTGAGCCAAAACGTGGTTATGCTCAATAGACCGTGTGTGATCACGCCGCATCCTGGTGAGGCGGCGCGTTTGTTGGGTGTGTCATCAGCCGAGATCAATGCCGATCGTTTTGCTTCTGCGCTACAGCTTCACCAAGCGACTTCGGCGACCGTGGTTCTGAAAGGCGCTGGTACGGTGGTGCAGGGCGTTCAGCAAAAGCCACCTGCTGTGATTGATGCCGGAAACCCGGGTATGGCATCAGGTGGTATGGGTGATGTGCTCAGTGGTGTGATTGCTGCATTAATTGCGCAGGGTTTCGAGATAGATGACGCGGCACAATATGGCGCGTTAGTACATTCAGTTGCTGCAGATCGCGCAGCTGAACAAGGTGAGCGTGGCATGACGGCAAGTGATGTCATCGCACAATTACGTGCAGTGGTTAATTCGTGAGTGAATGGTCTTTAGTTGATGAGCAAGCGCAGATCGCTTTTGGGCAGCAGTTTGCGCAAGCGATAAAGCAGAGTGCTTTAGTTTTTCTGCACGGCAATTTAGGTGCGGGTAAAACCACCTTTGTGCGCGGCGTGATTCAGGGTTTGGGTCATCAGGGTAACGTGAAAAGCCCAACCTATACCCTGATTGAACCTTATGAGCATGTTGCGCCGGTGACCTATCATCTGGATTTGTATCGATTGGGCGATCCAGAAGAGCTCGAATTTTTGGGTCTTCGTGAAATGTTGGCAGATGAGTCATTGATGTTGATCGAATGGCCAGAGCGGGCTGGTGACTGGTTGCCAGTAGCTGATATCGAGTGTTTTTTGGCTTATCAGGAACCTGGGCGGCAGATTCGTCTGCAAGCTAATACCTATAAGGGCCGCGAGATTCTTTCAAGACTTTCTGTTTGATATCTCGATGAGTTTCGAGAAAAGTGAGCTATCTAACGGTTTTTTTTGACATTTTTTTAAATCTTATGCTAATTTTTCAGTATCTGAAGGGGAGTGGAAGCAGTTCCAGTGATACTGATGCGAACTTTTTTGTTCACAATCATAGGTTTAGCACTGTTTGGGTGTGTTAACGCAGCGCAGTTAGAGCAATTGCGTGTGAGCACAGATGCGCAAAAGACACGCCTTGTGTTCGATTTGAGCGACACAGCCACCTATAAAAGCTTCACCCTGAAAAATCCTGACCGCTTGGTCGTCGACTTTGAGAAAAGTCGAGTGGCAAAGAGCTTTGCGCCATCGGCGTCAGAGTCTCCTTTGCTGCGCAATGTGCGTTTTGCAGAGCGCAATGATGGCAGCGTGCGTGTGGTCTTAGATCTGACGGCAGCGGTCAGTGAAAAAAGTTTCAAATTGGCGCCGAAAGGTTCAGAAGGTCATCGCGTTGTGATGGATCTGAGTTCGGATGCCATTGTCGCCGAGGCGCCAAAAAAGGTTGCTGAGCCGAAAAAAGAATTACGCGATGTGGTGGTCGCGGTGGATGCAGGTCATGGTGGGAAAGATCCGGGTGCGATCGGTCTCCGTGGTAAAGCGCGCGAAAAGCACGTGACTCTGCAAATTGCACGTCGTGTTAAACGACTGATTGATGCGCAACCGGGTATGCGTGCAGTGCTCATCCGTTCGGGTGACTACTATGTCCCGTTGCGTAAGCGCACCCAAATTGCGCGTGAACATGAAGCTGACTTGTTTGTTTCGATTCATGCGGATGCTTTCCGTAAAAGCCATGTACATGGTGCATCGGTCTTCGTGGTATCGAATCGTGGCGCTAGCTCAGAGATGGCACGTTGGTTAGCCAATCGTGAAAACGCCTCTGACCTGGCAGGTGGTGTCGCGATCAGTGATGTGTCGGATGATGTGGCAAAGACGTTGTTAGATCTTTCACGAACGGGTTCTCAAGAGGCGAGCTACAAAGCAGCTGAGAAGGTTCATCAAGAGCTAGATAAGATTGGCAAAATGCACAGTCGTCGTGTTCAGAATGCGGGCTTTATGGTGTTGAAGTCACCGGACATTCCATCGATGTTGGTTGAGACTGGATTTATCTCGAACCCTAACGAGGCGCGTCGCTTAACCAACGGTAAGCACCAAGAGAAGGTGGCTAAGTCGATCGTTAAAGGGGTGCGTGCTTATTTTGAAGAAACACCTCCACCCGATACCAAGATTGCTCAGCAAGTGCTTGAGGGTAAGCCTAAGCAACATGTGATTTCTCGAGGGGATACCTTGTCAGAGATCGCTAATCGTTATGAGGTCAGCTTGAATGATCTGAAGTCGCACAATCGGATCTCTGATGCGCGACGTATCCGCATCGGACAGGTACTGCATATCCCGCAAAGTTAATCTGTAAGCCCGCTAAGCGGGCTTTTTGCTGAATGGCTTCGCGCCCCATGGCAGAATGCACAGCATGCCGAATCGAATTCATGCACTCCCATCTTTTCTCGTTAACCAAATCGCTGCTGGCGAAGTGGTTGAGCGTCCTGCGTCTGTAGTCAAAGAGCTGGTTGAGAACAGTTTGGATGCGGGTGCCTCTAAGATTGATGTCGAGGTGATGCAGGGTGGTGTTAAGACCCTGCGTATTATCGATAACGGGCATGGTCTCTATGCAGAAGATATCCCATTGGCGTTATCACGACACGCCACCAGTAAGGTGGGCTCGCTAGAAGATCTTG
>CAZEWM010000089.1:0-4131 GCA_964516045.1 uncultured Gammaproteobacteria bacterium
TGAGTTATTCGAGATTGTCACCGAGCGCTTCCCCATCTTAAAAAATGCACCTCTGGTGAAGCATTGGTCGGGTTTACGCCCTAGCTCACCGGCTGGTGTCCCCTATATCGCGCAGCATCCCGAAATCGCGCAACTCTATATCAACGCAGGGCAATTCCGGAATGGCGTGGTACTCGGCGCCGCTTCAGCACGCTTGATGAGCGATGTCATATTGCAGCGCAACACCATTGTGGACCCAAGCCCATACGGTTGGACCACACCTCGGGGATAAACCCCAATTTGTTGCAGTGCACAATAAAGAGCGTTTGCAATCAATGACTTGAACCCCTAAAATTAGATTAGTGATGTGGAATTCATCACGCACATTTTTAGTAGCAAGGAACGCGACATGCCTTTTTCAGCGCCCTTAACTTCAATTTTTTACCGTGCACTTCTGGTTTGCGCGCTGTTCTTCGTCTGTGCTGTACATGCAGCAAAGCAACCAAGCAATTCACCGAAACTGACGACACCAGATTCCGAACACATCACGGTATTACACATCATGGGGGAACAAGCCCCTTTAGAATGGCATCAAAGGTTTCGGGCTGGATTTATACAAGGTTTAAACGATCACCGAAACCAATTCACGGTCAGTGAAATCTCGTCTTCCATGCATCGTTCATTGAGTGGAGTGTCGATTGATGAACAGCTTAAGTTTTTGGCTAAAAAACTCGACGGTCGCCAAATTGATTACATCGTCACCGACGTGTCTTCAATGCAAAGGGCCCTTGATAAACAGCCGGATTTTTTACCCTTTGCTAAGCGCATCTTCTTCTCGCAAAACAGCACCGGGACGAGTGATATCGTCGAGATAAGCGAAAACCGTTCGCTAATACGCGTTGCTCAACGTTATCAGCAGTCAATCGACACCATGCTTAACGTGTATAACCCAAGCAAAGTGCATGTGTTTGGTGATCGAAATTCAAAATTTGGCGCCGAACGTGCCACACTTTTTCAACAAGCCGTAACTGAACTTAACCCTGGCGTACCTTTTAACTACTACCTTGATGAAGACCTGAATGACATGTCAGAGATCATCAGTAAAATCCCCGCTAACGAGGCTATTTATTACCTGATCGTACAACGAGACAGTAACGGCGCTGTCTACACTCCGGCTGATGCCCTAAGAGTGTTAGATCATAAAAACAATGCACCTATCTTTTCCTTCTGGGAACCGATGGTTGGCGAAGGTGCTATTGGTGGCTACATGGTATCGGCAAGCGCCATGGGTAAAATGGCAACGGATTTCATTGCGAGCTACCAACAAGACACCCTACCGTCGATCAACACGGATAGTTTATTCGAATATGTGTACGACGATCGCGAGCTTTTTGCATACGACATTTCTCACTCTAAACTTGATGAAAATGCACGCCTTTTATTTCCACAAAAAGGTTATCTCGAACATCATTTCAACGAGATCATCATGTCAGGTATCGGCATCATCTTAGGCTTATTGTTGATCGCTAGCGGCTTGTATCACCTCGTAAAAAACCGCGAACAACAGCTCGAGAAGGCTAAAGTTAATGCCGAACGTGCGAACGAAGCTAAAACCAACTTCTTAGCCACCATGAGTCACGAGCTACGCACGCCAGTCAATGCCATTTTAGGTATCACTTCTGTGCTAAAAGATTCGCCCGAGCTCACTCAAGAGACCTCTGAACAAATGGGTTTAGTCCATCGCTCAGCTGTCACTTTTACTAACATGCTCAATGAGATTCTGGATCTTAATAAGATACAAAGCGGCCAGCTTGTGCTAGCACCTGAGGCATTCAACATCGCTCAATTATGTCGCGACTCAGTGTCACTGTTCACACCACGCGCACAAGCTAAAGGCTTAAGCCTTAACAAAGAACAAATCAATTGTGATCAATGGGTCATGGCGGATCCCTTACGTTTACGCCAGATCATTACCAACCTACTTGGTAATGCCATCAAGTTTACCGAGCAGGGCGTCATCACCTTAAGCTGCCGCACTCAGCGAGTCGGCAACAAAGTCAACCTTACACTCAAAGTAAAAGACACCGGCATAGGCATCGCCAAAAAAGACCTACCAAAGATCTTTGATCGCTTTACCCAAGTTGATACATCCAATGCGCGTCGATTCAGTGGTACCGGCCTGGGCCTTTCGATTGTGCATGAACTCACCAAGCTGCTTGATGGACAGATCAGCGTGGAAAGTGAACTGGGCAAAGGCACTTGCTTTACCCTCTCGCTATCACTAGCTGCAGCAGAAGCGGTGTCTATCGAGGAATCTGCACCCACATCACCCATTGCGCCTGCCGCTGAGGGCTTAAATATTTTGGTGGTTGATGATATCGAAACTAATCGCATGGTTGCGGATATCGTTCTTGCAAAATTCGGGCACTCTGTGATCGCTGCCGAGTCAGGTCGAGAAGCCATCAGATTGGTAGGTAGTCGAGACGACATTGATCTGGTGTTAATGGATTTACAAATGCCCGAACTTGATGGCTACGAAACAACGCGCATATTACGTGAAACCGGCTTTACTCAACCGATCATTGCACTGAGTGCTAATGCACAAAATGAGGTTGATGAAGCCTGTTTAGCTGTTGGCATGAATGGTTATGCGAGCAAACCGATTGATATCAATGGTCTTCAAAAACTACTTGATGGAATAAAGCCAGCAGCACGTTTGCACACGTAAGCGACTTTTTTCACTCCTGCTATGACGTGGTAGCATGCGCGCTCTTATTTAGGGTGTGTTCGTGTCTGAATTATTTGTTCAACGTTTAACGGTTCTCGATTTTTCCTATCTGGATGTCGAGCGCGGCTTGGTCGGCGAAAGCTGGCAAGCGGATATCGTGCTGCAAGGCGACCTAGATGCTCAGGGCATGGTGCTTGATTTTGGTGATGTGAAAAAGATCACCAAGAAACTGATCGATGAACAGTTTGACCATAAGTTACTGATACCTGATAGCTCCCCCGCTTTTCAACAAGCCAGCGAATGCCTCACCTTTACCTTAAATAATGGCAAAAAAATTATTCACTGCGGTCCCAGCGATGCAGTGACTTTGATTCACGCTGATACGATCACACCTGAGACGGTTAGCCGACAGATCATCGATACCCTCACGCCCTTAATGCCGAGCAACGTGTTATCGATTCAGATTCATGTGTGGCCAGAAAAAATCAGCGGTGCGTTTTATCACTACAGCCACGGCTTAAAGCTGCATTGTGGCAACTGCCAACGTATTGCGCATGGTCATCGCTCGCGCATCGAGATACTGCGTAACGGTGAGCGTGATAATGAACTTGAAGCACACTGGGCAACGCGTTGGCGCGATATTTATATTGGTACGCGCGAAGACCTGATCGACGAAACCGATGGCGACTACCGTTTTGCTTACACCAGCGCACAAGGCGCGTTTGCGTTGCAGCTACCCAAGTCTGATTGCTATTTGATTGATACCGAGTCTACAGTTGAAAACATCGCGCAACATTTAGCGGATGTCCTAAAACACGAACACCCAGAAGATGACTTCCAGGTGCGCGCATTTGAAGGGGTCGATAAAGGCGCGATAGGTCGCGCTTAACCCATTTTACATATCGTCGAAGCCGGCCTTACGGAACCACTCGCGCGCTTTCTCTTCGTCGCGCTCAACACCGTTACCTTCGCGGTACATCATGCCGATGGTAGTCATTGCACCTAAGAAGCCTTGATCAGCGGCTTTTAAAAACCACTCGATCGCTTTCTCGGCATTCTTTTCAACACACTCACCTTGCATGTACATAAAGCCTAAGCCGTGTTGTGCCAAGCCCATACCAGCTTCTGCTGCTGACTTCATATATTTAAACGCAAGCAGTTCATTCTCGACCATACCTAAACCATTCTGCGCCATGATTGCCATGCGGTATTGCGCTTCAGGATGACCAGAATCCGCCAATGGGCCTAACAAGCTGGTGGCGGTACCAAAGTGTTTTGCTTCGAAAGCTGCAATACCACTGCTCAAGTCCATATCTAAAACGCCATTCTCTTCGCTCATTACTCTGTTCCTTTTGTTGGGCGATATCCGATCGGGCGTATCGCAACCACGTTAACCACCGAGACGCACTGCTGCCCATTGGCAT
>CAZEWM010000090.1:0-4087 GCA_964516045.1 uncultured Gammaproteobacteria bacterium
CTGGATGTGCTTTTGAGATTTCACGCGCCTCAGTACCTTTGCCAAAAAAGATCGAACGATAAAAGTCAGTGGTATATCCAAAACTTTGCATACCACCATCACACTTTTGCGTATGCGCAATAGCATAGCCTCGCTGTACCAAGGCTGATTTTAGGTACTCAATAGCCACATCCGCTTTGATACTCATGCGCAACATCATCATGTCATTGGTAATCGCTTGAGTTGAACTTACGAGCAAAAACAGAGCTATGAATAAAACTTTTTTCATAATGATGCCTCTTCCATGATGCTATTTAATCCTTCATTCATGGCCGCCCACAGGCGCACAAGGTTATCGTTATTAAACCAGCGTGAAACAACTTTCAAATTGGGTGCAACCAGTAACACGCTTCCATCTTCTTGCTCAAGAATCGTAATACGACATGGCAATACAACTCCGACACGCGGCTCAATCGCGAGCATTCCATAGAGTTCATTGAAATTACAGAAGCGGATACCAACCTGACGTTTATTCACCATAAATTCATCGAGCAACCCTTGTTCGAGATAACGATCAGGGAAGATGCGAAAATTGGCACCAACCAAAGACTGCTTTACGTTATTCACCGTGGTATCAAAATCGTAAGGGGATTCAACCATAACTGTTGGCCGCTCATCTACAGACAAAGGTGGCACCACCTGCTGATCTGAGCCCATCAATCGGATGTACGCAACAATATCTGCCACGCCCTGATCATCTAACAAGCCAACGTCTTTAAAACCCAACATGCCAGAATCTTTTCGGCCATGCTTAATCGCAAATTCTAGGATCGGATCAGAAGCAGAGGCCAAAAAACCTGGATTGGTTATCGATGGCGGCATCACCATAAAGCCACGATGGCGGGATAGCGTCACACCTGTACCCTCACCAGCACCCGAGCCATCTTCAGCGTGACATGTTACGCAATGCAGACGATATAGACCTTCACCACGATCAGGACTGCCGCTTAAATGAGATGCCTCAAAAACAACACTTTTGGTATTCGAAGCAGATCGCATGTAATCAACGATAGAACGTACATCTTCCAAAGTGAAATCTGTATAAGCCGGCATAACGCGGCCAGGACGACCGAGTTGGATAGTACGAATCAGATAGAGGTCATCAACGTTATCCATCTTTTCAGGCGTTAATGGAAGACCTATACCGCCCTTTCCGCCGAACTGATGGCACGCGGCACAATGTTGCCCAAACAACATTTCGCCTCGAGCGTCAGCGAATGCACTAGAAGAGATAACAAATAAACTCAGCGCAATCAGACTGACTAAAGGTCGCAACATTATTTACTCCTGAAACAATGTGGAACAGTTTAAGGATAGCAAACGTAGCTACAAGTGCTAATTCGCGGTCATTTGATGCGCGTCAGCTCAATGAACTCGAAAGAATCGCTCTGCATTCTGCGTTGCCAGTTTTACTTGTGTCTTTTCTGGCAAGAAACTTAACCACCGTCGATGAAAATTGATAAATCTTGGCAACTCTTGCCATCCACTATCTGGCTCATCCCACATCGAATGACGGTCAACTGGCCATACGGTGTCAGAACCAATCACAAAGCGATCGTCATACTTCAGAATCAACTTTTCCCAATCAGGCAACAGGCGCCCCTCATCATTCGTTATCGGATGACTGATATAACGCCATGGATCTCGTGCCGCTAAATCCATGATTACATTCGGACATGACACTAATATTTCAGCAACCTCACCCGGGTCAAGAATGGCACCAGCATGTGCGAACAAAAAACGGTTATCTGGATTAGCGCGACATAAACGAATTGAAGGAATATTCTTTGAGAACTCGTTATGCACCATCAAAGGAAGATCGTACTTAAGACCTAGCTCTAGCAGCTTGACCATAACAGGGCTTTTATTCCATTTAGTAGAAAAGCCACCTAAGAGATGTAATTCGCCGATACCCTGGTATTGACCTGTCGCTAAATCACGCTCCGCTTTCTCGAGATTTTTCTTTTTAAACTGCCACTCCATTTTGTCGCCGCTAAATTGATAAGGGCTCCAAAAGGTAATTACGCGATCAGGGGCGAGCTTTTTAAGTTTAAGAGCGTTATCAGCGGGCGTACCGATAACCACCACATGAGAAACGCCGGCCTTATCGAGCATTTCTATGGCGTGCTCAGGGGTAGTGACTTCTTCTTGGTCCCATTTGTAATGGGTATGCACATCAAAAATAGGCAGCGGTGTGGCACTGGCCTGAATGCTGATCAACAGGCCTAAACATAATCCGCTTAAACCTCGGCCAAATCGCCTTTCTTTTGTAGCCATGCTTTGCGATCCCCTGCTCGCTTCTTCGCTAGCAGCATATCCAAAATACGGTTGGTGTTATCCCCAGCATCAATGGTTAATTGCACCAAGCGACGCGTATCAGGATGAATGGTAGTTTCACGCAATTGCGCTGGATTCATCTCACCCAAGCCTTTAAAGCGTTGAATTGAGACCTTACCGCGAATTTTTTCCGCTTCAATACGATCCAGCACACCTTGGCGCTCTGATTCATCGAGTGCGTAATAAACCTCTTTACCCACATCAATACGATACAAAGGTGGCATGGCGACATACACATGACCTTCTTGTACCAACTTACGGAAGTGGCGCACAAATAAAGCACATAATAAGGTCGCAATGTGCGCACCGTCTGAGTCCGCATCGGCCAAGATACAGACCTTACCAAAGCGCAGCTTGGATAGATCATCTGAACCCGGCTCTACACCGATGGCCACTGAAATATCGTGTACCTCTTGCGAGGCTAAGACTTCTGTTGGATCAACTTCCCACGTATTCAGAATCTTTCCGCGCAGCGGCATGATCGCTTGGAAATTTTTATCACGAGCTTGCTTAGCAGAACCGCCAGCAGAGTCACCCTCTACCAGGAACAACTCAGTGCGTTCTTGATCATCTGATAAGCAATCTGCCAACTTTCCTGGCAAAGCTGGGCCTTGGCTGACCTTTTTACGCGCAACCTTTTTACCTGCACGCTGACGTGCTTGCGCTGCATTAATCGCAAGCTCAGCAATCTGCTCACCCAAATCAGTATGTTGGTTTAACCAAAGGCCAAACGAATCTTTTACTACGCCCGAAACGAACGCTGCGCACTCTCGTGATGACAAACGTTCTTTGGTTTGTCCTGAGAACTGAGGATCAGCCAACTTCACGGACAAGATGTAGCTCACGTTATTCCAAACGTCATCTGGCGCAAGCTTCACACCGCGGGGTAATAAATTACGGAACTCACAGAACTCACGTACCGCATCGGTCAAACCAGTACGCAAACCATTAACGTGCGTTCCTCCCTGAGCGGTAGGGATTAGATTCACATAACTTTCAGCAACTGATTCACCGCCCTCTGGTAGCCACAACACAGCCCAATCAGCGGCTTCTGCATTACCTGCCATCGCGCCAATAAAAGGCGTTTCCGGCAAGGTTCTTACTCCTTGCAACTCATCCATCAAATAATCTTGCAAGCCGTCTGCATAACACCAGACATCCGAGTCTTTTTGCCCTTCTTGATGGAAATGAATTTCCAAGCCCGGACATAACACCGCTTTCGCACGTAAATTATGCTGCAGCTGCTTTACGCTGAACTTTGGGCTATCAAAAAATTGGGGATCTGGCCAAAAGCGGACGCGAGTACCGGTATTGGCTTTACCTACTTTGCCAACCACTTCAAGTTCAGATCGCTTTTCACTGTTAGCGAATGAGATATTGAATTCTTCGCCTCCGCGTTTTACCCAAACCTCAAGATGTTTAGACAAGGCATTTACGACTGAAATACCCACACCGTGCAAACCACCTGAGAACTGGTAATTATCATTTGAAAACTTACCGCCAGCATGTAGCTTGGTCAGAATCAATTCAACGCCAGACAGGCCTTGCTCAGGGTGGATATCTACCGGCATACCTCGGCCATCGTCTGCCACTTCAATTGAGCCATCTTTAAACAGCGTGACTTCGATCTTTTTTGCATGACCCGCCATCGCTTCGTCGACACTGTTATCAATAACCTCTTGCGCAAGGTGATTAGGTCGATCGGTATTGG
>CAZEWM010000091.1:0-4061 GCA_964516045.1 uncultured Gammaproteobacteria bacterium
CCGTGAAGTGCTTGCCGCCACAAAATAAGCCCGTTGGCGCAGAGGTGAATAATTGCCGTGATTTTTTGGTAGAAGAGATAAAAGTCATCTCTAAGCCGCTCTTATTGCTTGCTTTAGGCTCTATTGCCCATAAATCGATCATTGCCGCGATGAATCTTAAACAAAAAGACCATGTCTTCGCCCATGCTGCATTACACGAGTTAGGCGAGGGTGTAACGCTAATCGATTCGTATCATTGCAGCCGTTACAACACACAAACGGGACGCTTAACTCCCGAGATGTTTGATCATGTGTTTGCAATCGCGCGACAATGGGTGGATGAGCGATACCCACGCGTTTGATGCGAAAGCCTTTCTAAAAACCTTAACCTCTCGTCCGGGTGTATATCGCATGCTTAATGCCGATGGAAAGGTGTTATATGTGGGTAAGGCGAAAAATTTGAGTAATCGTGTCTCAACGTACTTTACTGGCTCACACAATCGACGCATTGCTTCAATGGTCAGTCAGATTGCTGATATTCAGATCACGGTGACACATACCGAAGCTGAAGCTTTAATCCTTGAGAACAATCTGATCAAAGAACATCGCCCACGTTACAACGTCTTGTTGCGCGATGACAAAAGTTATCCTTATATCTATCTCTCTAATGATGCCTATCCCCGTTTGAGTTTTTACCGCGGCTCACGTGACATGAAAGGGCGTTTCTTTGGTCCTTATCCAAGTAGCACCGCGGTCAAACAAACCCTTAAGTTGCTGCAAAAGCTATTTCCAGTACGGCAGTGTGAAGACAGTTACTACAACAATCGCTCACGCCCTTGCCTGCAATATCAAATTGGCCGCTGCACAGCTCCTTGTGTGGGTTTTATCTCTGAGGAGCGTTATGCCGATGATGTGCGTGAATCTGAGCTTTTCCTAGAAGGCAAAGCATCACAGATAGTTGACCAGTGGATTGTGAAGATGGAAAACGCCTCTGAGAATCTCGAGTTTGAAGAGGCCGCTAAGATACGCGATCAAATCTCTGCGCTGAGAACGGTGCAAGAACGCCAGTATGTCTCAGGTGAGCGTGGCGACTTAGATATTGTCGCAATAGCTGAAAAGGCTGGTGTTACTTGCGTGCAGATCTTCTTTATTCGCCAAGGCCACAATCTGGGTAATAAAACACTCTATCCTAGCAATGGAGATGGTCAGTCTCTTGAGGAATTGATGGCTGCCTTTATTGCGCGTTATTACCTCAATCGCACTGCGCCAAATGAATTGTTGCTCAGCTGTATGCCGGATGACAGCGATGTACTTATTGATGCCTTATCGACGCAAGCTGGTCGTAAGGTGAGCTTCACTACAGCTCCTCGTGGGGCTCGCGCTCGCTGGTTAGATATGGCCAAGACGAATGCTCGAATGGCGGTTGATGCGCGCTTGGCGACTTCAGCATCCAGCCAAAAGCGAGTAGAAGCTCTACAGCAAGCCTTAGCGCTTGATGAAGCCCCCATCAGAATGGAGTGTTTTGATATCAGTCATACCAGTGGCCAACAAACGGTGGCCTCTTGTGTCGTGTTTGAGAACGGAGAGCCTTATAAACGTGATTATCGTCGTTTTAATATCAAGGGTATTCAGCCCGGTGATGATTACGCGGCAATGAAGCAAGCCTTAACACGTCGCTATCAGCGTTTGGTAAATGGTGAAGGGCAGATGCCCGATATTTTGCTCATCGATGGTGGCAAAGGACAGCTAAGCTCGGCATCCGAGGTTATGCAGGAGCTTGGGGTGACTAATGTATTACTACTAGGTGTAGCAAAAGGTGTGGATCGCAAACCGGGTTTAGAAACCCTATTCTTGTTGGGTGATGATCTGCCACTTATACTGCCAAGTCATTCGCCGGCGTTACATTTGGTGCAACACATTCGAGATGAGGCGCATCGTTTTGCGATCACCGGACATCGAGCTCGACGAGCCGCGGCTAAAAAAGCATCGCCGCTTGAAGAGATCGCAGGTGTTGGACCTAAGCGTCGACAGCGAATATTGAAATATTTTGGTGGCCTACAAGGATTATCCAAAGCGGGCATTGAAGATATTGCTAAAGTCAAAGGCATTAGCAAGACATTGGCAAAAGAAATTTATGAAGCATTTCATGGTGAAGCATGACCTTTAACTTGCAACAGCTGCCGAACTTACTCACTTTACTCCGTATCGTATTGATACCGGTATTTGTTGTTGTGTTCTTTTTGCCTTTTGAACATGCGCGATTAATCGCCACGGTGATTTTGTTCATAGCCGGGATTACCGATTGGCTAGATGGCTTTTTGGCGCGACGCTTTGAGTTACATAGCCCCCTAGGTGCTTTCTTAGACCCTGTTGCAGACAAATTGATGGTCTCGACTGCACTGGTTGCTATTGCTGTTGCTGATCCTCAATTGGTCATTGGCATCTCAGTCATGGTTATCATTGGCCGTGAGATAACTATCTCTGCGTTGCGCGAATGGATGGCAGAAGTTGGCGCGCGTGCCACAGTTGCTGTCTCGATGATCGGAAAATTTAAAACGGCAGCGCAAATGTTGGCGTTAGGTTTCTTGGTTTATCGTGATGACCTTTGGGGCATTCCGGTATACACCGTCGGTGTCACTTTGCTGTTGATCTCGGTTGTTTTGACCTTATGGTCAATGATTGTTTATCTCAAAGCAGCTTGGCCAAGCTTATCGTCTGACGAGCTAGATTAAGCAAGAGAAAAGGGTAAATCACGCTTGACACTAGAGCGTTTTTCCCTAGAATAGCGCGCTCATTCGGCGGGAATAGCTCAGCTGGTAGAGCACAACCTTGCCAAGGTTGGGGTCGCGAGTTCGAATCTCGTTTCCCGCTCCAAAATCTAAGCAACCCCGCGCAAGCGGGGTTTCTTATTCAGGGGCTCCGGAAAGCTGCTGAATGAAAACATGGCGAGTTACCAAAGCGGCTATGGACTGGATTGCAAATCCATGTAGGCCGGTTCGACTCCGGCACTCGCCTCCACTTTATCGTGGATAAGAACCCAAGAGGGTCATCTCTCTTGGGTTTTTTCTTGCCTGATATGCATCGCTTATTTAATCGAGATGCTTGATAGGGTAAAGTGCAGCGCGTGTTTGCGGGTATGGTGAAATTGGTAGACACAAGGGACTTAAAATCCCTCGGCTTAACGGCCGTCCCGGTTCGACTCCGGGTACCCGCACCATCAATAAAAAAGCCCATCTTCGGATGGGCTTTTTCTTTGCCTGCTAGTAGGCGTCGAACATATAACTCAGATACTGCGCGAGATCTTTTTCGCCAGTAATTTTCTTTTTCTGTTCGGAGTAAAAGATAAACAGCTCGTGCAGCATATTTTTAAGATTAATTGGGTAAGGTGATTGATCGATTAGTGCATGAGCTTCATGTTCTGGTACGTCACTGAAGATATCCATATCGACATATAGATCCATGACTAGATTCCAGTCACGCTTTCCAAGCTCTTTGGATAAAGTGTTAACAATAAATGATGCGCGCTCACGACTCTCTTTAAGATCATCGCCCCATTTTTTTGAGTCTGTATTGCCAAATAGTTTTTGAGTGAATTCTTTCGCGTTCATACTTTGAGTTTAGGCTTTTCGATCGTTAATACTAGCCCCAAGGTATTGAACACGGATTATTTGAGCCGATCAGATCCCACAATCGTTAGCTGATCATTAGCCTGATGGTCAGCTTTGTTTCGCATGTGATCTGCTGTGGCATAAAAGCTACGTTTAAGGTGCTCACTTAACCTACCATCCAGTTGCATATCATCAAGTGCTTTATTCATGCAGTGAAGCCATTGGTCGCGGGCTTGGGTATCAATTGCAAATGGCATGTGGCGCATGCGCAAACGAGGGTGACCATACTTTTGAATATATAAATTGGGTCCACCTAACCAGCCACTTAAAAATAAAAATAGTTTTTCTCGAGAGGCGCGCAATGACTTGGCATGCATGTCACGGATGTGAGACACCTCGTTTAGCGAGTCCATGTAGTTATAGAATCGATCGACTAACTCACGAACTTTGGTTTCACCGCCAAGTAAGTCGTAG
>CAZEWM010000092.1:0-3978 GCA_964516045.1 uncultured Gammaproteobacteria bacterium
GCCTACCAAAGACCCGTTCAGGCAAGATCATGCGTCGTATTCTGCGCAAGATCGCCGCAAACGAGATCGATGGTTTAGGTGATACCTCAACCTTGGCAGACCCAAGTGTCGTAGATGATCTGATCGCGAATCGCGAAAACAAATAATTGTCACTCGACATCAAACTCAGCGGGGCCAACAGGCCCCGTTTTTGATTCTAAGGAGCAAAACCATGCCATACGTGAATATCAAAATTACCGACGAAGGTGTAACCAAGGAGCAAAAACATGCACTTATCAAAGGCGCTACCCAATTATTGGTCGATGTGCTGAATAAGAATCCTGCAACCACTGTTGTGGTTATAGACGAAGTTAACACCGATAACTGGGGGATTGGCTTTGATCAGGTAACAGAACTTAGACGAAAATAATCGTTTAATTCCTAAAAATATTAAGTAATTCTGAAAATCGACGTTATGGGGAGTCACTGACATAAATTAAGAATAAAGACCAAGGACGTCAACCAATGACCCTGCTAAAGCATTGGAACAGTAAGCTACGCATCCACCTCTTCACCTTGCTGACATTTCTCGCGGGTGTCGGCTTCACGTTATTAATTCACAACTACGAATCAGAAAATCGTAAATCGCTCGATCGTGAACATGCCGAGCACGTTGCCGAAGAAATTGCGACTGATTTCGAAAGAGAAATCACCAATATTTGGGCCTTTTCATCGGCCCTTTCTGCCTATGTGGCAGCAACACCTGAGGTCACTCAAAAACAACTTTCGCGCTTTTCAAGTGCCATGGTTGAAGCTTCACCTTTCATTCGCAGCCTGAGTTTGGCAAAAGAGAATGTCATTACCCATGTCTATCCGTACGAGGAGAATAAAAAAGCCTTAGGCTTGGATTACATGAAAAATGCTAAACAAAAAGATGCTGTCGAACGTCTCATTCGCGAACGCCAACCCAATATCGCCGGCCCAGTTGATCTTGTACAAGGGGGTAAAGCCTTCATTCTGCGCCGCCCGGTTTTCTTTACTAACGAAGAAAGCGGCCTTAAAGAGTATTGGGGTATCGCCTCTCTGCTAATTAACCATTCAGACCTAACCAACTATCTGAGTTCACACACCTATACCAAAGACTATGATGTTCAATGGCACATTTTCAATCCAAATATCGGTCAAACTGAAATCCTTTTCAGCACCTTAGAAGGTGATACTGAGAAATATAATTTTAAAAAAGTTAACTTACCTTCAGAAACTTGGTACATCGGCACTAGAGAAAAACAAACATCATCGAGAACCAACATCATCATGCTTGATGTCACTGGCATTCTCGTTGCGCTATTGATTGCCTACTTAGTCAATCGCCTTTTGGTCAGCCACAAAAAAAATCGTGATTTAGCGCTTTACGATCACCTCACCAGTCTGCCCAATCGCCGCCTACTCACCGATCGTTTTCACCAACTCGTTGCGCAAGCGAAGCGTCAGCACAGTGGGTTTCATCTGATTTATATTGATCTCAATAATTTCAAAGAGATCAACGATACACAAGGTCACAACATAGGCGACAAGGTTCTCACGGAGATTGCCTGTCGATTACAATCACACCTTAGAGAATCTGACACCATTGCGCGCATCGGTGGCGATGAGTTTATTGTGATATCTGAATTGACCGACTCAGGCCCACCACCATCAAACATGATCGAAAAACTATCCGATATAATCATACGACCCATAGATACCCTGGATGGACTGATTGTGCAGGCAAGTTTTGGATCAGCCCATTACAGTACGCACGGCACCACCCTGACAGCACTTCTTAGCCACGCTGATAACAATATGTATATTGATAAGCGGCGTCGTAAAGAAAAACTCAGTCAGCGAGATACACCAACAAACGTTATTAATCTAAAGTCATAAAAAAGCCCGATCACTGATCGGGCTTTTAGCTTATTTAGCCTGTGGCGCAGTTGGGCGCTGCTGAGGCGAAGGCGGGTAAGGATAACGAGGCGCATAATTATTATTCCACCCCGGCATCATATTCATTGAAGGACCATTGCTCCAGCTAGGACCCCAACCGCTTCCAGTACGTGGGCTCCAGCCATTACCCCACGAGAAAGTTGAACGATCAAACTTCATGGTCTGATCACGATCGATATTCATGCCGCGATCACCACGAGGGGCCGTAACTGGTGGCTGCTGGGCTGGAGCCGCAGCTTGTGGTGCAGGTGCGGTAGGCGCTGTTTGCGTTCCCCACTGCATCGGCGGCGTTGAGCCATTCCAATTCGATTGCGGACCATTGCCCCAACTACGGTTGTTACCCCAACCGAATGATGGACCATTGTTCCATCCATTATTGCCATTGCCCCAGTTATTCGGACCGAATGAGGCACCTTGGTCGCTCATACCAAAATTAAATGCCATAACGGGTGCTGCAATTAACGCCATACTGGCCATCCATAACTTACGCATTCTCTGTCTCCTTATCTAAGATCAGTGCAACTTACCTGGTGCAAATCCTCGATTGTTCGCACGCTGACGCCAGTAAGATGCTTCTGTTTGATTGGGTGCTAAACCATCCTCGCCCGACTCGAGCATTTCAGCCAAGGCTAACTGAGCATCAACCTTGCCCTTTTCTGCAGCCAAGCGATACCACTTTGCCGCTTCCGTGGTGTTTTTCTCTACACCTTTACCATTACGGTAAAGACGACCTAAAGCGCGTTGCGCAAAGGACATGTCATGCTTAGCGGCTTTTAGATACCATTCCACTGCAATCGTGTTATCTACAGGGATTCCGCCGATACCTAGTTCATAAACCTGACCCAAACGTGCTTTCGCACGCTTACAATTATTTTCAGCGGCACGTTCTAACCAGTTAAGCCCCTCAACAACATTCTGATCGACACCCTCACCTTTAAGCATCAAGTTGCCCACGTAATACTGTGAGACTTTATGTTCACGCTCAGCCGCCAAGATGTACCAAGAGAAAGCCTCTCCTGGATCTTCGATCAAGCCAAAACGACCTTTAAGATGATTAGTACCCATACGATGCTGCGCTTCAGTAAAGCCACCACGTGCAGAACGTTCGTACCACATGATCGCCAAGTCATCGCTTTGTGGAACACCACGACCATCGGCGTACATTCGAGCAAGAACAAACTGCGCTTGCGGGTCTCCAAGATCGGCATACTTGGTGACAATATCCTCGGCTTTAGGTATCTCGCGCTCGTTTGCCATGCTTAGCGATGACATCGCTAAGGCACATAAGATCATCAAAAATCGCATCCACTCCCCCTAAGCGTTTTAAGCCTGATAGGTCTCAATAAAATGAGCCAAAGACCCAACACTTTCAAACATTTCTGTTGTGATTTCATCATCAGCAATTGTTTTACCCACAATCGCTTCTAAACCGGCAATCACATTCACCACCGCCATCGAGTCAAACTCAGGCATGACACCCATAATTAAACTATCTGCGGTTAAAGCTGATGCAGCATCACCCAAATTGAGACGCTCTTGCAGCAGCGTTTTTACTACTTCAACAGTGTTGGACATACCACGATCCAAAAAAACTTCTTGAAAGCATTGTACCCCTCTAAACTGTGGCGATACAGAGAGTTAGCTGACAGCATTTAGCGCTTCATACCAGCTATTTTCACCTTGTGGGAGCGCATCTTTGATCCACCTTTGAATATCTCCAGGGCGATCCACATCCCATGTTTTCGCCAGCTCGACATAACGCCAATCAAGTGTGCGCATGGCATCAATCGTCTTCTCATAAACCTGAGCATTTCCAAAGGGAAACTGCGTAAAGAGTGCAGCAGACGGTTGCTTTAAACCGAGCGCAACATAGCCCCCGTCTTCAGCACCAATAATCACCGCATCATTATCTTCTAAGGCTTGATAAAGCTGAGTAAGACGATCTGACGTGAGGGTCAGGCAGTCGGTACCAGTTAACACCACACTTTGCGCTTGGCTTAGCTGCTCAGTCGCCGC
>CAZEWM010000093.1:0-3876 GCA_964516045.1 uncultured Gammaproteobacteria bacterium
CAAACGTAGTAGCACTCATGTCCTTGCAGCTTTTGAAAGCGACTCCAGATGTCCGTCTGGATGTACTCCACCATATGGCCAAGGTGAATAGAGCCATTGGCATAAGGCAGGGCGCTGGTGATCAAAATTTTGCGGCTAGGGCTGCTCATAGGAAAAACACAGTTAATGAGTGTGAAATTAGCCGCACATTATTTCACAAACCATCAAAAAAGACGGCGACTGTCAGTAAAAACCTGATCAGTGATGCGGTAGGGGGGTCTTGAAAAGCCGCACGGCGCCGTTACATTAACCAAGCACACAAAATCCGAGTAATTCGGTAAGGCTTTATCGCGAGCGATAAGCTACTATTGCGCATCAAAATTTTCCGACCCGCCCCGGCGTGTCATACCTGGAGTTCCCGAACATGGCTGAGATTACCAAAGAGAGCGTTGAAGCAGCGCTGAAAGGTTTTATCGAACCACATTTAGATACTGATTTGGTATCTGCAAATTGCATCAAAAATATCGCAATCGATGGCGACAAAGTCACCGTCGATGTGCAGCTTGGCTTCCCAGCTAACGGAATCGAACAAGATACCGTCGCTGCAGTGAAAGCGGCTGTTGAGGGTGCTGATGGTGTTTCTAGCTGTGCGGTTAACTTCTCTTGGAAGGTCGCTGCGCACTCAGTTCAAAAGGCGCTGAAACCAATTGATAACGTGAAGAACATTATCGCGGTAGCGTCTGGTAAAGGTGGTGTAGGTAAATCAACCACCTCTGTAAATCTAGCCTTGGCGCTTGCAGCAGAGGGTGCCACTGTGGGTATTCTCGATGCTGATATCTACGGTCCATCTCAGCCACGTATGTTGGGTATTTCAGGTAAGCCAGAATCTAAAGATGGCAAAACCCTTGAGCCAATGGTGAGCTACAACATTCAGTCAATGTCGATCGGTTATTTGATTGACGAAGAAACGCCAATGATCTGGCGTGGCCCAATGGTGACTCAGGCATTGGAGCAGTTATTGAATGACACCCAATGGACTGACCTTGATTACATGATCATCGACTTACCACCAGGTACCGGTGATACTCAGTTGACCTTGGCGCAGAAAGTGCCTGTTGCTGGTGCCATCATTGTTACCACGCCACAAGACATCGCATTATTGGATGCGCGTAAAGGCTTCAAAATGTTCGAAAAGGTTGAAGTGCCTATCTTGGGTGTTGTTGAGAACATGTCTACTCACATTTGTTCACAGTGTGGCCATGAAGAGCATATCTTCGGTGATGGCGGTGGTAAGCGCATGGCGGAAGATTATGGTGTTCAGTGTCTGGGTGCATTGCCACTTGAGCTACGTATTCGTGAAGAGGCTGACTCAGGTAAGCCAACCGTTGTAGCTGACCCTGAAGCACGTGCTTCTCAAATCTATCGCGAGATCGCGCGTAAGGCAGCAGCTAAGTTGTCTCGTCAAGCGAAGAACTACTCATCAAAGTTCCCGAATATTGTTATTCAGAACAACTGATTGCTTCGGCAATAAAAAAGCCCGCTTCGGCGGGCTTTTTTGTGTCTGCTTATAAGCTATCCCAAGATTGCTTAGGTCGACGTGATCGTAGGTTCGGCAAAATTAAGCCAAGAATAATGCCACCGAGTAAAACGCTCGCACCGATCAAAAACCAGTGTTGCGTGTCATTATTTTCAAGTTCTAAGGTTTCTTGCTTAGCTTCTGCTAGGTCGCGATTCAGTTCAGCAACTTGTTCGCGAAGGCTGTTTCGTTCTTCAGCAACGCTCACTGCATCGGATGAAATGCGTTTAAAGGCTGCCAGCTCTTGTTCAGCAGAACGCGCACGTGCTTCAGCAGCTTTATATGATTTTTCAAATTGAGTGGCTTTTTGAGTGGCATCAGCTAGCTTGCTCTTTAGCTCATCAGGTTCACCTTTTAATAAGGCCATTTCTTTTTCAAGATCGGCTAAGCGATCTCGTGCGATTGGCTCATCAAGTAACTGACGGGTAAGCACAAAGCCTTCTTTACCGTTGTTAAAGCGAATTTTGCTGTAACCGGTTTCGCGGTTTTGTGAGATGACTTCGACTTTTGTGCCGGTACGCAACATGCGCAAAATACGGTAATCGGCTGCTTCGCCACTGCGAACAGCAACGGTAAATTTATCGGTGACGTAAGCGTCTTGCGCAAAGCTGCTGAAGCTAGCAATGAGCAAAGCGGCGATTAAATATTTCTTCATGGCGTTAACGATCCTCTACTAGCGATCAAAACATTGGATATTGATGCAACGAAGTGTAGCGGAGTTTTTAGATTTTTTATCTAAGGAGAAACTCTAAGAGTGCCTTTTGAGCATGTAGACGATTCTCTGCCTCATCCCAAACAACACTATCTGGCGCATCTAAAACATCTGCATCGACTTCCATGCCGCGATAGGCAGGTAAGCAGTGCATAAAAAGAGCATCTTTGTCAGCTTCTTGCATCATCGCTTTAGATACTTTGAAGCTACCAAAGATTTTTTCACGCGCACGCTTTTCTTCTTCTTGACCCATACTCACCCAGGTGTCGGTAACTACAAGGTGTGAGCCACTTGCAGCTTCCATTGGATCACGCAACAAGGTCACGCGATCTTTAGCTGCATCCACGATTGCCTCATCGGGCTCATAACCGGCAGGACAGGCAATGCGAAGATTGAAATCAAATTGGCGCGCTGCATTGATATACGAGTGACACATATTGTTGCCATCACCGACCCAGGTGACAGTTTTCCCTTTGATCGAACCACGATGTTCGGTAAAGGTTTGCATATCAGCTAAAAGTTGGCAGGGGTGTAGCAGGTCGGTAAGACCATTAATCACTGGCACACTGGAATGCTGGGCAAAGGTTTCGACCATCCCATGTTCGAATGTGCGAATCATGACGCAGTCAACCATGCTAGAGATAACACGTGCGCTGTCTTCGACTGGTTCTCCACGCCCTAGCTGCGTATCGCTAGGTGATAAGAACATCGCAGAGCCGCCAAGCTGAGACATGCCTGCTTCAAATGAAACACGAGTGCGTGTTGATGACTTTTCAAAAATCATCGCAAGAACGCGACCTTGTAAAGTCGCGTGAGTTTCGCCTGCGTGTTGAAGTTTTTTTAATTCACTCGCACGAGCAATCACTGCCTGAAGTTCAGCAGAGGAAAGATCGAGTAATGAAAGGAAATGTCTTGGTGTTTTCATAACAAAAGAGCGCGAAGCTTATTGAGCTAAATAGCGCTTAATCAGTTGTGAAAGTTTTTCAACGAGCTCTGTCGCTTGATCATCGGTCATGATCAACGGCGGCAATAAACGAATGACTTTGCCTGCAGTCACATTGATCAAAAGTTTTTCTTCAAGAGCTAGCTTCACGAGCTCGGGGCAGTCGTGATCCAACTCAATGCCGACCATCAGGCCTTTACCACGAATTTCCTTAATACCAGCGGTATCCGCTAAAGCTGCTTTGAAGCCTTGAAGGAGTTGTGAGCCCAATAGAGCGGCACGCTCGATAAGATTGTCTTTCTCGATAGTTTCACAAACAGCCAAGGCCGCTGCAGAAGCTAATGGATTGCCGCCAAAAGTTGTGCCGTGGTTACCCGGCGCAAAAAGTTCTGCCGCTTGGCCGTGCGCTAAGCAGGCGCCAATCGGTACGCCATTACCTAACGCTTTAGCTAAGCTCATCACGTCAGGTGTGATACCTGCATGTTGATGCGCAAACATCTTGCCGGTACGGCCCATGCCACACTGCACTTCATCAAGCATCAGTAACCATTCTTGCTCGTTACAGATCTCGCGCAGTTTTTGCAGATAGCTATCGTCTGGCACATGAATGCCGCCTTCGCCTTGGATGGGCTCAACCAAGATGGCAACAATACTTTTGTTATCAGT
>CAZEWM010000094.1:0-3856 GCA_964516045.1 uncultured Gammaproteobacteria bacterium
CCAAGTCGCCTTCTATCTCGGGAATGCTCGGGTCGTAGTCCCGAATAATTTTTAGCTCACGATTTTTTGAATCCGCGAGTATCACCGAGCGAACACGCTCAAGCACTTGGTGAATGCTGACCTCTGTAAAGTTTGGTCGTTTATTCGGACCAAGCACACGATCAACCAACGCCTGAAGTCGATCCGCTTCTTGAATAATCACATCGGTGTATTCACTCAATTCAGGATCGGTCAGTTCTGCCGCAAGCAATTGTGCTGCGCCACGTAAACCACCCAATGGGTTCTTTATTTCGTGTGCTAAGCCTCGAACAAAATTACGCGTTGTCAGTAACTGTGAATTAAGTTGATTCTCTCGTGTGATGCGCAACTGACGGTCAACCTGCTGCATCTCAATGACAGCCAACAAACCTTCTTCGTCATCATCATGAAAGGTTGAGAAGACATAATCGATCGTCTTTGCACTTTGGTCTGCCGCATTGAGTGCGACACCGCGACGACTGATGATTTCGCCCTCAGCTAGCTCGTTCAATAACTGCACCAAGGTGCGATGATCAAAGGTAATCCAATAGGGTAGCTGCTGACCCAAGATATAACTCGAGCTCACCGCAAATAAAGCTTCGGCCGGCTGATTCAGGTACCGCACTCTGCCGCGCGCATCAAAGACCGCAATTGCAGCGGCCAGATGATCGAAAAGCGAGTTGTGTTGGGTATCCGACAGAACCATAGTGTTTCTTCAGCAATAAGTGCGCCAACTTGGCTCACGCCAACATCCGGCTTTCTCTTTGTTTTTCAGGGGCTGGCGCCCGATTTAATGATGTATCCCTTGACTAGACTAGCATGTGGCGCACCAGTTTGGTGCAAACAGGCATAAAAAAACCCGCGGCCGAAACCGCGGGCTTTCATATCGAAGATTCGATTAGGTATTACAAGCTGTAGTACATATCGAATTCGACTGGGTGAGTTGTCATACGCATGCGTGTGACCTCTTCCATCTTCAGTGCGATGAAGCCATCAATCAAATCGTCATCAAATACACCGCCAGCTTTCAGGAAGTCGCGGTCTGCATCCAATGCTTCCAACGCTTGGTCCAAGCTATGACAAACCGTTGGGATTGCTGCTGCTTCTTCTGGCTCCAAGTCGTACAAGTCTTTGTCCGCTGCATCACCAGGGTGGATCTTGTTTTGGATGCCGTCCAAGCCCGCCATCATCATTGCAGTAAATGCAAAGTATGGGTTTGCTGTTGGGTCAGGGAAACGCACTTCGATACGACGACCTTTAGGGTTCGATACGAAAGGAATACGAATCGATGCAGAACGGTTACGAGCTGAGTAAGCCAACATAACAGGTGCTTCGAAACCTGGAACCAAACGCTTGTAAGAGTTGGTTGAAGAGTTAGTGAATGCATTCAATGCACGTGCGTGCTTGATGATACCGCCGATGTAGAACAACGCAGTTTCAGACAAACCACCGTACAAGTCACCTGAGAACAAGTTCTTGCCATCTTTCGCTAATGACTGGTGAACGTGCATGCCCGAACCGTTGTCACCAACGATTGGCTTAGGCATAAACGTAGCTGTCTTACCGTAAGCGTGAGCTACGTTCCAAGTACAGTACTTCTGGATTTGAACCCAGTCAGCACGCTCAACCAAAGTTGAGAAACGAGTACCGATTTCACACTGGTTAGCCGTTGCTACTTCGTGGTGATGTACTTCTACTGGTACACCCATCTCTTCCATTGCGCCACACATTGCTGCACGCAAGTCGTGTGATGAATCAACTGGAGGCACTGGGAAGTAACCACCTTTAACGCCAGGACGGTGACCTGTGTTGCCGTCTGCATATACACGGTCAGTGTTCCAAGCCGCTTCTTCAGAATCTATCTTAACCATCGAACCTGACATGTCCGCACTCCAACGTACGTCGTCAAAGATGAAGAACTCAGGCTCTGGACCAAAGAATGCTGTGTCAGCGATACCCGTTGACTTCAAGTACTCTTCGCCGCGCTTAGCAACAGAACGTGGGTCACGGTTGTAACCTTCCATTGTTGCTGGCTCAAGGATGTCACAACGCAAGTTCATGGTTGATTCATCAGTGAAGAGATCCATAACGGCAGTATCAGCATCTGGCATCAAGATCATGTCTGACTCGTTAATGCCTTTCCAGCCAGCGATTGACGAACCGTCAAACATCTTGCCTTCAGCAAACAAATCTTCGTTAATTTCGTGCGCAGGAACAGTTACGTGCTGTTCTTTACCGCGGGTGTCAGTGAAACGGAAGTCAACCCACTTAACTTCGTTGTCCTTCATCATATTAAGGACGTCTTGTGCCGCCATTTCGATTCTCCAGTAAATGGTTATAAGTAATGGTTAGTGATGTCGTGCATGACGATCGAAAAGGCCATGACGAAATGTTTATTTATGTAGGCAGATTTTGTGCCAACCTACTTTTTAAGCCGCGCTTTTTTATCGCGGTCAGAAAAGAGCGCATAGACTAGCGCAAAATGTGCGCTTTATTAACGTTTTTCACCGGTTTTATGCATCATTTTTGAATTTCTGCACACTGACAAGGCAACTGTAATAACATCGTTGATTCAATCCGTGTCGCCATTTGCACAAAACCGGTGCGTGCAGACACCTGTGCGCACCAAATTGGTGCCTATCGGTATAAAAGCTCGACGCTACGGTAATCTGGATTATCCGAAACCGCCTGCTGTAACTGTTGCTTTAAGGCCTCGGCCTGCTCCAACGAACTGAAGTTGATAATTGGCAAAATCACCTCGATATCGATTCGGCCTGCAAGATAGTGCAGATTGATGTGATGCCCATCGAGCATGCCCGCCCATTGTTGGTCGAGATAGGCCAAGACCTTTTCACGCAAAGGCAGGTTTCGGTTTGGCGGCGCCTCTTCATCATCCTCTGGGTCGATATGCACCGTCACATCTTCAATCTCTTTAATCGCGCGCTTTAACTGGTCTTCCACAACCTGACTAATCATGTGGCCTTCCGACACGGTCAACCGCGGGCTGACTTGCACATGCACATCGGCTGCAGCCGTGGGGCCATGTCGACGTGTTCGCAACATATGCACCGAACGAACACCGTCGATCTTATTAATGATGCTGTACGCCTTCTCAACCAATTCAGCATCAAGCGATGAGTCGACTAATTCTTGCAGCGCATCCCAACCTAAAGACCAACCAATCTTTAAGATCATCAGCGCAACTAAAATTGCAGCGATCGCATCAAGGTAAGGGATACCTAACATCATGCCGCCAACACCGATCAACACAACAACCGATGAGATGGCATCTGTACGGTGATGCCATGCGTTAGCTTTTAATAATTCTGAATCGTATTGTTTGGCAACAACCAAGGTGTACCAATACAAGCCTTCATTCGCCGCAATCGAAAATGCGGCAGCCCATAAGGCAATCTGTCCAGGTGCTTCAACATGGTCATCGAGCAAATGAATGGTCGCATCCCATGCAATACCCAAGGCCACAAGTACCAATAAAATACCGAGTGCTAAGGTTGCTGCTGTTTCAAAACGACCATGTCCATACGGGTGTTGTTCGTCTGGCTCTTCATGTGCATGTTGTGCGACGAAATACACGAGCGCATCCGATAACAAATCAGAGACCGAATGCAATCCGTCAGCTATTAATGCAGCAGAATTCGATATGAAGCCCACAACGAGCTTCACGATCGATAAAATGATATTAATGATTGCGCTGACTAAAGAGACACGTTGAGTGGCTTTTTTACGCGCTGTTAAATGCTCACTCATGCCGACTCACCAACTCGCACAACGACAATAAAATCATCTTCGTCTTCACGAATCTCAACCACTTCATGTC
>CAZEWM010000095.1:0-1734 GCA_964516045.1 uncultured Gammaproteobacteria bacterium
GCTTGGGCAAACTCTACAACGCCGGTTTTATCAGAGACGCTGATCAATGCACGAGTAATAGAAGGCATGGATGTTCCTTAAGTGTTTTTATGTGTAATGACTTACACGCTGTAAAAGTAAAAGTAAAAGTTAATCAATCTTATAAAGCGCAAGTTTCTTGCGAAGTGTGGCACGACTAATGCCAAGTACCTGAGCGGTTTTGCTTTGGTTGCCACCGCAGTAATCCAAGGTGGCTTCAAGTAAGGGCTTTTCGACTTCGCTTAAAACAAAGTTATACAACTCGCTTGGATCATCACCATCGAGTTTGTCGAAATAGTCTTCAAGGGCGTCAGCCACTAAATGGCTTAACGTGGCGCTTGGTTTTCTTTTCCACACAATAAATAAGTCCCAACTTAAGCGGCAGCTGTGCTGGGCTTGAGTTGTTGAAAGTAGTCAGAGATCAATTGATGCTGGCGTTTCGCTGTTTGTGCATCATTAATTTGGCGGCGAAACTCAGGGCTTCCTGCCTGAGCTTTGCTGTACCACGCGATATGTTTGCGCGCGATACGCACACCATGTTCTTCGCCATAGAAATCATAAAGGTTATCTAAATGACCAAGTAAGACATCACGAATCCATAATGGATCTCGGTCATCGAGCAGTTCACCGGTTGCCAGATAATGCGCGATGTCTTCAAAAATCCACGGACGTCCTTGAGCAGCCCGACCGATCATGATTGCGTCAGCGCCGGTGCTTTCGAGAACCTGCTTTGCTTTTATTGGGTCAGTGATATCGCCATTGGCCATCACTGGGATTTTTACGGCACCTTTAATCGCAGCGATCGTTTCGTATTCAGCATCACCGCTAAAACCATCGGCGCGCGTGCGACCATGAATCGCTAAGGCTTGAATGCCGGCAGCTTCAGCTAATTTTGCGATCGCAACACCATTGCGATTGTCATGATCCCAGCCGGTGCGAATCTTTAAGGTGACAGGTACATCAACAGCATTAACGACAGTTTCAAGAATATGTGCGACAAGCGGTTCGTCTTGTAGCAGAGCAGAGCCAGCAGCGACTTTACAGACCTTCTTTTTGGGGCAGCCCATGTTGATATCGATGATGTCAGCACCATGCTCAACATTGACTTGTGCCGCACTGGCCATCACTTCAGGAACGTTACCCACAATCTGCACGGAGATAGGTGCGCTTTCACCTTCGTGATCCAAACGCTTAACGGTCTTACGACTGGCATATAAAGAAGCATCAGAGGTGACCATTTCGGACACACAAAGACCTGCGCCATGCGCACGACATAACTGTCGGAAAGGACGATCGGTAACGCCTGCCATCGGCGCGAGAATCAGATTGTTGTCGAGTTGATGAGAACCGATTTTCATCGTGCTCAGTACCTCGCGGTCTCGCGCGTGCAGTGAAAAGAAAGGGGTTAGATACAGCAGGCGTGCAATCTTACGCTGATGAGCGAAATCAGCAAGGAAGAATTGGTCAAAAAATGACCAATTTAGAAGAAATCAATCGTAAAGCCAGACGCCTGTGGACCAGGGTCTTCGATAGAGAGTTGGATATCGATTTTTTGACCGGGTTCGATCAGTTTTTCTGCGTCTATTTCGCGAGGTAAGTACTCACTCGGCGCCAAGGTGCGACGGAGTAAGACGCTATTCACGCTATCGATCAGTGAAAGCTGCATCTGAGGAGCGCGTTGGGCGAAATCGGCGTAATTGCGGAAGCTTAATGACA
>CAZEWM010000095.1:1834-3827 GCA_964516045.1 uncultured Gammaproteobacteria bacterium
AATTCATCAATGATCGCCGCATCTGAATCATCGCTGTGCATATCGTCAGCAACGTCTTGAATGATTTCTGGCTCTTTTGTGATTTGCACGGGTTTTGGGGTGCTCTTAGCGATTCGATCGACTAGCGGCGAGTGCACGTGCTCAAAGGCATCAAATTCATGTGAACAGCGAGAGCAGCGGTACATGCCGTAGCTTGCGCGTAGATCGGCAGTTGAAACGTCGGTGACAGCTTTGCAGGCAGGGCACTGAGTTTTCACGCTATTTCCCTTAATTAATTAGGATGCTCGCTGAGCATGCAGTAATGACCAGCCTTCATCATACCGCGTTGGACTGAACTTGAGTGCATCAGAATACGCAGATTCCACGCCGGCAGCTTGATCCTGCAAAATGCCTGATAACACTAGTTCACCCGTCTCGTTAACTAATGGCTCGATCTGATCTCTCAACTCGATCAACACATTGGCTAGGATATTGGCGAGGACGACATCGACCTTTTCTGGCTGCCATTCTTGGCTGTGAAAGACCGCTAGGCGATCTGCCACACCGTTGTTTTTTGCATTAACGCGGGTGGCGATCACTGCCTGTGGATCGTGATCAACGCCGATCACTTTTGCTGCGCCAAGTTTCAGCGCAGCAATCGCGAGTACACCAGAGCCGCAACCGAAGTCGATCACGGTTTTCCCTTTAAGGTCAGCGCTATCGAGCCACTGCAAACAGAGTCGCGTGGTGGGGTGCGTTCCGGTACCAAAAGCCAACCCCGGGTCGAGATCAACAATCACCGCATCTTGCGCATCTACCGTGTGACCGCTTGGGCAGATCCATAAGCGTTGACCAAATTGCATCGGTTTAAAACGATCAAGCCAGCTGCGTTCCCAATCTTCATCTTCGAGACGCTCTATGTGTAAGTGTTGGCTGATATCGCGTTTGAGTGCGTGATTGAAATGCGTACGCAATTCATCCATGTCGGTATCGCCACTAAACAAGCCAGTGATGCGTGTTGCTTGCCACAGCGGTGTTTCGCCTGGGCCGGGTTCGAGCATTGGCTCGTCACCGGCATCACCTAAGGTGATCGACAGGGCATCGAGTTGTTCTAATAAAAGCTCGATGAGATCAGCTTGGCTTTTATCAACGGTGATGTGTGTTTGAATCCAGCTCATGGTTTTTAAAGGTAGAAATAACAAGGCAGCCTGTCGGCTGCCTGTGTGGATTAACTCAGTCCGAGTTTCTTTTCTAGGTAGTGGATATTCACGCCGCCAATTTGGAAGTTGGCGTCATCCATGTTGCGTTGTTGTAAGGGAATGTTGGTTTTGATGCCATCAATTACCGCTTCTGACAATGCACCTTGCATACGTGCAATCGCAACATCGCGGCTACAACCATGGGTGATCAACTTGGCGATCATCGAGTCATAGTGTGGTGGAACGTTGTAACCCGCATAAACATGGGTGTCCACGCGAACGCCAGGACCGCCAGGCCAATGGAGTTTATTGATGGGACCAGGGCTAGGCATAAAGTTATCAGGGTCTTCGGCATTGATACGACATTCGATCGCATGGCCAGTGATCTTTATGTCATCTTGGGTAAAGCCAAGCTTTCCGCCACCAGCAACCGCTAATTGTTCTTTCACAATGTCGACGCCAGTAATCATCTCGGTGACGGGATGCTCAACCTGAACACGAGTATTCATTTCAATGAAGTAAAACTCATTGTTTTCGAATAAAAATTCAAAGGTGCCGGCACCGCGGTATCCGATTTCTTGGCAAGCTTTTGCACAGCGACCACCAATTTCTGCACGCATTTCAGGTGTGATGCCGGGAGCAGGGGCTTCCTCAACCACCTTTTGGTGACGGCGTTGCATTGAGCAGTCGCGCTCACCTAGGTGAACGGCATTACCATGTTCGTCAGCAAGAATCTGGAATTCCACGTGACGAGGATTTTCCAAGAACTTCTCCATGTAAACGGTATCGTTGCCAAAGGCAGCGCCTGCTTCTGC
>CAZEWM010000096.1:0-3794 GCA_964516045.1 uncultured Gammaproteobacteria bacterium
TTCAGGTGCTGGTGGCCGCAAGGCCGTGGAGGTTCAAGTCCTCTCCTGGGCACCAATTTCTCTTAAACCCATCAAAAAATTTTAAGTCTTCTAGATTTCTATTACATCAGCGACTTGATGCTACTTTCCACACTTTATAAACGCCTTTTGGAAAAAATCAGCGGCATTTCATTCCAGTCAAGCACTCTGGTTTTGCTCCCTAAGTAATAATCTTCCCTCTTTAACAAGGCCAGAGATTGCATTTAATAAAGCTGTCTTGCCAAGAGGTTTTGCTAAAACAACATCAACCCCCGCATCTCGTAAATCTTGTGACTCACTGCCAATAGTTGCAGCCGTAACGCTGATAATTGGCCCCACGTAACCGTCTTGCCGAAGCTTCTTTGTCATTTCAACTCCGGTCATATTCGGCATGAAGTAATCTGTCAAAATAAGATCGTAACCACCTTTGGCCATTTCAAGGCCTTCTTCACCATCCTTAGCGAGATCAAAGGCAGCAAATAGCGGCCCCAAAAGTTTTATCGTTACCATTTGTATGAGATTGTCATCCTCCACGAATAGAACCTTCAAACCCTTCACCTGCTGCTCGATATCGTCAACCAATGCCGCATCATATTTTGGTGCAACCAAATCACTTGCATGCCTGATTGGTAATGAGAGTGTGAATTCACTTCCTGGCATCAGGGCTCTGAAGCTCAAACTCCCACCTAGATCTTCTACCCATTTTTGAGCCACGTGTAGCCCAAGCCCGGTACCCTCTGACTGAGTCATGCCGCGTTCAAAAGGCTGAAACATAACCCTCTGGACTTCCGTTGAGATACCTTTACCGTTATCAGAAATAATCCAACGAAGAATCGTATTGCCATCACTATCAACAAAAGAGTCCGTTATGCATTCCACCCTTGAACCCTCAGAATGAAGACAAGCATTACGAATTAAATTAGTAACACAAGCTTTTAGACGATAAGCATCCGTAGTGAAACAGAGTTCCTTTAAAGGGCTTGGCAACCGAGTAGTTTGCTTATACTCCATATTGTTAAGAGCTACAGCTGAAGCAACCATTGTATTTATAGATTTGTTTAATTGATTCACGCTAATGTCGCCCCAATGAATTTCGCGCTTTAATTCTGGGTTAACCAACATTTTCATGTCATCGATACTATGAAGTAGATCGCTCGCAGCTTGCGCAACTTGCTCCTTATCCTCAAGCCACTCTTGAGTGTTATGGTGCGTCATCATTTCAATCGCTGAGACCGGTGTACGTAACTCATGCGCAACAACACCATACATCTGCCTATTTCTTTTTTGCAGCGCTAACAGAGATTGACTGAGTGTTTTCTCCGCGGTTATATCAGTACGGATAGCAATATACCGATACTTATTTGTCACCGAATCACGTGTAGGAACAATGGTACTTTCTACCCAATAAAAGGATCCATCCTTGGATTTATTTTTAATCTGGCCCTGCCAAACCTTGCCTGAAGAAATAGTCGACCAAAGATTGACAAAATAATCTCTATCATGCTCTCCAGAGTTAATTAGCCTGTGCGTGCTTCCAAGAAGTTCATCTCGCGAATAACCACTAATGTTGCAAAACTTATCATTGGCATAAATGATGGCACCACGGTGATCAGTCATAGACACAATTGAGTGTTCGTCCAATGCTAGCTTCTGAAAACTTAATTCAGTATTGAGGGACTCCAATTCTATTTGAGAGCTTTCAAGGCTATCTTGTTTTTCTTCTACACTGCGAATTAAACGATCCACCGCCCGACCAATCTTTGCTAACTCATCATTACCACTGATATTCAATCGAATAGTCTTATCATCATTTGAATAGGCATTAATTGCATTCAACATATAGCCTAGACGCCGACTAACAAACAGGTGGAAGAAAAGAGACATCAATAAGACAACCCCTAAAATCAAACTACCACTCTCTAAGGCTGACCTAAGAATTTGGCTCTTTAGGTTATTCATTTGATAAGCGTATTCATAAACGATGACCAATGCCCAGCTCGTTGGCCGCAGTGTCGCCGAGCCACCCCCATCACCTATAGGGCCTTCAATCGGATATACCGCATATGCCATATCTCTCGACTCTATAGTGAAAAGCTGATCGTTCTTAAATTCTGTAGTTTTTTGGAGGTCAACATCACCTGCAATAGCCAAGCCACTAAATGGCTTATTCACTTTAGATAATTGCGTGGCATAGATGATTCTATGCTTTTCATCTATTAAATAAGCTTCCTGCATCATCGGAAGATAATTAAGATCTAACAATAACTGCTTAACAGTCACCTTATCTTTAGATCGTAATGCGCGATTAACACTTCCCTGAAATTGAGTTGCAGTAAACTTTAAGTTACCTAAAATTGAATTCGCCTCATTATTTTCTATCCGCTTGGACATAACCAGATAGTCAATAGCGACAAAACTTATTGCTAATAGACTAGCAACAATAGGTAAAAGCGCTCGAAGGCCAGGGAGACTCATGATTGCTTAGTTAGGTAACAAACTAGCGTCAAACAGCCCATTAACATTGACATTCTGATTCAGAAGCTCTTTTTCCCTTAAAACACTTTCAAGCATGACGGCAACTTTACGCAGCGATGCTTCATCGCCACCCAACATAGATTTATTTAGCATCGCATCCGGAAGAATCAAACCCTCAAAAGCCGCATCAACTTCTGTTAATTCCAACTCTAATCTTTTAGCAATTAAGGGATTCACAATTTCAGGCTGGGTTTTAATAAGGTTAATAGCCAATAACCAACCCCGAGTAAGGTCACGTAAGGCATTTCCTTTCGTTTCGATGATTGATCGCTTAGTCACAAGGACATCAACAATCTCATTTGGAATTTCTTTACTGGTAAAAATTTCTTTCGCTCCCTGGCGAAGAAGTCGGGTACGGTATGGCTCAAAGGTTACTACCGAATCTACACGACCATCCTCATAGGCAACAACTGACTCATCAACTGTCATTGACACTATATTTAGCTGCTCCTTATCCGTATTACCGAGCTGAAGCGCCCGAGAGATAACAAAGGCTCCCAAAGCAGAGGCCTCTGCCGCAATAGATCTTCCTTTAAGATCAGCAACCTCATCGATACCCGGTCTTGCTAAAATCACATCAGCACCATCCGAAATATCGGCGACATAGAAGACAACAACCTCAGGATCATATTGCGCTAATTGCATCGCCTCATCCAATGTGAGTGCTGCAACATCAATCGTGTTATTACGAAAAGCCCTTAGAACCTCTGTTGCTGAAGAAAATTGGCGCATCTTAATTTGCCCCGTTGTATAGAGACCTTCAGATTCAGCGATATACCCCGGCTCATATCCCGGCCAGACATTAGTACCAACAAACAATTTCTGATGACTTTGCTGAGTACACGCAGTGATAGAAAATAATATGAACAGCAGCGGAAAGGCAAAAAAGCTTCGATAAAGCCTTGTATTGAAACTGTTTTTTTGACGATTCATAGCGTACTCCAAATTCCAAACCACACTTAACGACAATCACGACTTTTACTTAAATGTTTGCTCCATATTCTCTCTGGCTTTACGCCCATTGCCTTTTCTCAATATTGGTCTCTTCTTTATGACTAAAAGAGGCATTCCTTTCTACCCCTGCACTGACCGACTTATTCACCTAAATTTTTTTCGATTTCTGTAAAAATACTTGCGCAAATAACGAAATTGTTGAAAATGCCCCTGCTCGTATTTTGAGCAGAAGCTTTAGGTGATTTACCCGTTAGTGACCCGGCGTCTTGTTTGTCTAGACGTGTCTG
>CAZEWM010000097.1:0-3757 GCA_964516045.1 uncultured Gammaproteobacteria bacterium
ATGAAAAGCGCGGTAGCTACGAGGGCATCCATCAGGCGGTGATTAGCGGCATGCTCAGTCACTTGGGGCAGCGTACTCAGGGTAAGGAGCGTGATTATCTTGGTGCGCGTAATACACGGTTCCATATCTTCCCGGGATCATCGCAGTTTAGTGCGCAACCGAAGTGGATTGTTGCCGCTGAGCTGGTTGAAACAACAAAGTTATATGCGCGGGGTGTGGCCACGATTCAGCCGGAGTGGATTGAAAAGCTTGCAGGCCATTTGGTTAACCACAGTTATTTTGAGCCACACTGGCAAGCTAAGCGTGGTCAGGTAGGCGCATATGAGCGGATTACTTTATATGGATTAACCATCGTTCCTCGTCGTCGGATTAATTATGGTCCGATTGATCCGGTTGTTTCACACGATTTGTTTTTACGTTTTGGCTTAACTGAAGGTGACATGCAAACACGTGCACCTTTCTTCCGCCATAACCAAGAGTTGATTGCTGATCTTCATCATGAAGAGGCAAAGCTGCGTCGGCGAGATGTCTTGGTAGACGAAGAGGCGATCTACCAGTACTACGCTAAACGGATACCTGAGGCGATCTATAGCGTTGCGCAATTAGAAAAGTGGCTGCGTGAGCAAAAAAATAAAAAGATTCTACATATGCGTCGAGAAGATATCGTGCGACGCGATAGTGATTTGGATGAGGCCCAATTTCCGGATAGCCTTTTGGTTGGCAGTACGCACCTACCGATGACCTATCACTTTGAGCCAGGTAACGAGGCGGACGGTGTGACCTTGCATGTGCCCATGCCATTACTTAATCAGCTGGATACCGGTCGTTTGGATTGGCTGGTGCCGGGTTTGATTGAGGATAAGGTGATTGCACTGATTAAGGGCTTACCTAAAGCGCTACGCCGCCAATTTGTCCCTGTACCTGATTTTGCCCAGCAAGCCTTGGCACGTATGCAGCCTTCATCAACACCACTGCATCAAAGTTTGGCACTGGCGCTGAAGCAGATTACCTCGGTGCATATTCCAGAAGATCAGTGGCAGCTTGAATCAATCGAGCCTTTTTTGCGTATGCGTGTGAAGCTACTCAGTGCGGATGGCATGGAGGTTGTGACTTATTCGCGTGATATTCAAAGCTTGCAGCGTGACTATGCCGATGAGGTGCTGGTTGAATCATCATCAAGTAAAACCAATTTAGCGATTGAGCAAGATGAGGTGCGCGATTGGGATTTTGGTGACTTACCTGATTCAGTCGATGCAAATGTCGCAGGCGTGGATATGCGTTTGTATCCAGCAGTGGTTGATCAAGGTGATTGTGCGGCTGTGCGTTGTTTGGATTCTCAAGCGCGTGCTGCCTCTGCGCATCAGAAAGGTTTGCGGCGTCTATTGTTGATGCGTTTAGCACCGACTGTAAAAGATTTACGTAAACGCGTAAAACAACAACAAGCAATGTTACTGCAGTACACCAAGGTGCCTGCGCGTGCGGGCAGTAATGCAAAGCCGGTTGCATTGGATGAGCAATTAGTTGAGCGAATTGTCGATCTGGCCTTTGATCTTGCAAATGTTGATGTACGCACCCAAGCTACTTTCGAGGCGTTATATGACTCAGGTCGCTCAAAGTTGCATGAGATTGCAGATCAGGTGATCACGACAATGACCCAAGTGCTTGCCAGTTACCATCAGCTACGCAAGTTGCTCGATAAGGTAACGCATATCAGTTTGCTGAGTTCAGTGAAGGATGTGCAGGCGCATATGGACCGACTGGTCTATCAGGGATTCATCAGCGATGTGGCTGCTGAGCCCTTGGCGCAATACGGCCGTTATCTTAAAGCGATTGAGATGCGAGTAGAAAAGCTTCAAGCAGGTGGTAAGGCGCGCGATAATCAAGGGATGCATGAGAAGGCAGCCATAGAGGAAAAGTGGCTGCTGCGTGATCAGCAAGCGCGTGAAAAAGGCTTGTTTGATGAGCGCCTTGATGAGATTCGCTGGCAGCTAGAAGAACTTGCGATCTCCTTGTTTGCACAAGAGGTCAAAACTTTATATCCCATCTCGGTAAAACGGATCGAAAAGCGTTGGAAAGAGTTGGGGCTCTAGTCGGTGAGCTAGGGTAAAATCGATTTATTGTTAATCACACACTCAAGGAACACTCATGGCGACATGTCACTGTGGATCAGGTAAACCTTATGCAAAATGCTGCGAGCCTTATATCAATGGTGAGCCAGCACCAACCGCTGAAGCCTTAATGCGTTCGCGTTACAGCGCGTATGTTGTTGGTGCTGTGGATTACTTGGGTGAGACCTTGCATCCAGATCATCGCTCTGACTTTGACCGTAATGCCACCGCTAAGTGGGCATCGGAATCAGAATGGAAGCAGCTGGATATCTTGGCGACTGAAGGTGGCGAAGCAGATGATGAGGAAGGCATTGTTGAGTTCCGTGCAGTCTTTAGTGAGGCTGGCGGTGAAGACATGGCGCATACCGAGCGCAGTCGCTTTGTCAAAGAAGGTGATCGCTGGTATTACGTTGATGGCTTGTTGCCAACGCCTGTGACCTATCGTCGCGAAGAAGAAAAGGTGGGTCGTAACGATCCATGTCCTTGCGGCAGTGGCAAGAAATATAAGAAGTGCTGCGGCAAGTAAACAAACTCTATAGCGAATCCTGCGTTCAAAATCGCGATCTGATCCTTTCGGTTCTGCGAGAGGTGCTGGTTGATTGTCACCATGCGCTAGAGATCGGTAGTGGTACTGGTCAGCACGCGGTCTATTTTGCTGAAGCTCTAGCACCTTTAATTTGGCAGTGCAGTGATGTTGAAGAACATCATGCAGGTATCAATGCGTGGATTGACGACTACTCAGGCGATAATCTGCGTCGTCCAATTGCGCTTAACGTCACCCACGATGCTTGGCCAAAGTCACATTTCGATGCGGTCTATAGCGCGAATACAGCACACATTATGAGCGAGTCAGATGTTGAAGCCATGTTTGAAGGTGTAGGGCGTTTATTGCCGGCTAATGCACCCTTCGTTTTATACGGACCTTTTAATATCGATGGCCAATACACGGCTGAAAGTAATGAGCGCTTTGATTATTACCTTCGTGAGCAAGATCCACAGATGGGCGTTCGTGATGTCGCATGGTTAGAAGAGTTAGCTGACAAAGCAGGACTGACACTTGAACGAATGGTGGATATGCCTGCGGATAACAAAACATTGATATGGCGAAAACTGTAGGTCAACGTATTAAGTCGTGGAGTATCACGCTGTTATTAGCAGTGGTGGTGTTCTCTGCGTTATCGGCTTGGAAATCGAAAGATATGTTGCTTGGGCCTGCACCGGTGTTAGCGGGCTATGACTTACAAGGTCAATTAATGGCGCTTGAGTCCAACGCTGAGCCTACGCTGATTTATTTTTGGGCGACCTGGTGTCCTATCTGCGGTTTTACTATCTCAAGTATTGCGAGTATCGCTGAAGATTACCCGGTGATAACTGTAGCAACCACATCTGGTAGTGAAGAAGAGATTGCGACGTATCTTGAACAAAAGAATATTCGTTTACCGGTGATGATGGATGACTCAGGTGATTTGGGTCGGCACTGGGGTGTGACTGGCGTGCCTGCGATTTTTATCGTGGATTCTAAAGGGCAGATTACCCATCGCAGCTTGGGTTACGCTTCTGAGCTTGGTCTTCGAGCGCGTTTGGCGCTCGCTGATTAATCTTCGCCGATGATGCGCTCTTCACGAGGTGCGCTTAGGAGCTTTTCAGCT
>CAZEWM010000098.1:0-3752 GCA_964516045.1 uncultured Gammaproteobacteria bacterium
GCTCATAGTAAATCTCCGAACGTCGTTATCTGCTCCCAGAATTAGGAGCAGGACACAGAATATAACATAAATCGAATATTCGGAACCGCGAATTTAACCCTGATTTAAGGTGATTTTCTTAGCAGCCGCAACCACGGCTGGATTGGTTGCTGTTTAGCTGAAGTTTGCCAGTGAGTTCGGTCACAGAGGCAATGTTGTGGCGGGTCAAATAGTCGGCGATTCCTTGATTGATCTTGGGTAAAACCAGTGGATCGTAAAAGAGTGCGGTACCCACACCAACGGCACTTGCGCCCGCCAGTAAGAACTCAATCGCATCTTCAGCGGTTAGCACCCCACCCTGACCAATGATCGGAATGTTATGGACTTTGGTAACTTGGTAAACCTGATGAGTCTTTAGAACCGCAATTGGCTTAATCGCAGGGCCGGATAGGCCACCTTGATTATTTCCAATGAAAGGCTTTTGCGCTTCGATATCAATCGCCATGCCCATCAAGGTATTGATGACCGCAAAGGCATCACTACCGGCTTCGATGCATCGACGCGCATTTTCAGCGATGTCTGTTTGGTTAGGTGAGAGCTTGGTGATCAACGGCTTTTTGGTCACACCGCGACAAGCTTCAACCACGCGAGCGGACATGTCTGGGTCGTTACCGAACGCTACCCCGCCCTCTTTAACGTTTGGACATGAGATGTTGATCTCAATCGCATCAATGGGTGAGTTATCAAACTTACGCGTGACCTCAATGTACTCTTCAATGGTTGAGCCAGACACATTTGCGATAAAGCGTGTTTCATCAAAATCGAGTGTTGGCAGAATGTCGTTTACGACCTTATCAACACCGGGGTTCTGTAAGCCAATCGCATTAAGCATACCTTCAGGTGTTTCATATACCCTGTGCGGCTGATTGCCCAATCGTTGTGTACCGGTCGTGCCTTTTAAACAGACAGCACCACAATCGGTATTGGAGAAGCCTTGAATACGTGTGTACTCTTCACCAAAACCAACGCAACCTGACAGTAAAACCAGCGGGCTGGAAAAAGACATACCGCAAAAATCTAAGCTCAGTCGTGGATCAGGTTTGCGCATTGAATAGGGTCCTAGTGTGTTTCACATTGTTTTGTATCAGCCAGAAATTCCGCCGAATACCGGAAACATCATTCGTTTATGTGCCAATACGGGTAGCCATTTACATGTGGTTCATCCGCTAGGGTTTGAACTCGACGACAAACGACTACGCCGTGCGGGATTGGATTATCACGAATTTGCTAGTGTGTTGCAGCACCAAAATCTTAATGATTGCTTAGCATCGATGCCAAGCCAGCGTGTGTTTGCCTTATCCACACGTGGTCGCCAACGTTATGACCAGGTAGCCTATCAAGCGGGCGACATATTTTTGTTTGGTCCTGAGACGCGAGGGCTGCCACAAACGGTGCTAGATAGCTTGCCGGCTGAACAGCGACTACGGCTACCCATGATGAATGGACAGCGTAGCCTGAATTTATCGAATACAGCTGCCATCATGCTTTATGAGGCATGGCGACAGATGGACTTTCCTGAAGCGCAATAACTTAATCGCATTCCGGCTCAGCGTCGGTTTGGATTGTTTTGGTGTTTGGCTCAACTTGCTCAGTATCTTGTGCAAAGGCACTGGCGTTGATACTCAATAACAAAATGATAAATGCTGAAGAAATGGCTTTCATAGTTAGCTCCATTGATGAATGTCGCTAAAGCTTAGATAGTTAAGTCTGAATAGAAGCTAAACCGCAGATCAAGTCGCGCGGTTTTTCGAGGTAATGCGATCCATCCAGCAGGCAACGCCAGCCAAAACCACAGGGCGGATACGCTTACGCAGTTCCGGTGGAAGCTGTTGGTTGCTCAGGCAGACAAAAAGACGCTGGCCGAGCTTCATTGAAAATGTGCGGCGGATACCACGAAGCATTTCAGTACGACCAGGTTATGAAGTTCAGGTAGTATATTAGAAAACTTTAATATAAAAGTCTAGCGCTTTCTGATAGTAAGAAATCTTGAATAAGAAGAGATATTGGAAAAGAAGTGGTGAAAAAATCGAAAGTTTAGCTGTTTTCTTTACCCACATCCCTAGAAAGTAGATTTTGTACGGCTAATTTAGGGTCTAAGCCTTCATAAAGTACTTTATAGGTTTGTTCGGTAATTGGCATCTCAACATTCAGGCGTTGAGCCAGTTGCCATACCTCACGGGCGGTATTAATCCCTTCAACCTCTTGTCCTATCGAGGCTTTAGCATCAGAAACGGAGAGCCCTTTTGCTAGGGCAAGGCCCATACGACGATTTCGTGATTGGTTATCGGTGCACGTCAGCGTTAGGTCTCCAAGGCCCGCTAATCCCATAAAAGTGTCATTTTGAGCACCTAGAGCGCCACCAAGCCGCATAATTTCTGCTAAACCACGGGTTATTAGGGCTGAGCGTGCATTTGCACCAAATCCAAGCCCATCAGAGATGCCGGCAGCAATAGCCATTACGTTTTTACTCGCACCGCCAACTTGAACGCCAATCAGATCGTGACTGATATAGGGTCTAAAGTTGTCAGATCGAAGCAATTCGGCCCACGTTTCGGCCGTTTTCGAATCATTTGAGGCAACGGTTAAGGCTGTTGGAAGTCCTTTGGCAACTTCGCCAGCGAAGCTAGGCCCAGAAATCACGGTGAAATACGCCTGAGGAAAATGTTTTTCTGCTACATCACTGAGTAATTGCTGGTTAGCGGGATCAAAGCCTTTGGTTGCCCAAGCGAGGTTATCCAAAGATGGTCGTAGATCTGCGATTTGCTGACAGACACTTGAGAAGGCGTGTGAAGGAACAACCACCAAGACTTGATCAACCTGGATAAGCGTATCTTGTAAGTGGGTACTAACTTTTAGGTTGTCTGGAAAGGGTATGCCGGGTAAGAACGCTTTATGTTCACGATCTTGAGCCAATGGGTCCATTTCCGCACTGGAGTGTCCCCAAAGGATTACCGGGTGACGGTGCGCTAAGGATATCGCCAAGGCCGTGCCCCATGAGCCGGCCCCGATAATGGCGATGGTCTGCTGCGCTGCCATAAGGCTTAGTGCGTTTTCTCCGCGGACTTTTTCTGCGAAGCCATTTGTTGAGCATACATCTGCTCAAAATTCACTGGCTGTAATGTGAATTGTGGGAAGCTGCCACGTGTAATCAGGTCACTTACCACTTCACGAGCATACGGATAAAGCGCATTCGGTGCGCCAATACCCATCAAAGGACCAAGCTCTTCTTCACTAAAGCCTTTTGCTAGGAAAATGCCCGCTTGCTGCACTTCTACTAGAAAAGCGGTCTTATCTTCGTGCTTTGCCACCACATTCACACTCAAAACGACCTGAATAGTGTCTTCAGATAGGGCTTGGATCTCTGTTGATAGGTCAACATTGATCTTGGGTTCCCACTCACTGATGAACACCTGAGGTGCATTCGGCGATTCGAAAGAGATATCTTTAGTGTAAATACGTTGAATCGCAAATTGGCGATCAGCTTGTTGTTCGTCAGACATTCTAGGTCCTTATTTATTTACGGCGATTAACAGGAAGGTTTGCTGATTCCCATGCCATGATGCCACCAGCCAAATTGAAAACCTGCTCAAAGCCAGCTTTACGTAGCTGACTACACGCCGAGCCAGAGCGCGCTCCACTTCGACAGACTGCGATAATCGGGGTGTTTTTATACTTTTCTAACGCTTTCAGGTCTTTTTGCAGACTATTCAGCG
>CAZEWM010000099.1:0-3697 GCA_964516045.1 uncultured Gammaproteobacteria bacterium
CGATTTTTGACCTCGATAACACCCTTTTGAACGGCGATTCAGACCTACTCTGGGGAGAGTTTTTATGTGAGCTCGGTGTTGTAGATCGTGCTGTTTACGAGGCAAAGAATGTCGAGTTCTATGAGCAATACAAGATAGGCACTTTGGACATCTTTGAATTCCTCGCCTTCTCACTAAAGCCACTGTCAGAGCATTCAATGGAACAACTTGAAGCTTGGCGTGCCGATTTCATCGAAAACAAGATCCTGCCACGCATAACCCAAAAGGCACGCGACCTGGTTGAATCACATCGTGAGAAAGGCGATTGTCCAATGGTGATTACCGCTACAAACACCTTCGTTACTCGCCCTATCGTGGCTGATCTTGGTATCGAGTACCTGATTGGCACCGAGCCTGAAATCAAAAATGGCCGCTACACTGGCCAGGTCGCCGGCACGCCAAGCTTCCGAGAAGGCAAGGTTGCACGACTTCAAGAGTGGTTGGGCGTATATGGTGCAAAGCTTGAGAAAGCCAGTTTCTATAGCGATTCTCTTAACGATCTCCCATTGCTAGAAGCGGTTGAATTTCCCGTCGCGGTTGACCCCGACGATACCTTACGTGCACATGCTGAGGATAATGGCTGGCCTGTCATCAGCCTTCGATAAACATGCATCACCCGGCAAAAGCTCATTTCTATCGCTTGCTGCCGGGCTTTGCGGTCCTTGCCTTAATCAGCCTTTCCCTGTCCTTACTCATAGGCAGCCAAGTAATCTCATTCGAACAGGTCATCCGCCTGTTAATTAGCCCGGATAACAGCTTAGAGTCACAAATTATCCATGAGGTACGCCTACCTCGCACGCTCTCTGCCTTTGCTGTCGGAGGACTACTCGCTCTGGCGGGTGCTTTAATGCAAGTACTCCTCCGCAACCCTTTGGGCGACCCCTACGTTCTGGGTGTTTCTGGCGGAGCGGCGAGCGCGGCTTTATTTGGGATGATCTTGGGTGCCGCCGGTTGGTTCATTACACCGATTGCCTTTATCGGGGCGATGATCAGCATCCTTATTGTGTTTGGTCTTAGCCGCTTCCAATCTGAACAACAAACACTCTTGCTTGCGGGCGTAGTGATGGCAGCCTTTTGGGGAGCTACGATTAGCTTAACCCTGTCACTTGCTCCCCCCATGCAACTGCCTGGTATGTTGTTTTGGCTGATGGGTGACTTGAGTGACGCGCAACAGCCGCTTATCTCATTACTCATTTTGGCTGCTGGTTTAGTCTTTTCCCTGATGATTGCCAATCAGCTCAATGTCGCTATCTATGGTGAAGAGCAAGCACACAGCTTGGGCATCAATACGCAACAACTGAGACTCAAGCTCTATATTTTTACCTCACTGCTCACAGCTAGCGCGGTTAGCATTGCGGGAGCTATTGGCTTTATCGGCCTAATCATCCCGCACCTTGTGCGCTTACTTGGCGTTACCGACCATCGCAATGTGTTACCGATGAGCGTTTTAGCCGGCGGATCACTCTTAGTCTTAGCTGACTTGTTAGCCCGCACCCTAATCAGCCCAATGCAAATCCCCGTGGGTATATTCACCGCACTCTTAGGTGTACCGGTCTTTTTATGGCTACTCGTGAGGTCTCGCTCATGAGCTTAAACATCAACAAATTGACCCTCAGCACACCGATGCGATGCTTGGTTAATGAGCTTTCTATCAGCGTCAATATAGGTGAGCGTTGGGTCATCATCGGACCTAATGGCGCAGGGAAAAGCTCATTTCTCAAAGCCTGTGTTGGCTTAACAGCTCACCCTGAAGTCACCTTTGAACAGAAAGCCATATGTGACTATGCGCCCAAAGATAGAGCACAACGTATTGGTCTGTTATCACAACAAAGCTTAACGGGTTTTAATAATCGAACAGTAGACCTTGTGCTATCAGGCAGCTATGCCCTGACGACATCGTATTGGGAAGATCAAAATCACTTACAGGCTGCAGAAGCCCAACTTGAATCGCTAGGCTTGAGCAAAAATATGAACCAAGCTGTGAGTGAATTATCAGGTGGTGAGCTACGCCGCGCCGAGATTGCCCGTTTGATGCTGCAAAACCCAAAAGTGATGTTATTAGATGAGCCACTCAATCATCTCGACTTACATCAACAAAAAATGACTCAAGACATTTTGTTAAACCATTTTGCCACACATAACACTGCAGCGCTCTGGGTTGAGCATGATCTGAATCGTGCACGTGCTGTAGCGACTCATGCGTTGTTATTAAAAGGAGATGGCAACTGGCAAGCGGGTAAAGCCAACGATCTATTATCAGCAGAGAACTTATCCGAGCTGCTCAATACACCACTGCAACGCATCGGTGAGCAAGGCTATCTTAGCGTATCCTACTGATCACCTTCGCGAATGCGCTGACATGGCGTGCGCGCATCAGGGTTCTCAACCGCCTCAACAATAGCATTCACTACTGTATTGAATTCATCGGGCGTCACTACTGTCATAATGCGGCCAAGCAACTCCGGATCAACCTGAGCGTAAACATTTTCACCCGTATTGAGTTCCAACACGATACCCGCCGCGTTATACCCAACCTCAGCCTCGTTGTTTTCATCTTCATAAAGCTGCTGATTGAGCGCCATCATGTCGTCGTAAAAATCTTCGATCGCTTCATCAAGATCGTCGTCTAAATCTTCCGAAATCCAGACCTTAAGCAAACCTTCATCTTCTTCGAGCTTTAGCTCTACCGCCTTCTCCTGCAGAAAAACAACAAATTGGTCACGTGGTCGCTCGTCAAAGAAAACATATTCCAACATAAGAGTAGACCCTGAAATTATCGTTATATAGCGATGTTCTAATACTTAAACACCAATCTATTTTACTGCACATTAGTTAAGGAAAAGTAACTCTGATTACTCTATTATCGAGCCACTTAGGAACCCTAGGAGAACCTACTCGATGACACAATTAAAAAAATTACTGACTGTCACCACATTGTCTGCAGCTTTCTTTGCCGCAAGCCAAGCTAGTGCTTTCTGGAATAACAACAACATGCCATGGAATGATAACGGCTACGGTAACAATGGCTGGGGCTTCAATGGCAACAACATGCCTTGGAACAACCGTAACGGTAATAGCCGCTGGGGCAATATGCCTTGGAGCAATAACAACGGTTATGGCAACAATGGTTGGGGCAACATGCCTTGGAGCAACAACGGTAACAACAATTGTTGGAATTGGGGCTCAAACAACATGCCTTGGAGCAACAACGGCAACAACAACGGTTGGGGCTGGGGTGGCAACAACGGCAACCCAATGAACTGGGGCCCAATGGGCAGCGATGAATGGAAAGGCGGCAACGCACCATGGAACAAAGATATGCCATGGCAAGATAACCGCATGTTCCGCGGCTGGGGTCCTGTACCTCAAGCTCGCCAAGGCGTCGTTCGTCCACCGGTACAACGTCCACCTGCACCAGCTGCTAAGCCACAGGCCGCGCCTGCTGCACCAGCAGCACCGGCTGCTAAGTAAGTTTTCTTACTGACACAAAAAAGCGCCCTTTTCGGGCGCTTTTTTTATGCCGTATTGGCGCCTTACCGAGCAAAGGTCAGCTCGCCGTCAGCCACATCAATCTTGATCACATCCCCAGGATGATAATCGCCACCCAAGATCGCTTGCGCCATTGGGTTTTCGATCTGATGCTGAATCGCACGCTTTA
>CAZEWM010000100.1:0-3676 GCA_964516045.1 uncultured Gammaproteobacteria bacterium
TCTTCTTCATCAGCACGACCTGTGCGTACCAATTGCAGGTAATACCGATCGTCAAAAATGGATACCCAATGTTTGGCACGTGATTTAGCGAGTGCTTGATTACCTGCCAACAAGGCAACGCCAACATCGCCGCGAGACGAGCCAGACAAAGCAATCAAACCATCACAGCTTTCTTTAGTTAGCCAATCCATATCAACCATTGGCAAACCAAGATGTTGCCCTTCGCGATAACTACGCGACACCAACTCAGTGAGTCGTCGGTAACCGGTCGCATTTTGAATCAATAAGACCAGCTGGAAAGGTTTGTTGGCATCATCCGGATTACGAATCAGTAAATCCACGCCGCAAATCGGCTTAACACCTGCATTTACTGCCGCTTTAAAAAAGCGCACTAGAGCGAACATGTTGGATTGATCGGTGAGCGCAATCGCTGGCATCCCCTGCTTTGCCACCTCTGCAACCAAGGGTTTTATACGAGCGACACCATCGACCAGTGAGAACTCGGAATGGACATGAAGATGGACGAACTGCGCGGACATAGACGGAGGATACCGACCTCTGATCTAGCCTTCCAGTAAACGCTTCACCGGACCAAAAGATCGACGATGAATGTCGCTAACTCCTTGATTTTTAAGTGCCTCAATATGCACCTTGGTTGGGTAGCCTTTGTGCTTTTCGAGCCCATAGCCTGGATACTTTTTAGCCAACTCGACCATCTCTCGATCTCGGGTCACTTTGGCCAAAATTGACGCTGCCGCAATACAAGCTTCTCTGTCATCACCACCGACAATGGCTTCCGCAGGACATCCCAATCCCGGTGGGACTTTATTGCCATCAATTAAGGCTTTATCAGGGGTTAAAGGCAAAGCCTCAACTGCACGACGCATCGCCAGAAATGTTGCTTGTAAGATATTGAGCTGATCGATCTCTTCGACTTCAGCGCGACCAATTGCCCACGCTTTTGCTTTCGCTTGGATCTCATCAAACAATCGATCACGTTTCTTCTCGCTGAGCTTTTTTGAATCTGCCAAACCTTCAATCGGGTTATCAGGATCGAGAATGACCGCCGCAGTGACCACCGCTCCCGCCAATGGACCTCGACCGACTTCATCAACACCACAAATCCACATTAACTATTAACCATTGGCTGCAAAACATCATCAACTGCATCAGCAATTAAACGATCGGTATCCACCCTCATTTCTCGATGAATATCGGTATAACGTTGCGCAATGACCTGGCGAAGGTTTTCATCTTTAAAGAAACGCATCACTTCAATTGCTAAAGCATTAGGTGTGCAGTCATCTTGAATAAGCTCAGGCGCCAATACCTTGCCACTAATGATATTAGCTAAGGCATAGTGCTTAATCTTCATCAATTTGAACCATTTGATAATCGCGAAGGTTAGCCAATGCAACTTATATCCAATCACCATTGGGCGCTTCGATAACAAACCCTCAAGCGTTGCCGTACCAGATGCACATAACACAACATCAGCTGCCGCAAGCGCGCTCTGCGTATCTTGCAAAATAACGCTGGCCTGCAAGCCATGCTGAATGAGCTTTTCCTCTATCAATCGCTGAAGCGTTTGATTTGCAGCCGGTATAACAAACTGCAGACCCTCAACATCTTTTTGACACTTTTGAGCTGCGCTTAAAAATGGCTGTAATAGCTTTGACACTTCACTACCTCGGCTACCCGGCAAGATAGCCAGTACTGGCGCATCATGAGATAAGCCACAAACAGACCTTGCAGTAACCTGATCAGGCTCTATTGGCATCGATTGAGCCAAGGTGTGGCCAACGTATATCGCCTTCACGTCATGTTTAGCTAGAAAGGCAGGCTCAAAAGGCAATATGGCTAGCAAGCCATCAACCGCTGCTTTGATTTTTTTTACGCGCTTCTCTCGCCAAGCCCACACCGTCGGACAAACGTAATGCAATGTTCTGATGCCCTTTGCTTTTAAGGCTGTTTCTAAACCAAGATTAAAGTCCGGCGCATCGATACCAATGAAAAGATCAGGCGGATTAGAAAGCCATCGCTGAACAAGGCACTTACGAAGTTTAAGTAATCTTGGTAAATGTTTGAGAACCTCTACCAAGCCCATCACCGATAGGCTTTCTAGCGGCTCAAGAGATTCGATGCCTTCTTGAAGCATCTGAGAACCACCAATACCCTCAAAAGACACATTCGGATGTCGAGCCTTAATCGCACGCATCAGTCCTGCGCCCAACAAATCTCCTGAGGGCTCAGCTGCAACAATCGTTATTCGCAGCCCTGATGACATAATTAACGCACGATAGTGCGATCACTCAGATCTATAAAGTCCAAAAATGGCTTGAGTGCTGACTCATTAGCTGCCATCTCACGCAAGACTTCAGTGGCTTCACTTAATCGCAGGCCTTTTGTATACAACGTTTTATAGGCGCGCTTGATTGCAAGAATCTGCTCATCAGAAAAATCACGGCGCTTAAGGCCTTCACTATTAATGCCGTGCGGCTTAACCGGCTGACCATTGACCATCACATAAGGCGGAACATCTTTATTGATGACACTTCCCATGCCACAGAAAGCATGCGCACCAATTCGACCAAACTGATGCACCATCGAGAAGCCACCTAAGATAGCCCAATCACCTATATGGACATGCCCACCCAGAGAAGCGGCATTCGCCATAATGATGTGGTCACCGATATGACAATCATGTGCCACATGCGTGTAAGCCATAAAAAGATTATCACTACCAATCGAGGTCACGCCACCATCTTGGGTTGTGCCACGATTAACGGTGCAAAACTCACGAAAGACATTGTTATCACCAATGGTTAAATAGGTGACCTCGCCGGCATATTTTTTATCTTGAGGGTTCTCACCAATCGATGAGAACTGAAAGAAACGGTTATCACGACCAATCGTCGTTTCACCTTTAATCACAACGTGCGAACCAATATTGGTTCCAGCACCTATACGAACACCCGGACCAACCACAGTGAAAGGACCGATGGTAACGTTTTCATCTATTTCCGCAGCGGGATCAATCACCGCTTTTGGATCGATCATCTTAGAGATCTCGAGCGGTACACATGATCTCAGCCGAAGCACAAACCTGGCCATCGACGGTACCTTTACCGCTGAATGTCCAAATACCTCGGCGTTGTTTAAGTACTTCCACCTCAAGCATCAACTGATCACCAGGAACAACTGGACGCTTAAAGCGTGCTTTATCCACGCCCACCAAGTAGTAAATGGCTTTACCAGCAACATCTTCACTTTCCATCGCTAGCAAACCTGTTGCTTGAGCTAAGGCTTCAATAATAAGCACGCCAGGCATGACTGGCTTTTCAGGAAAGTGTCCCTGGAAGAATGGCTCATTAATGGTGACATTTTTGTAACCCAAGAGGCGCTGACCAGGCTCGACTTCAACCACACGATCCACTAATAAGAATGGGTAACGATGTGGCAATAAGCTCGTAATCTTTTTGATATCCATTGTTCCAGTCAAACTCCTCAAAGCATCATGTTGATGCAGGTTTAGTCTTTATCAGCCAAGGCCTTTTCAAGGGCTTTGATACGACGTGCCATATCATCTAGCTGTTTCAGTCGAGCGACATTTCTACGCCACTCGTCATGATTTTGGACAGGAATAGTACCAGTGTATGCCCCTGCCTTGCGAATA
>CAZEWM010000101.1:0-3645 GCA_964516045.1 uncultured Gammaproteobacteria bacterium
CTCTAAGCCATGTTCGCTTTCGCGGTTTGCACGGTCAGCTTCATCACCCACTTCTTGGTGTGACTTATCGCGCAAATTATCCAGAGTCTCTTGTGCTTCTTGCATCAACTCTTCACGCCAAGCGGTAAGCTTTTGACGGAAGTATTCGAGCTGCAGAGGATTCATGTATTCCTCTTTTAGCTTCGGTTTATAACCATCTGGCAATTCAACAGCCATTGGCATCTCCATTGTTTTGATTAAGCCGCGGTTTTTTACAGGGCATGCCCGAATAAATCAAGCACACAAATGTGTAAAAGCCGCATTTCTTTAGCCGTCGCCAATTAACGCCTTGAAAAGCAACAACTTAAGCGACAGGCATCTGCAAATAGTCAATAAATAGCGCGATAAACAGCAATAAGCCGACCAAATTGTTATTTAAAAATCCGCGAAAACATAGCTTACGATCACGATCTTTTATTAAATACTGCTGAAACAGGAATAAACCCGCAGCAACCGCTACGCCGATATCCCAAGCAAAACCACGACCTGCGAGCTCACCAACCCAGACCAGCAAGGCAATCATGCTGCACTGCAACAACCCGATAATCAGTCGATCGTAACGACCAAACAAAATCGCGGTCGATTTCACACCGATCTTAAGATCATCTTCACGATCAACCATTGCGTACATGGTGTCGTAGATCACCGCCCAGATAACGGTTGCGCTAAATAACACCCAAGCAACCAGCGGTATCTGCGATTGCAGCGCCGTAAATGCCATCGGCACAGCCCAACCAAAAGCCATACCCAGCACCACCTGCGGCAGATGCGTGTAACGCTTCATAAAAGGATAGATAGCGGCAAGTGCAACAGCAACAAAGGAATTCGCAATCGTCAGGCCATTGAGAAACAACACCAACACAAAAGCCAACAAACAAAGTACGACAAACACACCCAGTGCTTCTTTGGGTGTCACCATGCCAGTCGCTAAAGGACGACCTGCCGTGCGCTCAACCTCACCATCAATATGTCGGTCGGCATAATCATTGATAGCGCAACCGGCTGAACGCATCAACGCCGTACCTAAAACAAAGATCAGTACGACCCACCAAGTCGGCTGACCATCTCCAGCAATCCATAGTGCCCATAACGCAGGCCACAACAACAGATAAATACCGATCGGACGATCCGCACGAATTAACTGCCCATACAAACGAAAGCGCGTAGCCCAAGGCAGTGCTTTTGGCGGCAGGCCATTGTAGCGAGGCATTTGATCAGACACTTAACGCTCCGGAATCGCGGGTAAAAAGATTTCGTTCACTAAGATCGGTTGCTGAGCATAATGATAGATCGCACGACGCCCCCAAATCTCTGACGGCTTATCCACGAGGTTAGCCGTTGCCGCATGATACAAGGCATGCCGTGGCGTTATTCGCGCTACCTCTGATAACACACGCTGTGTTGATTTATCTGCAAACAACACCGCACCTAATGGCTTGTTACGTAAACGCGCCAAACGTTTAGCTCGCCCGCGAAAACTCGATGCCGGAATCAAGGTACGCGCAAAGACCCATGCGCTTTCGTTACAACGTAGCTCAACCTCACGAATCAAACCATGAGCACCTTGACGCATGCCTAATAGCTCACGTTCCGAGGCATAGCCTCTTCCCCAGCGCTGTCCACGCAAATGAAGATTGAAGCGACCGTCACAAGCATTCACAACCGCTTTTGTTAGCGAACCCGATTCTTTCAACCAAGCTACCACGTCTTGCGGTAGCACAAGGCGACTCTGCGCAGTTAAACGCATCCACCGAGGTTCGTTATGATCAAAGGAAAGGCGTCGAGACATTGAAGGCTCAATGTAGAAAATCAAAAGCCATTATCGCACAGCCGATAGCACTACACCGCTGAGTAGTTTTGTTTCTCACCAATCCAACGCTGAATCAGCGGCTGAATATGCTCTGACTTTTCAGCAATCAATTGATCAGCTGCTTTTTGTACTGGCTCAACCCAATGCTGATCACGTATTAGATTCGCTAATCGAAATTGCACCTCTCCCGTCTGGCGCGTTCCCAAGACTTCACCCGGACCGCGAATCTCTAAATCCTTTTGTGCAATCACAAAGCCGTCATTGGTTTGCCGCATGATCTCAAGGCGCTCTCGTGCCACTGAACCTAACGGTGGGTGATAAAGCAGCACACAATAACTATCTTGCGCACCTCGACCGACACGCCCCCGCAACTGATGTAACTGAGATAAACCCAAGCGCTCAGCATTCGCCATCACCATGAGTGAGGCATTGGGCACATCCACCCCTACCTCAATCACTGTGGTGGCAACGAGCAAATGCAGCTCACCTGATTTGAACTGCTGCATCACATCAGCTTTTTCAGGCGCTTTCATTCGGCCATGCACCAACCCCACCTTCAGCGGAGCTAGTGCTTCGGTCAGCATTTCTGAGGTTTGTTCTGCCGCTTGCGCCTGAAGTAATTCTGACTCTTCGATCAAGGTGCATACCCAGTAAGCCTGTCGACCTGATTCACACGCCAGGCGCACACGCTCAATCACCTCACCTTGCCGCTGCTCTGAAACCAAAACCGTTTTAATGGGCTTACGTCCGGGTGGTAATTCATCAATCACAGATAAATCGAGATCGGCATAAGCAGTCATCGCCAAGGTTCTTGGAATCGGCGTTGCGGTCATAATCAATTGATGTGGCGTGACCGATTTGCCTTTGGAGCGCAGCGCCAAGCGTTGATGCACACCAAAGCGATGTTGCTCATCCACAATGACCAAACCTAAGTTAGCGAACTCAACGCTCTCTTGGAATAACGCATGCGTTCCAACGATCATGGGTAAGTCTCCTTGACTGACCTGCTGCATCATTGTTTCGCGCTTTTTACCTTTTAAGCGACCACTTAACCAACCTACTTGAATACCCAGTGCACTAAACCAGTTTTCAAAGTTAACTCGATGCTGCTCTGCAAGGATCTCTGTTGGCGCCATCAAGGCAACCTGATGCCCCGCTTCTATTGCTTGTAACGCGGCAATTGCGGCGACAATGGTTTTTCCACTACCCACATCACCCTGCACTAAGCGCAACATGGGATACGGCTGCTGCGTATCGTTTGCAATCTCATCGATCACGCGGCGTTGCGCACCAGTTAAATCAAACGCGAGAGCACCAAGCAGTTGTTGCACATGAGGTAATTCGAAAATCGTTGGATCAAATACCGGTGCTGTTTGCTGTCGATGCGCATCACGCATCAGTCGCATACTTAATTGATGTGCGAGCAGCTCTTCAAAGGCCAATCGATGTTGTGCTGGATGCCCTTCTTCTGACATCAACGCCTTCGCAAGTTCAGGTGGTGGTCGGTGCAATAAACGAATCGCATCTGACAACGTGGGTAAATCGAACGATGACAGCAAACCTGATGGCAGCATTTCATCTAAAGCGCCCTCTTTACCTAAACGCTGTAGCGCTTGTGCAATCAAGTCTCGCCAACTGAGCTGATGAAAACCTTCCGTGGTTGGATAGATCGGCGTTAACGCTTGTTCAACAGCAATCAACTCGTCATCCGCAACGCGCTGATATTCAGGATGCACCAACTCATAGTGCTGCGGCCCATTTCGTACTTCGCCAAAACAACGTAACCTTACACCACG
>CAZEWM010000102.1:0-3581 GCA_964516045.1 uncultured Gammaproteobacteria bacterium
GAACTTAATTTAAAACAATGAATAGGCGCAGGTTGCAGAACTACAACAACTGCGCCGTTAATCGGTATCAATCCCAAATTAGTCGCGACGGTAGTTTGGCGCTTCTTTAGTGATCTGTACGTCGTGAACGTGTGATTCAGCCATACCTGCATTGGTCACGCGAACAAACTCAGGCTTGGTACGCATCTCTTCCATGGTTGCACAACCTGTATAACCCATACTGGCGCGAATGCCACCTGTCAGCTGAGTAATCACATTGAGCAATGGACCTTTGTAAGGCACGCGACCTTCAATACCCTCTGGCACCAGCTTGTCTTTGTTGGTTGTCTCTTGGAAGTAACGATCGCTCGAGCCTTGCTGACCCGACATCGCCCCCAACGAACCCATACCGCGGTATGACTTATAAGAACGACCTTGGTAGATCTCGACCTCACCCGGGCTTTCATCCGTGCCTGCTAGCAAGCCACCAACCATCACACATGATGCGCCTGCCACGATGACTTTTGCGATATCACCGGAGTAACGCAAGCCGCCATCTGCAATCGCAGGAACGCCTGTGCCTTCGAGTGCCTTTACTACATTATTAACAGCTGTGATTTGAGGCACACCCACACCCGCAACGATACGCGTGGTGCAAATTGAACCTGGACCAATACCAACTTTAACTGCATCTGCACCCGCTTCAGCTAGGGCCAATGCAGCTGCACCGGTCGCAATGTTGCCACCGATAACTTGTAAATCTGGGTAATGTTTTTTAATCCAACCAACACGTTCGATAACGCCGCGCGAATGACCATGCGCAGTATCAACGGTAACGACATCGACGCCGGCAGCCACTAGCGCTGCAACACGCTCTTCTGTGCCATCACCAACACCAACAGCCGCACCGACACGCAAACTCTCAGCACTATCGCGGCACGCATTGGGGTAGTCCGTTGCCTTTTGAATATCTTTTACAGTGATCAAACCACGCAACTCGAAGTTATCGTTAACCACCAAGACCTTCTCAATACGGTGAGTATGAAGTTTCTCGAGAACTTCTTCTTTCTTAGCACCCTCTTTCACAGTCACCAAACGATCTTTTGGCGTCATGATTGACGAAACTTTCTCATCAAGACGAGTTTCGAAACGCAAGTCACGGCTGGTCACGATACCCACCAAGTTGTTGCCATCGACCACTGGCACACCGGAAATATTGTGCTGGCGAGTGATCTCAAGCACCTCACCGATGCTTAAATTAGGTGAAACAGTGAATGGATCATGGATGACACCACTCTCGTAACGCTTAACCGCACGAACATGCGCCGCTTGATCGTCTATCAGCATATTCTTATGAATGATGCCGATACCGCCTTCTAGCGCCATCGCAATCGCCAAGCGACTCTCTGTAACCGTGTCCATCGCCGCCGAAACAAGCGGGATATTAAGGCTAATACCGCGAGTTAGCTGGGTTGCCAGGCTGACATCCTTAGGGAGCACATCCGAGCGCGCAGGCACCAATAAAACGTCATCGAAGGTTAAAGCTTCTTGATCTTGTGCGAAACGCATCGTAACTCCGGGGGCGGCTAGGAAAATTAGCAACTTATTATAGAATTTGACTGCTTTTAGGTAAACCAAATTACCTAACTAATTGAAAGTACAAATACTCCCAAAGTGGGTTAAAATATTTTCACCATAAGCTTCTGAGTGAGTCATGACACCCATGAAGCTACAAAATAGACATGACACCCTAGGAACGGAGAAAACAATGAAAAAAGTACTGATCGCTGGCGCGATTGCCGCCACTTTTACCCTCACTGGCTGTCAAAGCAATGCTGCGAAAGAGCCTTACACCCAAGCTCCAGAGCCTGAAAAGCGCTCAGCGGTAGCTGCTATTGCAACTGCTTCAGCTGAAAACAAAGCTGCTAAGAAAGCAGGTTTTGAATGGCGTGACACCGGCAAAATGTTGAAAGCTGCAGAAGCGCTAGTTGCTGAAGGCAAATATGCTCAAGCACAAAGTGAAGCGATAAAAGCCTACTACCAGGCTAAAACTGCACAAAGCCAAGCGAAAACTCAAGTTGGCGCTGGCAACCCAAGCTACATTTATCAATAATTTGTTGATAACTCAGCACGGAAGCCGGGCTTAGCCCGGCTTTTTTATGTATGACCGAAAATCGTGACATCTTTAGCATCAGCCGACTCAACAGCGAGCTGCGTCATGTTTTGGAAGGCAGTTTTCCCCTGCTTTGGGTGCAAGGCGAGATCTCGAATCTCAGCATTCCCCGTTCCGGTCATCTTTACTTCAGCCTAAAAGATTCCCACGCCCAAATTCGCTGCGCCCTTTTTAAAGGTAAAGCTAACCTACTGCGCTTCAAGCCCAAAGACGGTGACTCGGTGATTGCGCGGGCAAAAGTGGCGCTTTATGAGCCACGCGGTGATTGCCAACTCATCATCGAGTCAATGGAACCCGCTGGCGAAGGCGCTTTGCAACAAGCTTTTGAAGCACTCAAATTCAAACTCCAAAAAGAAGGCCTGTTTGAGACCTCACTAAAGAAAGAATTACCGGCGCATCCGATTAATATCGGCATCGTCACCTCAACGAGTGGCGCTGCGATTCGTGACATGCTGAATATTCTGTCACGCCGACATCCTACTGCCACAGTCACTATCTATCCGTGCTTGGTACAAGGAACTGAGGCGCCCGCGGATATCCGACATGCTTTGAGCAACGCACTTGAGCGTCAACAGGATGACGTCATCGTCTTAACTCGTGGCGGAGGGAGCATCGAAGATCTCTGGGCGTTTAATGATGAGCAATTAGCGCGAGACATCGCAGCTGCTGACATTCCTATCGTCTCCGCAGTGGGACATGAAATTGACTTCACGATTGCCGATTTTGTCGCTGATCGTCGAGCACCTACGCCATCCGCAGCGGCTGAGCTGATCTCACCTGACCAGGCTCAAATTAGTCAACGCGTAAATCAGTTGAATGCGCAATTAACCCTTCGTACACAACACACTATCGCTGCTAAACAAAAGCAGTTTCTACAACTTGAGCAGCGCTTAAAGCGCCAACATCCACGTACGCGCACCCAACAGCAGCAACAACGTCTTGATGAAATCCAACTACGATTACAACGCTCAGTTTCTAGCGCTCTCTTGAAGCAGCAGACAGCGTCGAGAAACTTAACCATTAGACTTCAGCAGCAGCGACCTTCTGCGATCATCGAGCGATTCAAAGAACGACTTTCATCTATGCAAAGTCGTCTGACACGATCTACCGAATCAGCCCTCAAGATACGCCGTGAAAAATTAAACGCACACTCTCGTGAGCTCCACGTGATCAGTCCATTAGCCACACTTGAGCGTGGTTACAGCATCGTCAGCACGGCTAAAAACAAAGTGATCACAAAAAGTAGCGATGTCACATCGGGTGATTGTATTGATGTTCGCTTATCAGAAGGCACACTGAGCGCGACAGTCACTAAGACAAGCAAACAGCCCGATTAACGTTTTTTGACGTGCTTCATCATACGTCGACGCTTATCCACCTGACGTTTTGTCAGTGTGTTTTTTCTACCTTCAAACGGATTCTCGCCACC
>CAZEWM010000103.1:0-3567 GCA_964516045.1 uncultured Gammaproteobacteria bacterium
CAAAACGTAAAAACGTCAGAAAAGAGCGTAAAAAAGTCACCGATGCTGGCTTTACTTTTGATTGGCTCAATGGATATACCGCTAGCGACGCTGACTGGCAGGAATTTCACACGCTTTACGAAGACACCTTTGATAAATATGGCGGTTGGGCAACTCTTTCTCTCGCGTTTTTTCAGCAGATAGCGAAAACCATGCCGGATAACGTTTTGCTTGTTCAAGCAAAGCTTGATGGCAAAGTGATCGCCACAGCCTTTAACTTGGTAGGTAAAGACACGCTGTATGGACGTCACTGGGGCTGTCATGCGGATTATCACAGCCTGCATTTCGAAGCGTGCTACTACCAAGGTTTGGAATATTGCATTCAGCATGGCTTAAAACGTTTTGAGCCCGGTGCTCAAGGTGAACATAAGATTGCGCGTGGCTTTTTACCGCAACAGACCGATTCAGCACATCTGATGCTCGATCCTGAGTTCGATGCAGCGATCAAAAACTTTCTCAAGCATGAAACCGAGCACATGTTTGAATATATTGATGAGATGCACACCCGTTCTCCTTTTAAGCAATCATGATCTACTCGCTTGATGGCACATCAACCCGCTCAGCCTTCCCACACCCAAGCGAAGCTGAGACTGAGCCTCAAGGCTTGTTGGCGGTTGGAGGTGATCTGACAATCCCACGCCTAATCACTGCTTATCAAAGTGGCATCTTCCCGTGGTATTCCAAAGGACAACCTATCCTCTGGTGGTCACCTAATCCGCGCACTGTGTTTTATCCCGGCACGCTGCATGTCTCACGCAGCTTGAGTAAAGTGATAAAGCGCTCCGAGTTAACGCTTACAGTGGATAAAGCCTTCAGTCGCGTAATCAAGGCATGTGCCGAACCACGTGATGAACATGGCACTTGGATACTCCCTGAAATGCAGCGCGCCTATATTGATTTACATCTTGCGCGGGTAGCGCACTCTTTTGAGCTCTGGCGAGATGATGAATTGGTCGGTGGTCTTTACGGCGTGTCGCTGGGTAAAGCGATCTTCGGTGAATCGATGTTTAGCCGCGTGCCGAATGCATCAAAAATAGTGTTGGTCTTTATTCGGCAGCTGATGAAAGAACATGGCTTCCATTTCTTAGATGCGCAGGTACATAACCCGCATTTGCAATCAATGGGGGCTGAACAAGTCGATCGCGAGCAGTTTCTGAAGCAATTAGCCATAGCATCGCCGTTATCTGACTCAGGCGAGATTTGGAAAACACGAGCCACACAGGTTAATGAGCTAAACCTATGAGTGATGATGGTGATCAGCTAAAGTTGTATTACACGCCAAATCATTCGTGTAGTTACTTCGGTGATCGCGTGGCTCGCACCATAGTGGCCGATCCAGAAGCGGATATATCACCAGAGATCTTCACTCGACTCTCTCAACTCGGTTTTCGTCGCTCATCCGACCAACTCTATCGACCCAATTGCGAGGAATGCTCACAATGTATTTCCGTTCGCATCCCGGTGAATGAGTTCAAGCCCAGTCGTCGCTTTCGTCGTGTACTCAATACCAATAAGGACCTATCCGTCTCAGTGATTTCTGATGAGTTTCGTAATGAGCATTACGCACTGTACCTCAACTATCTCAGATCACGTCATCCCGATGGCAATATGAAAGAGATGGATGAAGATGACTATCAGAGTTTTATGCGCACGCAGTGGAGTCGCACTAAGCTGGTTGAGATCCGTGATAACCAGCAACTGCTTGGTGTAGCGATTACCGATACCTTCAATGATGGCCTCTCCGCCATGTATACCTATTACCGCACGGATCTGCCAAAACGTTCTTTGGGGCACTTTGCGATTTTGCAGCAGATCGAGCTCGCCAAATCGTTAGAGCTTCCCTACCTCTATCTAGGGTTTTGGATCAAAGACAGCCCTGAGATGCGCTACAAGCTCGATTACCGCCCAATTGAGCTATTCGACGGCCAACAATGGCATGCATTGGACAAAAACGAGTGTTTAGTCGTCGAGTAACTCATTGTTTTAGCCAGTGTATTAAGGTTTTGCTATACTCCGCGCCGACTTGCGCAAGAGCGCACTCTTTTTTGGAAATTTGAATGGCAAAAGAAGACGTAATTGAAATGGACGGCACCGTGGTAGACACGTTGCCAAATACGATGTTCCGCGTAGAGCTAGAAAACGGCCACGTGGTCACCGCACATATCTCAGGCAAGATGCGTAAGCACTATATCCGCATCCTAACTGGTGACAAAGTTAAAGTAGAAATGACGCCATACGACCTAACCAAAGGCCGTATCACTTTCCGCGAGCGTTAACCTTTCACTAACTGACCGGCGCTTTCCGGTCAGTGCACCAACGCACTCTCGATATCGAACGCTAACTCGTCATCCTTCACACGAATACGAACCTTTCCGCCGTTCGCGAGATCACCAAACAATAAATGTTCAGCTAAAGGCTTCTTAATCTTATCTTTGATCAAACGTGCCATTGGTCGTGCACCCATCTGCACGTCATAACCATGTTCAGTTAACCAAGCGCGTGCATCTTTATTCACCTCAAGATCCACTTTCTTCTCAGCAAGCTGAGTTTCTAGTTCGAAGATGAACTTATCGACAACACTACCAATCACCTCAGCCTGCAAGGCAGCAAACTGAATGATGCCGTCTAAACGATTACGGAACTCAGGCGTGAATAGTTTGTTAATAGCTTCCATACCATCGCTAGTGTGATCTTGATCAGTGAAGCCAATTGAGCGACGCGCCATATCAGTCGCGCCGGCATTAGTGGTCATGATGATGATCACATTACGGAAGTCAGCTTTACGGCCATTGTTATCGGTCAAGGTGCCGTGATCCATCACTTGTAGTAGCAAATTGAACAGATCAGGATGTGCCTTCTCAATCTCATCGAGCAACAAAACAGAATGCGGATGCTTGCTGATCTCTTCGGTCAGTAAACCACCTTGATCAAACCCGACATAGCCTGGTGGTGCACCAATTAAACGCGATACCGCATGACGTTCCATGTACTCAGACATGTCAAAGCGAATCAGCTTCATACCCATGATACGTGCTAACTGACGAGTCACTTCGGTTTTACCTACTCCAGTAGGACCTGCGAATAAGAATGAGCCCACGGGCTTCTCATCAGTGCCTAACCCAGAACGGTTCATCAGGATGGCTGATGACAAAGCATCAATCGCTGGGTCTTGTCCGTAAACCACCATCTGTAAATCACGACTCAAGTGCTTCAACGATTCAGTATCCGAGGTAGACACTTTCCGTGGTGGAATACGCGCAATCTTCGCAACGATGGCTTCGATATCCGGCACACCAATACTCTTTTTACGTTTGGATGGCGCTAACAACTGATTCGCAGCACCCGCTTCATCAATCACATCAATGGCTTTATCAGGCATGTGGCGATCGTTGATGTACTTACCCGCAAGCTCAGCAGCAGAACGCAGGGCCTTTGCTGTGTACTTCACGTTGTGGTGATCTTCAAAGCGCTCCTTCAAACCCTTAAGGATTAAAATCGTATCTTCTACCGATGGCTCTTCCACATCGA
>CAZEWM010000104.1:0-3493 GCA_964516045.1 uncultured Gammaproteobacteria bacterium
CGATTGGTTCTTTGGTGAAGCCAGCGGTTTATCTCACCGCGCTGGCTCAGTCGGGACGTTACTCATTGAGCACCATGCTGAATGACAAAGCAGTGGATATCAAAATGCCCAACGGTTCGCGTTGGCAGCCAAAAAACTACGATAAAAAAGAGTACGGTAATGTCCCTCTTTACCAAGGATTAATGCGTTCTTTAAACCTATCAACGGTTGATCTTGGCTTAAGTGTTGGCCTTGAGAATGTAGTCGAGATGGTTGAGAAGCTAGGTATTACGGAAGGTAAAGCGCAGCCTTATCCATCGTTGTTGCTGGGTGCAGTCTCTTTGTCGCCGGTTGAAGTTGCGCAGATGTATCAAACGATTTCGGCCGGTGGATATCGTGCACCCTTGCGTGCGATCCGTGAGGTGCTAGATGCCAAGAATCAGCCATTGCAGCGATATGGTCTTGAGGTCACGCAAGTTGTCGATAACAAGCCTGTGTTTGTCCTCGAGTCAGCAATGAAGCAGGTTGTTGATAAAGGTACAGCACGCGGACTAAAACGTTATCTGGGCGAGAATCCAAACCTCGCGGGTAAGACGGGCACTACAGACGATCTCCGTGATAGTTGGTATGCCGGTTTTGGGGGTGACCATGTTGCCGTGGTTTGGGTAGGGCGAGATGACAACCAGCCAACCGGTTTAACAGGGTCCTCTGGCGCGTTGCCGATCTATGGACAAACACTGCGTCGTTTAGGCTACTCGCCGCTCATGCAAGAACCGCCGAGTGGTGTGAGTTATGAATGGGTGGATGAATCAGCTGATCTTCGCGCTGGGCCGAATTGCTCAGAGTCGATTCGATTACCCTTTATTCAGGGTAGTGAACCAAAACGTTCTCGCGCCTGTGCTGATGGCGGTTCTTCACGCGCAGGTTTACTGGATCGTTTATTCAATTAAGCAGATTCCGGTATTTGGCATGGGAAAAGCGCTCTAAGCTGCATACAATGCCTGAATGAATTCTTTTAAAGCAATTTTCACTTTCAGTTTAATTAGCATTTTTTCATCGATGCTAAGTGGTTGTTTTAGCTCTGTAAAAGGCCCTGCACCGGTTGAGATTCGTGGTGATCAGCCAGCGCGTGTTTACCCTAGTCGACAGTCTGATTTGCAAGTTCAGCCACTTGAGCGCCCATCAGGTGTGACTATTGCCAAAGCACAGCCCAATCGGGCAGTGGAAGTCTTAGTTCGTCGAGCAGATGATCAAAAACGAGATGGCGATCTAACAGGTGCCTCAGCCAGTCTTGAGCGCGGTTTACGCATTGCGCCGAATGAGCCTGTTTTATGGAATCGATTAGCAGCTGTTCGCTTAGATCAAAAGCGATTCGCTCAAGTAGAGCAGCTAGCGAAGAAGTCGAATGATCTCAATCCTTCATCACGTTTACGTGCAGATAACTGGGATTTGATTGCCAACGCACGCGAAGCTTTAGGTGATAAGCGTGGAGCAAAAGCGGCTCGATCTAAAGCCACCACCATTCAATAAAATTTAGGAAGAAGTATGTCGATTAATTTATCAAACGAACTGATTGGTGATCTGCAAGATGCCGTACTTAAGCAAGTGCCCAACGCTGATACAGGCGTGGTGCTGCAGCATTTGGCTGCAGTGATCGGTTTTGCGCTGGGTCATGAGCCTATCTCAAAGCAAGATAAAGATGCCTTTTTAGCAGAGTTAAGTGCTTTTGCTGCGCATGTCTGCAGTGATATTCACAATAAGACGCAAGAACAGCCCGCAACGCCACCTGCGGGTGACGCTTTCGGTATCTGGGAACCGAAATAAGCGACTGACCAAACCCTATGTTGTCTCCGATACTTGAGGTGCTCGGACCGGATGGTGTGCTTGCCAAAACGGTTGAGGGCTATGCTGTCCGTGATCAGCAATTGGAGATGGCCAAAGCAGTTGATGCAGCGATAGCTGATGGAAAAAACCTGATAGCGGAGGCTGGAACAGGCACGGGTAAAACCTTTGCTTATCTTGTTCCTGCATTGCTTTCGCACCGTAAAATCATCATTTCGACTGGAACGCGTAATCTGCAAGATCAGCTTTTCTTGCGTGATTTACCACGGTTGCGTGATGCGATGGCAAGCCCGGTCAAAGTGTCTTTGCTCAAAGGGCGATCCAATTATCTGTGTATTCATCGTATGGAAAATGCCATGCATGATGCACGTGGCCACAGCAAAGAAATGCTTGCGTGGTTATTGGCCGTGCGCGATTGGTCGCAGACTACGCAGCGTGGCGATGTTGCTGAGCTGGTAGATGTGCCAGAGGATGCGCAGATCTGGCCTTTAGTGACCTCTACAACGGATAACTGCTTAGGGCAAGACTGTCCCTCATACAGTAAATGTCATTTGGTAGAAGCGCGTCGTCAGGCGCAAGAAGCTGATGTGGTTGTGGTGAATCACCATTTGCTGTGCGCCGACTTTGCAATACGTGACACCGGTTTTGGTGAGCTTTTGCCGGCGGCTGATGTATTTATTATTGACGAAGCACATCAGCTACCCGAAGTGGCCAGTAACTTCTTCGGCACTGTGTTGAGTTCACGTCAACTCATGGAGCTTATCACCGATACGACGACTGAGTATCACCGCGACATTGGTGACTTGCCAAAGATTCTTGATCAGCTCGAAAAACTCAAAAAGTCGGTTTTAGATCTGCGTTTGGCATTTGGCACGACGCAGCGTCGCGAAGCATGGATCGTGATTGAGGATGACAACAAAATCCAAGAAGTATTTGATCAGATGGAGATTGAGTTAGATGTACTCAAAGGTATGCTTGAGGTCATCAAAGGACGTAGTAAGGGAATTGACGCCTGTTTAGCGCGATGTGAAACAACCCTTGAGATCATTACTACGCTACGCCAGCCGGAAGAACCTGATGAGGTTATTCGTTGGTTTGAAGTCTTTGGACAAAGTGTTCGCTGGAACAGCACGCCCATCGACATTGCTAAATTATTTGGTAGTCAGGTTTCTGCTCATGGCCAAAGCTGGGTATTCACCTCTGCAACGCTTGCGGTAGGTGATAGTTTCGATCACTTTCAGCGACAGCTGGGTATCTTCGAAAGTCATACTGGTCGTTGGGATAGCCCTTTTGATTATGCGCAGCAAGCGCTTTGGTATGTACCCAAAGACATGCCTCAACCCTCTGACCGTGAGTATGGCAAAGCCGTCTTAGAACAAGTGCTGCCGTTAGTGAAGGCAAGTCGTGGACGAGCTTTTTTACTCTTCACCAGTCATCGGGCGATGAATGAGGCGGCTGACTGGCTGGATGAGCAAGGGCTTGAGTATCCGCTGTTGGTCCAAGGTGATGCGCCAAAAGCCGAATTACTGAATAAATTTGTTGAACACGGCAATGCGATCCTATTGGGGACCTATAGCTTCTGGGAAGGCGTGGATGTGCGCGGCGATGCCTTATCGTTGGTGGTGATTGATAAGCTGCCGTTTGCATCACCGGGTGATCCTGTACTGCAAGC
>CAZEWM010000105.1:0-3490 GCA_964516045.1 uncultured Gammaproteobacteria bacterium
TCACCATGAGCTGACACCTCAAGCCAAAGCACCTGTGTATCAAAAGCCACTTGGGTTGAGCAAAGCTCAGCGCATCAAGTCGTTTACCGAGAAGCAACAAGCCGTGCGTGGAGAGGTCGTTTTACTCAACGGTAGCTGGACCGATTGGATGGATAAGCACTTTAAAGATGCTCATCTATTGATTGGCACCGGCGAGCTTGGCGATCAAGCTAGCAATCTTAAAAACGCTAAAGCGATCACTCATTACGACCAACCGGTCGAGTCATGGAAGCCAGACTTATTTGAGCAGATTGATGTGTCGATTACGACCTCTCACGCAGGACTTGCGGAGAGTGGCACCTTGATTCTGAAGCCAACCCCTCAAGAGCCACGACTGATGTCATTGGTACCACCGGCTCATGTAGCGATCTTGGATGCCAATCGTCTTTATGAAAACTTTGCCGAATTAATGAGCGCAGAGGATTGGTCAGAGATGCCAACTAATCTGTTATTGATTTCAGGGCCTTCTAAAACAGCTGATATTGAACAAACGCTTGCATATGGCATTCATGGCCCAAAACGTTTGATTACCTTAATCGTTAATCACGATTAATTTTCTAAGGCTTCGTGCTTACTGCGAATAAAGTCTTTATGTGAGACATGCAATAGGTCTGCCACACGCCTAACCAAATGCTCTTCGTGATGATGGATCACCTGGTCTGCGCAAGCGACGCGCCACAGCCCCAACACCAACTGATACTTTTGCGCTTGCGAGAAATGCGCATTCACCAACTCAACATGCTCATGCAATGAGGCATTCCACTTTGCCGTTTCGGTCGCCTCATTAATCAGCTGATCTAATTCCGCACTCGATAACGAACACTGCTCAGACAAAACCTCTTGGATGCGTTGCAGCTCATCCTGTTCAATCGATTGATCAGCTTTTGCAACCTCAATCAGCAATAAAGCTGCAGCACTTTGAATCTGCGACTCCGTTGGCGGTGCTTCAGTAGCAACCTCAAACAGCGATTTGAATGCAGCAAACATTACTCATCGACATCCTTATGCGCGCCATCACAATACGGTGGATTTTGCGTTTGCTTGCAGGCACACAAACCTCGCTTGCCTGACTTATCTGCAATAAAAGCCATGGGCTGGAAATCAGTACCTTGATGCGAGCCATCACAGAACGGCTGCGACTTAGATAAGCCACAGGTGCACCACCAGTATTCTTTCCCTTCTTCTAACTCAACAATACATGGACTCGCTTGTGCGACGGTTGGTTTAGACATATCTCCCCCATAACTTGATCTGCATCAAGAATCTTTTATCGATAATCTCGACACACGATAGAAATTGATCACGATCAATATCCCTTTTTCTCAGCGAGCCTACTGTAGAGCCATAGACAAACAGGAGGCCGCTATGGATCTATTTGCACGCTTATTGAATGACTGGGTTGGCATCACATCACTACTTACTGTAGTTGGTGTATTGGCCATGACCGTGTTTTACATTGCTTACTTTTGGAAGCACTACGTGCATCCTGAAGACTAATTAAACCTGATTTAGGCAATAAAAAAGCCCCTCAGTGAGGGGCTTAATTTTTACACCGGCTTGTAAATCTCAGCCCCAGCATTTTTAAACTGCTCGGCTTTTTCTTTCATGCCTTCTTCAACTGCCACATTGATGTCTTTGAACTTGTTCTGCTCTGCGTATTCGCGGACATCCTGCGTAATTTTCATCGAACAAAAATGTGGTCCACACATCGAACAGAAGTGGGCGACCTTGGCTGAATCTTTAGGCAAGGTTTCATCGTGGAACTCGCGTGCTTTTTCAGGATCAAGACCTAAGTTAAATTGATCTTCCCAACGGAATTCAAAGCGCGCCTTAGATAGCGCGTTATCACGCACCTGTGCACCCGGAAGACCTTTTGCCAAGTCAGCGGCATGCGCTGCTAACTTATAAGTAATGATGCCTTCTCTAACGTCTGCTTTATTTGGCAGGCCTAAGTGTTCTTTGGGCGTGACGTAACACAGCATGGCACAACCATACCAACCGATATTTGCCGCACCGATGCCCGAGGTAATGTGGTCATAGCCAGGTGCGATATCCGTGGTCAATGGACCCAAGGTGTAGAACGGTGCCTCGAAACAATCACGCAGTTCTTTATCCATGTTCTCTTTGATCATCTGCATAGGCACATGACCTGGACCCTCGATCATCACCTGAACATCGTGCTCCCATGCGATCTTAGTGAGTTCACCCAATGTCTCAAGCTCACCAAATTGCGCGGCATCATTTGCATCTGCAATCGAGCCCGGACGTAAGCCATCCCCCAAGGAGAAGGACACGTCATAAGCCTTCATGATCTCGCAGATATCTTCAAAATGGGTGTAGAGGAAATTTTCTTCGTGATGCGCTAAACACCATTTCGCCATGATAGAACCACCGCGCGATACGATGCCGGTCACACGATCAGCGGTCAGTGGGACATAACGCAGTAGCACGCCGGCATGAATGGTGAAGTAATCCACTCCCTGCTCGGCCTGCTCGATCAATGTATCTTTAAAGATCTCCCATGTCAGGTCCTCCGCCTTACCATTCACCTTCTCCAGCGCTTGGTAGATCGGCACGGTGCCAATCGGCATGGGCGCATTACGCAAAATCCATTCGCGAGTTTCGTGAATGTTTTTACCCGTCGACAGGTCCATCAAGGTATCGCCACCCCAACGCGCTGACCATGCCATCTTTTCAACTTCTTCTTCGATAGAAGACGTGACGGCTGAGTTACCGATATTAGTATTGATCTTCACGCGGAAGTTGCGCCCAATGATCATTGGCTCGAGTTCAGGGTGATTGATATTTGCCGGAATGATCGCTCGACCTTCGGCAATCTCTTTGCGCACGAACTCTGGCGTGATCTCCTTAGGCAGATTGGCGCCAAAATTTTCGCCAGGATGTTGTTTAAGCAATTTTTTGTAACGCGGATCTTTACGGATCTCATCCAGCTTGGCGTTCTCGCGAATCGCCACGTATTCCATTTCAGGGGTGATGATGCCCTGACGTGCGTAATGCATCTGACTGACGTTCTTACCTGCGATAGCTCTACGCGGCGCACGGATATGCTCAAAACGCAGATGGGCTAGCTTTGGATCATTTTGGCGCTCTGTGCCGTACTCAGACGTGGGCCCCGCCAATAATTCCGTGTCAGCTCGATCTTCAATCCATGGGGTTCGCACATCGGGCATGCCTTTGAGTAAATCGATTTGCTTTTCAGGATCGGTGAAAGGTCCAGATGTGTCATATACGGTAATCGGAGGATTTTCTTCTTCACCAAAGCTTGCGGGCGTGGCGGCTTGCGCAATTTCACGCATCGGCACGCGAATATCGGGACGAGAACCTTGCACGAACACCTTGGTCGAATTCGGGAATGGACGGGTGACTTCTTCCGAGAGCTCGGCAGTCTTCTTTATAAAATCTTCTGGGATGGCACTCATCTCATTCTCCA
>CAZEWM010000106.1:0-3366 GCA_964516045.1 uncultured Gammaproteobacteria bacterium
GCCCATCGATTTGACCTTCGATGCCCTCGCCCGGAATCGCATTAAGCTGTTGTGCCGAATATGTCGCTGAACTCTGTAATGCGAGGACTTTTGATACCGGATGCTCCGAGGCAGCCGCTAAGGTCGCCGCAAGTTGAGTGAGCTCATCGTCTGATTTATCCGCCAGTTGTCTAGTGTCACTCAGCACTAAGGCACCTTTAGTGAGCGTGCCGGTTTTATCAAATACAAACACATCCGCCGCAGCAAGGGTTTCGAGTACATGTCCACGCGTGCTGAGCAGACCAAACTTGGTAAGTGAGCCAATCGCTGCTGTTACCGCCGTTGGTGTCGCAAGCGATAAAGCACAGGGACAGGTCACCACCAACACAGCGAGAGTGATCTCAAAGGCTCGTGAGGGTTCATGCATCAACCAGAAGCCCGCGACCAAGGTCGCAATCACCAATAAGCCGGCAACAAAGTACGCCGCGATATGATCGGCAAACTGCGCCATCTGCGGCTTCTCGCTTTGTGCGCGATCGAGTAATCGCACAATACCCGAGACCAAGGTCGACTCGCCAACGAGCTGCACTTCCATCTCAAGCGGACTCTCGACATTCAAGCTACCACCCACCAATGGGTCACCGGCTTCGCGGCGGCACGGCAAGCTCTCACCCGTAAGCAAAGACTCATCAACTGAACTCACGCCATTGCTCACAACGCCATCCGCAGGCACCGCTTCACCCGGACGAATCAACACATGATCACCGGGAATCAGATCAGCGACGGGAATAACCTGATAACTCCCATCAGCTTGAATACGCGTTGCTGTAGCAGGTAGCAATTTTACTAAAGCCTCAGCCGACTGACCGGCCTTATGACGCGCTCCCATTTCAAGATAACGACTGGTCAGCAAGAAGAAGGTGAACATACACACCGAATCGAAGTAGATCTCACTCACACCGAGGTAGGTGTGCCAGACACTGGCTGCAAATGCGCCACCAATCGCAATCGATACCGGCACCTCCATACTGAGCTGCTTACGCGATAAATCCCGCCACGCTTTAGTGAAGAAACCACCCGCGGCGTACACCACAACTGGCACAGTGAGCACCAAGCTCACCCAACGCATAAAGTCACGAAGCTCAGCACTCATATCATTGGCATCGGCGGCATACATTGCAATCGCCAACATCATGACCTGCATCGCACCTAACCCTGCAGTAAACAGCTTGCGCAGTGCAATCGACTTTTCTTTCTTTTGGAGTTGCTCTTGGCGACCTGGATCAAAAGGATGCGCAACATAGCCAATCTCACTGATCGCTTTAAGCACATCAGAAAGTTTGAGCTGTTCACTATCCCAACGGAGATGTGCACGATGCGTAGTGTAGTTAACACGAAATTCGATAACGCCAGATAGGGCGTGCACATGCTTTTCGTTCAACCAAACACAGGCAGCACAAGTAATACCTTCGAGAATCAATGAGGCGGTTTTATGGGAACTGTCATCACTACTCACAAAACCCGCTTGCACGGTTGGTTGGTCGTAGAGCTCAAATCGCGCCAGCGCTTCGGGAATCAGGTCCTCAGGACGAGTACTTGGCGTTTCGCGATGGTGGTAAAAAGAGGTTAAGCCGCCATCGACAATCGCTTGAGCCACGGCTTGGCAGCCGTGGCAGCACATATTGTGCTCAGTGCCTTCAATCGTTACTGGATAACTCGCCGTTGGCGGTACAGGTAAGCCGCAATGAAAACAATCTTGCTGGGTCTCGTCAGTCACGAGCTTAGCTTACTACTTTGCCGAAGCGATGGAAGTGCTCGCACGCACCTCGTGCAGGTCATCACCTTTTTTTGCACTCAGCACAAGATTCCATAAGCCATGCTCTGCCAAGGTCACTGCAACACCGTAATCACCTTGACCTAATTCCTGCATCTCAAAACTCACATCATCTCGGCTATTTGATGTACGCAAGAACTGACCTTTAACACTTGCACCCAAAACCGGTTTACCCGCTTTATCTTGGATTTTCACGCGGAACTTAGCCGGCTGATTTACAACAGGATTACCAACCCAGCCATAACGCACCTTCCAACCACGCGCATGCTGCTCATCTACCTGCTTTAGGTACTGGTTATATAAGGCTTCTTTTTCTTGGTAGTCATGCGAGACAACACCCGGAAATTTTGAATCCGCCACTTGAGCACTTTGTGGCTTAGGTAACAACTTGGCAAATAAACCTGTGATACCGCGATCTGCCACGGCTACAAAGATGATGTTGATCACGACCACACCAACAAAGAAGGTAACGATCAACGCTGGCGCCCAATGCCAACCCTTACCTGCTTGAGAACCAATCAAGCCCAAGCCATAAGCCAAGGTTAAAAAGATTGCCAAGTTAATCGCAAATACATCCGCACCCGGCCAAGTAATGATGGCGTATGGCACATAGATCAGTATCGCGACTAGCGCTATCGCCATCGCCGCTGCTTTAGCTTGCAACTTGAATAAGCGCGTCAATAAAAAGTACAGAACGAGTTCTGCGAGAACACCGGTACCGATGCCGGTCAATAATTCAGATGCACCCATGTTTATCGACCTGGAATATAGAACACGCTCTCGTGCCCAACAGGCTGCAAAGTGGTGTTCTTTGGGGTTGCGATAAATTCGATATGGCGACTTTTGCCATCGAACTTTTCTGGCGCAAGATTGATACGTGCCATCAGACGTAAACGTTGCTCTGGTCGCAGCTCAACCGTTTGGAACTTACCCATATCGAGTTCAGCACCCGGCAGATCTTCAACAGAGAAGGTCAGCGTCAAGCTTTTACCGGTTTTGTTATTCACTTTAACCTCGTAACTATTTTGGATGCGGCCATCAGAGAGTTTCACAAACAAAGGCTGACGCACCTGACTCACACCGACATCAAACGGCGCCTGTTGCGTCACACTCCATACCAACAAACCCATTGCGGCTATCAAGATAGTGAAGTAACCAATCACCTTAGGGCGTAAGAAATGTGCTTTATCGCCACCCTCTTCAACGCGTTGCGATGAATAACCCACCAATCCACGTTGCCAGCCCATCTTATCCATAATGGTGTCACACGCATCGACACATAAAGCGCACGAAATACACTGAATCTGAAGTCCATTACGAATGTCGATACCGGTAGGACATACCTGAACGCAATAGCCGCAATCGATACAGTCACCCTGACCTAGAGCTGAACGCTCCTCAGGAGTTTTGTTTTCTTTACACAGCTTGGCACGACCATTATCACCCTCACCACGCTTTTGATCGTAAGACACAATTAAGGTGTCACGATCGAACATCACCGACTGGAAGCGCGCATAAGGACACATGTAGGTACACACCTGCTCACGCGCCCA
>CAZEWM010000107.1:0-3277 GCA_964516045.1 uncultured Gammaproteobacteria bacterium
CGGCATTCATCGCTAAAGCGCCACCCATAGTTCCTGGTATACCTGCCAAGAAGGCACCACCTGACAAACCCTCTCGAGCACATTGACGAGCCACTTTGGCACAAGCAACACCTGCACCGACGGTGACATCACAATCATTGATATGAACGTCGGCATTCACACCGTACATTGCAATCACAGTGCCATTGAAGCCGCCATCACGGATGAGTAAGTTGCTACCCAAACCAATCCATAGCAGAGGTTCATTTGATGGTAAGCCGGCCAAGAATTCTTGCAGATCATCAAGATCCGCTGGACGATACAACTGCTTAGCTAAGCCACCCACACGCCACGTGGTGAAATTCGCCAATGACTCATGCGTGCTGAGATCGCCGCGCAACTGGGTTTTCATCGCTGTCATCATTGACACCACCCTGACGCTAATTCACTAGCGATACGCCCGATATCACCTGCACCCATTGTGACAACGATGTCATGTGCTTCAACCACATCAAGCAGCGCACCTGGGAGCTCATCAATGTTTTCAACAAACACTGGATCAACCTTTGCACGTGCGCGAATAGCTCGCGTCAATGCACGACCATCAGCACCATTGATGGATGCTTCGCCCGCTGCATACACTTCTGACAAGACCAGCACATCAACTTCCGACAGCACTGAAACAAAATCATCAAAGGCATCGTGCGTACGGCTATAACGATGCGGCTGGAAAGCCAAAACCAATCGGCGCTCAGGCCAACCAGCACGCACTGCCGCAATAGTTGCTGAAATTTCGCTTGGGTGATGACCGTAATCATCAACCAGCATCACCTCGCCTTTATCTGTCTGACATTGACCCTGAACTTGGAAGCGACGCCCAATGCCGGCAAATTTATTCAGTGCCGCTTGAATTTTGTTAACGCTAACGCCTAACTCAAGCGCCACGCTTATTGCAGCCAGCGCATTGCGCACGTTATGTAAGCCAGGCATCGCAAGATCAACTTCGAAAGCTTGTTGCCCATCAATCACGACATCAAACGATGTGACTGTGGCCACTTGCTTCACATTACTTGCGCGAACATCCGCATCATCACTCAATCCATAAGTGCGTATACGACGAGTGACTTCGGGCAATAGATCACGCACGTTTTCATCATCAATACACAATACCGCCAAACCATAGAATGGAATGTGATGTAAGAACTCCAAAAAGGCTGCACGCAATCGCTCAAACTCACCACCATAAGTGGTCATGTGATCTTCGTCGATATTGGTAACGATGGAGATCATTGGCTGTAGATAAAGGAATGACGCATCACTCTCATCTGCTTCAGCCACCAACACCTCACCTTCACCTAAGTGCGCGTAGTTACCCGCTGAATTTAGCTTGCCACCAATCACATACGTAGGATCTAGATCGCCCTCAATCAGTAAGCTCGCCACTAAACTCGTCGTGGTTGTTTTACCGTGTGTGCCAGCAACGGCTACGCCATAACGAAAGCGCATAATTTCCGCGAGCATTTCAGCACGTGGCACCACTGGAATACGCTGCTCACGTGCCGCTACAACCTCTGGGTTATCCGCTTTCACTGCACTCGAGATCACTACAGCATCAACACCTGACACATTTTCAGTCGCGTGACCAATATGTATCGTCGCACCTTGTTCTGCTAAACGGTCCGTTGCAGGATTAGCTTTGATATCAGAACCTGAGATCTGATACCCCAAGTTCAACATAACCTGCGCAATGCCATTCATGCCGGCACCACCGATGCCCACAAAATGCAGCTTGCGCATACGACCCATTGTCTCAGCAGCGTAACGCGGTAAATTGAGATTCAGCTCGGTCATGCTGCTACCTCGAGCACCTGTTCCGCAACACACGCCGTTGCATTTGGCTTTGATTGAGCTTTAGCCTTAGCACTCATTACTCGAAGAATGTCGCGGTTTAAAACCAACTCTTTAAGAATTGTTGCCAAGTTTTCAGCTGTCAGGGAAGACTGCCTTACAATCCTAGCCCCGCCAGACTCAACAAGATAAAGAGCATTCTTAGTTTGATGATCATCAACCGCATGTGGGAATGGAATAAAAATAGCGGGAATGCCTGCAGCAGAAACCTCTGAAACAGTCAAAGCGCCGGCACGACAAATCACAATATCCGCTTCAGCATAAGCTGATGCCATATCATCAATGAACTCAACCACCTCAGCTTCAATATTGAAAGCTGCATATCTAGTCATGACTTCATCTATATTATTTAATCCAACCTGATGAGTGATGCGGGGCTGTTGCATTGGAAGCAAACATGACAATGCTTCCGGCACTGCTTCATTTAACGCCCTAGCCCCCAATGATCCTCCAATGACCAATAGCTTTAGCTTTTCGCTATCAGGTTTCTCATGGCGCTCAATATTAAGAATGGATTCGCGTATTGGATTTCCACAAGTGACAACATCATGCACATTCAAGCTATTTGGAAATGCCTGTATAACTCTCTTTGCAATTTTACTTAGCCATCTATTTGTTAGGCCCGGAATTGTGTTTTGCTCATGAATAACCAATGGAATACCCATCAAAGCAGCAGCCAACCCTCCAGGACCTGACACAAACCCTCCCATACCTAAAACCACATTTGGTTTATGCGCTTTTAGCACTTGCATAGCCTGATTTATGGACTTTATTAAGTGGTACGGGGCTGCAAGCAAACTTAGAGATGGTTGCCCACGCAGTCGAAAACTATCAATCACCTCTAGGGCATAACCATGCTTTGGCACTTCACGTGCTTCAAAGCTATTGGGCGTACCCAACCAGGTCACACTACAACCTTTGGCTCGCAAAAAATCTGCTACCGCAATTGCTGGGAACACATGGCCACCCGTGCCACCCGCCATAATCATTACGCGCGTTGCCATGCAGCCCCCTTAGGTCGACTACCTGGATCTAATTGATTATCGCGATAGATTCGCGACAACATACCAATCGCCATACAACACACAATTAAGGAGTTGCTGCCATAAGAGATAAACGGCAAAGTGAAGCCTTTAGTTGGCATCAAACCCATGTTCACGCCAATATTGATAAAGGCCTGCAGACCCAGCCAAATACCTAAGCCATAGGCAACATAGGCCTCAAAACGCTTGCCTAGTTTTTCCGCAGTCGCACCCATCGATAGCGCGCGCCATACCAAGACACCAAACAAGGCCACGATGGTTAAAGTACCAACAAGACCTAGCTCTTCCCCAATCACAGCCATCACGAAATCGGTATGCGCCTCAGGTAAATGGAATTGCTTTTGAAT
>CAZEWM010000108.1:0-3274 GCA_964516045.1 uncultured Gammaproteobacteria bacterium
TGGTCGACAAGTTCGGTGATGAGGCTTATCCAACACGTGTGCGTATGGCGGATCTGCCTAAGGGGAGTGCGTTGATACCTAATCCGTACAATCGTATTCCAGGCTTTTATATTAATCAGCACTACTTTATGCCAGGCTTCCCGGATATGGCGCATCCAATGACCGATTGGGTCTTAGAGCAGTTCTATCCTGTGATCAATCCAGAAAAGCAAAAAGCAGTGTGGGTTGAGGGTGCGATTGAGTCAAAGCTGGTACCAATCATGGATCGCATGATGGAAAAATACCCAAAGCACAAGCTGTTTAGCTTGCCGCGCTTAGGCGAGCATCCAAGAATTGAATTGGGTTATCGAGGTGATTGGATTGATCAACCGTTTAAAGATTTACTCGATGAACTTGATGCGGGTGGATTCACCTACACCGATTCATGTGATTAATCTTTTGCAGTAGCAGGGCGGGTTGTGCCGTCAGCAAAAGTCATCGGTAGGCCAGCATTTTTCCAGCCAATCACGCCATCGCGGAAGTAATAGATTTTGGTGTAGCCCCAGTGGACCGCTAATGTTGATGCGCGATAGCTGCGTGAGCACTTTTTCCCGCTGCAATAAATAACAATCTCTTGATCAGGTTGAATAAGTCCCATCAAGGCTTCTTTTGAGTAGCCATTCTTTAGATCTAGGTGAATCGCATTGGGTATATGTTTGCGATTGAACAGGCGTTGATTGCGCACATCAAGAAAAGGAACGCCACGGTTGAATAATTCAGCAGCTTGCTCAACGCTGACGGTTGTGGTGCCTTCGACACTCTTAGGTGACTCCCATTTGCCCGATTCTTCAGCGAATGAAATAGAGGTGAGTAGTAATAGACCTAAAATGAGTAAGCGATTCACGTTAAGACTCCCACGAGGGTTTTTCGCGTTGATGACCTTTTTCATGTAACTTTTCCAGATACTCAGTCCAGTATAGAGCTTTCTTGCGTCCTAAGTCATACAGGTAATCCCAGTCGTATAGACCTGAGTCATGCCCATCATCGAACACGATTTTTACTGCATATTGACCCACAGGGATAATTTCCGTGATGTTGACATCCTGTTTATTCACTTCGAGCTTTGATTTTTGACCCCAGTGGCCTCGAACCTCAGCAGAGGGTGAGTAGACTCTTAATAGTTCGCAGCTCAACTCATGCGTCACACCATCGGTATAGGTGATCTCGAGCGCATGTGATTTTTGATGCAAGGTGATATCGACGGGGCGAAGTTGCGTCATGACTTAGTAGATCAAGGGAATAAGGCGTTTATGACTACGCATGTATTCAGCGTAGTTGCTAAAACGAGTTTGTAGATACTGCTCTTCTTTATGCATCTTGCCAAGAATGGCTAAGCTCAGCGTGATCAGAGATAAGGTGTTAATCCAGTGATTGTTATAAATCGCCATACCTAACATAAAGAGTATGACCGATAGATACATAGGATGACGAACCCACTGATAGGGCCCGGTTGCAATAAAGTTCGCGTTTTCGAGAATCTCAGGATAGATCGCAAAATTACCTAGCTTATTGTGCATCAAGGTATAGATGCCAACCAGAACACCGAGTCCAGTTATTGCCAGCCAAGCCATTGGGTTTTGGGTCTCTGCAAAGGGATAAAGCCCAACACCAATAGAGCTGAATTGAAGCAGAACAAAAAAATGACTAGCCAGCGGGTGGTGAGTCATTGCGTTGCGCCTAGCTTTTTAGCGTGAGCCAATGTTTCTTCAGGATCTTGGGTGTGTGAAACCCAACCACCAAGATGTTTTTGTATCAGCGAAGTTAACATGGCAATGTGATTGGGTTGCGCATTCAAGCAAGCAATGTACTCGTAACGCTCACCCCCAGCTTCTAGGAAGGTGTCGCGGTTTTCCATGCCAATTTCTTCAATGGTTTCTAAGCAATCAGCTGAAAAGCCGGGGCAGATCACCTGAACGGACTTAACGCCTTCCTCGCCAAACTTTTCGAGTGTGTGATCGGTGTAGGGTGAAAGCCACTGTTTTGGCCCTAGGCGTGATTGGAAGCTGATCTGCCACTCCCCCTCTTTTAAGCCTAGGCGCTCAGCCAGTAAGCGGCCTGTTTTGTGACATTCGCAGTGATAGGGGTCGCCTTTATGGAAGTACTCTTCAGGTACACCATGAAATGACATGAGTAGTTTGTCCGCACCACCATGTTTTGCACGCCAACTTTTAACGCTGTGAGCCAGTGCTTCAATGTAATCAGGATTGTCATGGTAGTGATTGATAAAACGCAGTTCTGGCAACCAGCGCCACTTTTTGAGTTGGTCAGTGACCTCATCAAAAATAGATGCCGTGGTGGTTGCTGAGTACTGCGGATACATCGGAACAACAAGTAATTCACGTACGCCACGCTCTTGCATGCTTTTAAGCACCGAGCCGATAGAGGGTGAGCCATAGCGCATTGCAAGATCAACCACCACTTCATCACCATAAGTAGTCTTGAGTGATTCACCGATTGCAGCAGTTTGTTCTTTAGAAATGCTCATCAATGGTGAGCCGTCCTCGGTCCATACCTTTTGGTAAGCCTTGGCCGATTTACGGGGACGAGTATTGAGAATGATGAAGTTAAGTACAAACCACCAGATGGGGCGAGGCACTTCAACCACACGCGGGTCCCACAAAAATTCTTTTAAATAACGACGTACCGATTTTGTATCTGGTGCATCCGGGGTGCCAAGGTTGACGATCAATACGCCGGTTTTGGCTTTTGAATTGTGGTTGAAGCTTTTGATGTCCATGGGATGTTCTCTTTATTTTTGTAGAGTCTAACAAGCGCGCTCGGGGAATGGGCGAGAATTGCTAGCAGCATGCTAACGAACAGGGCTAGGGAGTGGATGACTGAGAAAACCACGCTGTCTTAGTCTCCCGATGTTTTCTCACACAGGCTAAAATAAAGCCATGACGATGAAATTTTGCATGGCGTGTGGTTCACAGGTGGAACTGAAGGTCCCTTCAGGTGATAACCGTGAGCGTCATGTGTGTATTACCTGCGGTGAGATTCATTACCAAAATCCCAAGATCGTGACCGGCTGCATTCCTGTTTGGGAGGATAAAGTGCTGCTGTGTAAGCGAGCGATTGAGCCGCGCTATGGCATGTGGACTGTGCCGGCGGGCTTTATGGAAAACGGCGAATCAACTCATGCGGGTGCGATGCGCGAGACCTTTGAAGAAGCGAATGCGCGCGTTGAGATTGATGAGCTTTACATGACGGTCAATCTGCCTTTGATCAATCAAGT
>CAZEWM010000109.1:0-3269 GCA_964516045.1 uncultured Gammaproteobacteria bacterium
TTGGCCTTGTTGAAATGACACGTAAACGTACGCGTGAATCATTAGGTCACGTGTTGTGTGAACCTTGTCCTAGCTGTCGTGGCCGCGGCGCTATCAAAACCGCTGAAACCACTTGCTATGAAATCTTCCGCGAGATCATTCGTGAATCACGACAATTTGATGTTGAGCAATTGCTCGTCTTGGCATCACAGGACGTGATTGATCGATTACTAGACGAAGAATCACAGAACCTCGCCGAGCTTGAGCAGTTCATTGGCAAAGCGATTAAGTTACAAGCTGAGATCCTTTACACCCAAGAGCAATACGACGTGGTACTTGTCTAAGGGTTATGCAAATCGCGACGGCACTTCAACGCATCATCAGTTACACCATTATTGCTCTCGGCCTTTTGGTGCTAATCGCACGCCTTACGCTGCCTAGCTACTCAAACCTTGATGCTGATATCGTTCAACTTGCCAAGCAGCATGGCAATATCGACCTTAAGCTTTCGCGTGCAGAAATAACATGGCGTGGCGCTTTACCAAAAGTAGCTTTGTACGATGTACAAATCACAACGGAATCAGAGCCTCTTTTTGCCAAAGAAATCAGTGTCAATATTTCACCATTAGCTCTGATTAGCTCTAATCCTTTGGCGCATATCGAAGTTCATGTTGATCAGCTAGCGTTACGCTTTATTCGTGAACTCGATGGCAAAGTACATCTCGACGGCTTTACGCAACAAAGCAATGGAAAGGAATCTTTTTTTCTGCCAGGCAAAGTGACACTACATGATATTCAACTCACCTGGCAGGATATGCGTCGCGCAGACGTACCAATCACTGTTGATCATTTGAATGCCCGCATTGAAGGTAGCGATTCACATTTCTACGGTTATGCATCACTTAACTCATCGATAGGCGAGCTTGACTTTATTGCCGACATTGATGGCAATCCATTAGGTAATAACTGGTCAGGCAAGAGTCAGCTACATATCAAGCAACTCAAGCTGCCCGTGCTTGCTAAAGAGCTTGATCTGGATTCAATCGATATCACTGAAGGTACCGGTCAGCTATCGCTTACCCAAACATGGAAAGATGCGACTGTTACCACCAACCAAGGCGAAATCACGCTTAATAATCTGGGCCTATCGCGCAACAACCAGTCACTGAACGATATCAGCTTGACCGCTCTCGTCAGCACCATAAGAGATGACAAAACTACACAGATTGAAGTTCAAGCCAACTCACTAATGCTTGCTGATCAACACGGCGCCTTTAAGCTTGCATTAGCGTTACCGCATGATGCGCAGCTCACCCCACTTAAGGCAGGCGTTAAAGATCTGCCATTGGATATCGCCAATCAATTACTGTCTTTTGTGGTCTCAAACCCTGACAGCCTAACTACGCTGAAGCAATATAGCTTGCATGGAAATCTGAAGCAGGCGGCGCTATCTCTGTTTAAGGATCAGCTCTCAATCACCATCGATTCAGAGAATCATACCTTTACAGCGCCCTCTGTCTTTAAGCGCCCATTCCAGTTAGACGCATTGCAAAGTCATCTTCGCGTAATGAATCTATCAGGTAATACTTCGGTATTGATCGAGAACGCACAGATTAAAAGTCGCGGCATGCAAATGAATCTCAATGGTGCGGTCACAAACCTTCGTGATGAGCCATATCTGTTCATTAGTAGTGATTTCTCTTCGATTGACATGCAACGCCTTGCGCATTTTTTGCCTGATGCTTATCTCACACCAAACCTTGTCGCCTGGTTAACCGATTCGCTTACGAGCGGCACACTTGATCAAGGTCGCTTACTCATACATGGTCCCGCCTCACATTTTCCTTATGACAAAACACGTGATGGTAGCTTTTCGGTTATCGGTCAGTTAACTCAGGCACCTTTGCGCTTTAACCCGGATTGGCCTGCTATCGATGACATGTCGGCTGAGCTCTGGTTCTACGAAAACAGCATGGAAATCACCGCAGATCAGGGCAAGATTCTTAACTCACCTTTGCAAGAGGTACATGCTGAAATCCAAAGCTTAGAACCTATCTCTCCGCTTTTGATTAAGGGCTCACTCAATGGCCCATCTCAAGATGCGTTGAGTATTTTGCAATCCAAAGCGCTGAATAAAAAACTGGGTTACCTCGCAGAGGCCTTCTCCCTCAAAGGCGAAAGTCGTACTGAACTCAAACTGCAAATTCCGTTAGCGAAGAATGATGACAAGTATGTTCTTGATGGGACTATTCACTTAGGCAACACCGACCTAACGCTCAGCAGCTGGCCGCTTACCTTACAGAAGGTAAATGGCGCATTAGCGCTATCACTCGATGGTGTATCCGCAAAGAACCTCACAGGCACACTCTGGGACAAACCGTTCAGTTCGTATATCAAAAATGAACAAGGTGAAACGCGTATCCATTTGGACAGCGCGCTAACTATTAAGCGCTTAAAAGCAGAACTACCTGCTCTGCCCCTAAAAGGCATAACTGGCGAAACAAAGGTTGCTGCACAATTTGTCATTCCACCGCGTGAAGCCAAGAAGCCACTTGAGCTGATCATCGATAGTCAGTTGAAAGGTATTGATATCGATTTACCTCAGCCAGTCGGCAAGCCTAAAGAGCAAGCCCAGCCGCTTCGTGTTTCACTGCCGATTGATAATGGCATTAAACATGTTGCACTGAGCTATAAGAAAAATATTCACGCCATCTTTTCAGCCGATGGTGAACGTGGCGCCATTACATTGGGTGATGACAAGCCCACACTCCCGGATGACAAAACCTTACATCTGAACATCACTGTCCCTCGTGTCAATTTGGCGCAATGGCAGAAAGCTCTCGATAAGGGCGAAAGCTCAGATCGTGCAGTGGAATTGACTATCGATACTGCACTCATGGAACTCGGCGCCACACAATTCACTAACTTCAAAGCAACGCTTACTTCAAAAGACGAAGCATTAAGAGCAAAGATAATCAGTGACCAGCTTATCGGCTCACTCTCACGTACGAGTAAAAACGATGCCATTATTGCAAAGCTTGAAAAAGCCTATTTGCGTTTCGATCCAGGCGTTGGCAAACCTTCCCCACCAAAGCCTGAGCCTAGCTTTCTCGATCCACGCTCGCTACCAACTATTAATGTAGAGATCACCGACTTTAAATTAAACGACGCTTCACTCGGCAAGCTCTCAATGAGCACAAACCGACGCATCGATGGTCAAGAAGTCGAAAATCTACTAATCGATGGTGAAAGCGGTAGCGCAGACATTCATGGCTACTGGGTTTGGGGGT
>CAZEWM010000110.1:0-3243 GCA_964516045.1 uncultured Gammaproteobacteria bacterium
TCTGACGAGTCACTTGTTACGAGTGGCTCAAGAACACGGGTTAACTCTTTTACACTCACTGGCTTGGACAGGTAGTTATTCATACCGTTTTCGAGATAGTGATCAATATCACCCTGCATCACATTGGCAGTTAGCGCGATAATCGGAATCTCGGTATTCACGCCTGCCACTTCACCTTGACGAATTTTCTGTGTCGCTTCAATGCCATTCATGCCAGGCATTTGAATATCCATTAAAACCACATCTACCGCTTCATTTTGTAGAAGCTCAAACGCAGCCTCTGCTGACAAGGCTGTTTTGGACTTAATACCCATCTTGCCGAGCAACATCTCAACCACCATAAGGTTAGTCTCAACATCATCAACAGCGAGCACTGATAACTCAGTAAAAGAGCCTATTTCGCGTAATGGCTTGGGATTTAGCTTAACTTCGACTGGCATCAACCCAGTTGGTGCCAAAGGATCTAAAGGTTCATTCATACGACTAGCCTTATCTAACACTAAATCCACGGTGAAGGTAGAGCCTTTGCCCGGTATTGATTCAACATGAATTTCTCCACTCATCAAATCGATCAGTTCTTTACTGATTGATAAACCTAGGCCAGTACTTGGCACTGATTGATCATGATCTCCTTTACTGAAGCGTTGAAATAAGCGCTGAGCTAATGCTTCCTCAATCCCTTTGCCTGTATCTTTAATCACCAACTGAACCTGATATTGCGACTGTCCTTTCATTAACGCATTGAGTGAGACCGTTACCGAACCCTTTTCGGTGTACTTCAAAGCATTACCTATCAGGTTAAGCAAAATCTGACGTAACCGGGTTTTATCTGCATGGACGTATATTTCATTCGATGCGTGTTCAAGATGCATCTTCAGGCCTTTACCTGCGGCACGCGCTTCAGACATCGCAACAACATCGCGCACCATCTGGCTTAAATCAAAAGCCTCTGGCGCTAATTCCAGCTTTTGATTTTCAATTCGGGTCAGATCGAGCAACTGATTTACTTGCGATAACAACGTCTCAGTACCTTGCTCAATCAAACGTATTTGCTTTAGCGTCTCTTCATCAAGCGGCTTATCTTTAAGCACCTCGGTCATGCCCTGAATCAAGTTGATTGGGGTACGCACTTCGTGCGAGACATTGGCCAGCAGATCTGACTTGGCTTTGTTAGCTGCTTGAGCGGCTTGTAAGGCCTGTGCTTCAGACTGCTTAGCCGCTCGTTCTTCAGAAATATCTTCAATCGAATAAATAATGTCGAAATGATTGGTGTCCTCCGACATTGCCTTACCCGTCAAGCGAACCCAGGTTGTCTCGCCATTTTTTTTCAAAAAAGGCTTTTCAAAACTCAATGGCTGTTTATTTTTCACCATATCGAGAATAAGCTCACCGACACGATCAAACACCTCTTGGCTGACATGCCATAAACGTGTATCCATACCGATAAATTCATCCAGCGAATAACCAAAGATCTCTGCCGCACGCTCATTTGCCCAGACCACTTTTCGATCAACTGAGCGATAGATACCAATCTGTGCATTCGACAGAATCGCTTGCTGCTCTGCGCCCTGCTCTACAAGCCGGTGGGATAGTTTCCTTTCTTCTGTCAAGTTACGCACCACCACAGCCGTCGAAGGGCGTCCGCGATAATCGATATGCTGGTAGGCCGAGTTATCGACCTCAAGTAACTCACCGTTTTTATGTTTAAGTTGACCTGAAAAATTCAGCACCCCAGTTTCTTTGAGTTTATGGCGACGACGCTCTAATGCCAGTTCGTTTTCTTTAGCCTCAGGGTCAATATCCACAATATTCAGTTGTAACATCTCTGCTTTGCTATAGCCCAACATCACTCCAATCGCTTCATTACTGAACGTAATGCGACCCTGCTCATCAACCCAATAGAAACCTAAGTTACTGTTCTGCAGCGCATCAAAGTTACGTTCCAGAATATTGGCGGTTTGTTCTTTTTCACTCAGTATTTTCTGCGTCGCTTTTCGATCAAGTCGCCAAGCCTCAAATGCCAACCGTAATTGGCGGTTAAACATAGCCAACATGGTAAAGGTGCCAAAAACAATAACCCCAATAATCACACGCCCACCCAAATCCATGGCGTGGTAGGACAGCTCATACAGTGTGACTGCGAGGACTAAAGTCATAAAGAAAAGCGCGGGCCGGTTAGGCAAATAGACCACCATCACAAGACCGAACAATGGCACAAAGATATATAATTCGTGCGTATCAATCCCAACATAGGTTAACCCTACGCAGAATAACGCCCAGACGTAACGATGGTGATTTGATTCTGGCCATTTGAAATGTGCCGCCAAGATAACAAACGCGAGGATAAGACCTATCGCTACCGTCCCAAAGAACAGTGGCTGCATCCAATCGAAAAAATAAAGCTCACCAATAATTGCAGCTGCCGCGGGCGGAATATAATTAAGCGCTTGTTCCTTTGAGGAGGTCAGCGCTTCAGATCGGAAAATTAGGTTGGATTGAGTTGCACTCATACAAAGATCCCTTTGTGAAGAATCGGTCCATCTGGATGTCATTATAACGGTTGTTTTTCGCAAAATTAAAGAAGCATAAAAAAACGCAGCCGAAGCTGCGTTTTTTACTCGCGTAATAAAAGTCTTACCCGCCTAATAAGCTCGGCGCATCATCATTAGCCTCGTTACCCTTGCGGCGACGACGGCGTTGATTGCCATTGCCATTTCTGTTGCCATTCGCCTGTTGTGCACGGTTAACATTGCCGTTACCACCTCGGCCACGACCACGACGTGCAATCTCATTACCTCCAGCAAGGTACACCGCATCACGGTTACTGTTGTCGGACTGCATGGTATTGCCGTTCACATCACCGTACTCATCCGTTTGTGCGCGAGGTGCTTGATTGCCCTGATTATCATTGCGACGTTGTTGCGGCTTGTTTTGACGCTTCTTTGAAGGCTTAGCACGCTGCTTACGTGGCTTTTCCTCGAAGTTTTCATCAGACGATTCCGTCTCATCACTCTGCCCTGCATCAGCGCTTGCTTGACGCGGCTTACGCGGTGGACGCTCTTTGCGCAGTGGCTCTGGCTCGATCGTTGGATCTACTTCAAAGCCTTCAACTTCGCTGCTCTCGATCTCTTTACCAAGGTGCTTTTGCAAGTTATCAAGCAACGCCGCTTCATCGATACAGACTAAAGACCACGACGAGCTGGCATGGCCAATGCGCTGAATGTAATCATCCGGGATCTGAGG
>CAZEWM010000111.1:0-1801 GCA_964516045.1 uncultured Gammaproteobacteria bacterium
CCAGCTTTACCGTAGTGAAGAATTTGTGGATCTTCATGGAAGCCTTTACCGATGCCGTGGCCGCAGTATTCTTGCACCACACTGAAGTGTTCGGATTCAACATAGGTTTGAATGGCGTGACCAATATCACCTAGGGTAGTACCAGGTTTGACTAGCTCGATACCTGTCCATAACGCTTTGTGAGTGACGTCAACTAACCGTTGAGCGAAGGGCTGAGCTTTACCCACGAAAAACATCTTACTGGTGTCGCCGTGGTAGCCATCTTTGATAACGGTGACATCGATATTAATGATGTCGCCGTTTTTCAGCTTTTTGTCGGCGGGAATACCGTGGCAGACGCAATGGTTCACCGAGGTGCAGATGGATTTTGGGAATCCGCGGTAATTGAGCGGTGCAGGAATCGCATCTTGTTCGTTGACGATATAGTCATGGCAAATGCGGTCTAATTCGTCGGTTGTGACGCCCGCTTTGACATATTCTCCAATCATTTCAAGCACTTCGGCAGCTAGGCGGCCGGCGATGCGCATTTTTTCGATATCTTCTGCGGATTTGATAACAACAGGCATGGGGTGAGTAATCCAGGCTAACGTAATGAAAACTAAAGGTTAATTCGCCCAAAAACACAGAATTTATTGAGTCGGACAAGACCCTATGGTATAAAACGCGCCGTTTTGCGGCAATGGTGCAGCAAAACAACTATTCCACACACGCATTGCAACTGCTTGATCTGGGTGCCGGCTAGCCGGTGGGTTAACAGGATGCGTGGAGGCTTAACCCGAATTCGGAGATTCAAATGAGCAAAGTATCTATGCGCCAGATGCTCGAAGCAGGCGTGCATTTCGGTCACCAGACCCGTTACTGGAACCCACAGATGGCACCGTTCATCTTTGGTCAGCGTAACAAAATCCATATCATTAACCTCGAAAAATCACTGCCTCTTTTCCAAGATGCGATGAACTTCGTAGGTAAGTTAGCTTCAAATGGCGGCAAGATTATGTTCGTCGGCACTAAGCGCGCAGCGCGTGGTGTTGTTGCAGAAGAAGCACAACGTTGTGGTATGCCATACGTTAACCATCGTTGGTTGGGCGGCATGCTGACAAACTTCAAAACCATCAAGCAATCAATCAAGCGTCTGAAAGAGCTTGAGGCAATGAATGAAGATGGTTCTATGGCAGCTCGCTTCAACAAGAAAGAGCAGCTAACCCTGAATCGTGAATTGGCAAAGCTTGAGCTTAGCTTGGGCGGTATTAAAGACATGAACAGCCTGCCTGATGCGCTGTTTGTTATCGATTGTGGTCACGAAGATATCGCGATTGCTGAAGCTAACAAGCTAGGTATTCCGGTTATCGCTATCGTTGATACTAACAACGACCCCAAGGGTGTTGATTACGTTATCCCAGGTAACGATGACGCGATCCGTGCGATTCAGTTGTACGTTCAAGAAGCCTCTGCTGCTGTCTTGGAAGGTCGTACGGCTGCTGCTCGCGCTGTTGCTGGCGACAAATCAGCTGAGGCGTAATCCAACGCTTATCGATTAGTTACATCACCCGCACTGCGGGTGATGTGCTTTACATGAATTTAAAAAGTTAAAGGTGATGTAATCATGGCAATTACTGCTTCATTGGTTAAAGAACTTCGCGAGCGTACTGGCGCTGGCATGATGGAGTGTAAGAAAGCACTCGAAGAAACTAACGGTGACATCGAAGTTGCGATCGAAAACATGCGTAAATCTGGCCAGGCAAAAGCGGCTAAGAAAGCAGGTCGTATTGCGGCAGACGGCGTTATCAAAGTGGCTATTTCA
>CAZEWM010000111.1:1901-3231 GCA_964516045.1 uncultured Gammaproteobacteria bacterium
GTTCGTCGCATGATGCGTTTCTCAACTTCTGGTGTGTTGTCTAGCTACCTGCACGGCAACCGTATTGGTGTTGTTGTTGATACCGACCAGAATGCTGACTTGGGTCGTGATGTGGCAATGCACGTTGCTGCAGTTAACCCAGTTTGTATTGATGAGTCAGGTGTTCCTGCTGAATTACTTGAGAAAGAGCGCGACATCGTTGTGACTCAGGCTCAAGAGAGCGGTAAGCCAGCTGACATCATCGAGAAGATGGTTGAAGGTCGTATGCGTAAGTACTTGGCAGAGATCACGTTGGTTGGTCAGGCATTCGTTAAGGATCCAGACACCACCGTCGGTAAATTGCTGAGCAGCAGTGGCGTAACCTTGAATAGCTTCAACCGCTTCGAGGTGGGTGAGGGTATCGAGAAGAAAACAGAAAACTTCAGAGATGAAGTTATGGCACAAGCCGCAGCAGCTCGCGGCGAGTGATAACATCGGACCCGCACCTAGTGCGGGTCTTTTGTTTTAGCCAGATTTAAAGGAACCTTACCCAATGCCAAATGCTCAATTACCAAAAAGACTACTCCTTAAGATGAGCGGAGAAGCGCTCATGGGTGATGGTGATTTTGGTATCGATTCAGCGACTCTGGCGCGTTATGCGGCGGATATTGCCGAGTTGGCTGGGAAGGGCATTCAAGTGGGCGTGGTGATCGGTGGTGGTAATATTTTCCGAGGTGCTGGTCTAGCTGGTGGTGGTTTTGACCGCGTTCGGGGTGATCATATGGGCATGTTAGCGACGGTGATGAACTCGCTTGCCATGCAAGATCAACTATCTAAGCTCAACATTGATGCGCGTACCTTGTCGGCCTTCCGTATCGATACCGTTTGTGAGTCTTATTCCCGCGATGCAGCAGTGGCTCATCTAGAAGCTGGTCGTGTTGCGATTATGGCAGCAGGTACCGGTAATCCTTATTTCACGACCGACTCTGCAGCTAGCTTGCGAGCTATTGAGATCGGGGCCGATTTGATGATCAAAGCGACCAAAGTTGATGGTGTATATTCCGCAGATCCGAAGAAGGATCCAAGTGCTGAGTTTTATGCAACTTTGACGTACGATCAGGTTTTGGAACAGGGCTTAGGCGTCATGGATGCGACAGCGGTTGTCTTGTGTAAAGAAAATAATATGCCCTTAAGGGTGATGAATATTAACGAGCAGGGAGCTCTGGCGCGCTTGGTTTCAGGCGAATCAGTTGGCACCTTGGTGACGGGAGTCTAAAAACGTCATGATTGATGACATTAAAGAAGATGCTGCTGGCCGTATGGCAAAAAGTGTCGATGCTTTAGGTGAAAA
>CAZEWM010000112.1:0-3226 GCA_964516045.1 uncultured Gammaproteobacteria bacterium
ATATGTCGAAATTCGCCCGACTCAAAAATGGTGATCGCGTTAAGCAAGGCCAGACTATTGGCTATGTCGGCAAAAGCGGCTTAGCTACTGGCCCGCATCTTCATTACGAGTTTCGTATCAACGGCGTTCATCGCAACCCGCTCACTATTAAGCTTCCTAAAGCTCAAGCACTCGCAAAATCCAAGCTGCCGCAATTCAATGAATACATTGCAAAATCACGAGCTCAACTTGAGGTCTTACGCACACAACCCAATATCGCGTCGAGTGAATTATGAATGAATCATCTCTTTATATAGGTTTGATGTCCGGTACCAGCATGGATGGTATCGATGCCGTGCTCGTAGACTTTTCATCAGCCACACCCTCGGTTGTAAAAACTGCGTCACTTAACTGGTCGCCAACACTTAAAGAAAAACTTAGTACTGCAGCGGCCGGCGGTTTCCTTACTGCAAGCCAGTGGGGCGAACTTGATAGCGAGGTTGGCCAAGCCTTTGCCGATGCGGCTATTGAAGTCAATCAAGGCGTAAAGGCTATTGCAGCCATTGGCTCTCATGGACAAACCGTCGCACACCAACCTAACGGCGCGAATGGTTTTAGCGTGCAATTAGGTAACGCCAATATCATTGCCGAAAAAACCGGTATTACCACAGTGGCCGATTTTCGACGTCGCGATATCGCGGCAGGCGGACAAGGCGCTCCATTAGTACCACCCTTTCACTCCGCTATTTTTGGTGATGCAAATAAACACCGGGTGATCGTGAACATTGGCGGCATCGCCAACATTACTTCATTGCCATCAGACAACAACATCATCGGCTTTGATACCGGCCCCGGCAATCATTTGATGGATAAGTGGATTTCACTTCACCAAGGCGTCTCTTTTGATAAAGAAGGCCAGTGGGCATCAAGCGGCACGGTGATTCCCGACTTACTCGAGCAATTTTTGAGTGATAACTATTTTTCTCAAGCTGCACCTAAGAGCACTGGCACAGACGTCTTTTCTTTAAATTGGCTAAATCAACATTCACCTACTGGCGCTGCTGAAGATGTGATGGCAACACTCCTCGAGCTTACAGCTCAAAGCATCGCGAACGGCATCCAATCCTTAGCCACATCTGTCGATGAAGTGTTTGTCTGCGGAGGCGGTGTACATAACTGTGCTTTGATGGATCGATTAACCGACCTGTTAAAAGCCCCTGTCAACTCAACCGCCGCACTTAGCGTTGATCCAGACTGGGTGGAAGCGATTGCATTTGCTTGGCTAGCTAAGCAAACGATGGAACAACAGCCCGGAAATCTCTCAAGTGTTACCGGCGCTAGCGGCCAACGCATACTGGGCGCCATCTATCAGGCATAAAAAAACCCCGCGATGCGGGGCTTTTTTTCAGTTTGGTTTACACCGAGAAGGATGAACCGCAACCACACGTGGTGGTCGCGTTTGGATTACGAATCACAAACTGCGCGCCCTGCAGGCCTTCGCTGTAATCAACTTCTGCACCCATCAAATACTGAATGCTCATCGGATCGATTAGCAACTTAACACCGTCAGTCTCAATCGCCTCATCACCTTCAGCGATGGTCTCATCAAACGTAAAGCCGTATTGGAAACCTGAGCAACCGCCACCCTGAATATAGATGCGCAACATCAAATCAGGATTGCCTTCTTCTTTAATCAGATCAGCAACTTTTTTCGCTGCCGCTGATGTAAATACCAGTGAACCTTCTGCTGCTTCACTCATTTTCGTGAACCTCATAATCTGACGACACAGACTTGTCGCCATCTAATTTAGTGACCATCGCCGAAACCTCGGCATCAGTTAATTTACGTAGACTACCAACAACTTCTGCCCCCATAGCCATCTCAAGCTTATGGTAGAAAACGTTGCCGGTAATTTTTGCTGAAGAACCTAGCTGAGCTATTCCTGTGACATGCGCATCACCAACAAGTTCGCCGTTAAAAAGGATGGTCTCGGCAAATAATTGGCCATTAATTTTCCCATGCTCACTAACAATTACCACCGATTTAGCCACTTCAGAAGCCACAACGTCACCATTTACGGTGCCATCAATGTGGAGCCCATGATCAAAACTCAATTCACCATTTATTGAAGTACCCTCACCAATCACGGTTGAGACCTTATCTACCTTTGCCTTTTCTTTACCAAACATTAGCTTTCCTCAGCTGAAACAGCATGATCAAAGGACTTATACGCCCGCCCACGTGGATTTACGCGAATGATATAACTCTTTGCTGTCACATCGTTAGCCAACTCAAAACTTCCTTTGAAGTTCTGAAATTCCCTGAATCCCATTTTCAGGTTTTTAATCTTGAGTTCACTTGCTGGAATAATCAAACGCTCACCCTCTTTTTCTACTTCAGCATCAATAGTGAGATATCCCTCTACCCTGATCGAATCCTCTGCCAATTTAGACAAAGTAATGGCATACGTGATTTTTCCAGAATCAGTTTCAATAAATTCCGCCTTTGTCACTGCGAGTTTTCGAACATCTCCCGAAACCAAAGTTTTAAGGAATTCAATCTCTTTCGAGAGGGTCTGATTTTCAGTCTCTAACGTTTTAATCAATTTCTTTGTCGATATATCTGAAGCATTAGAAACTTGTTCATCTCGCTCTTGCCTAGCGATCTTTTCCATCAGTTGTTTTCTTGCTTGCTCAGATAATGAGAGCCGATCCTCAAGCTCTTCCACTTGCTGTAATTTAAAATCATCAATCTCTGAAGAGAATTCTGAGCCAACAAAAAAGCTTAGAGCAGCAATGAAAACAAATCCGAGTCCGAGAAAAACTGGATTTAACCCACGACGCGAAATTGTTGGCGCTGATGTTCGTATAGGCGGGACTAAAGACATAGCGATTAAGGCAATAGGGCAACCTGTTCCAAACCAGCACGCTCGTCAAAATCAAACATGAGGTTCATATTTTGGATAGCTTGACCAGCAGCGCCCTTGGTTAAGTTATCAATCACCGAAAGAACCACCACTGTATTTTCACCTTGGGGCTGATGCACAGCAATGCGGCAATGATTCACACCACGCACGCTACGAGTCTCAGGATGTTCACCCGCTGGCAATACATCAACAAACGGCTCATTTGCGTAACGCTCTTCAAACACCTTTTGCAGATCCACACCTTGCTTAACCAACTGCCCATACAAGGTCGCATGAATCCCTCGAATCATTGGCAATAGATGTGGCACAAACGTCAAACC
>CAZEWM010000113.1:0-3215 GCA_964516045.1 uncultured Gammaproteobacteria bacterium
GGTCCTAAGCCGGTTGAGATTGTGAATGTCGATGAAGCACAACGTGGCTTGTTCTGTATTACCGATGAGCAAGTAGAAGAGTTGTCGCGTCAGGCGGTGGCGATTGAGAAACACTACGAGCGTCCTATGGATATTGAGTGGGCACTTGATGGTGGCGATGGTCAGCTTTATATCGTTCAAGCACGTCCAGAAACAGTTCAAAGTCGTACCGGTAATGTCCTTGAGCGCTATGCGTTGAAAGGTTCTGGCAAGGTGCTTTCAGAAGGTCGTTCAATCGGTGCGCGTATTGGTTCAGGTGTTGCCAAGATCATCCACAGCTTGGATGACATGGATAAGATCCAACCAGGTGACGTTTTGATTACCGACATGACCGACCCAGACTGGGAGCCGATCATGAAGCGTGCTGCAGCGATTGTGACCAATCGCGGTGGTCGCACCTGTCACGCAGCGATCATTGCGCGTGAGCTGGGTGTGCCTGCTGTTGTGGGTTGTGGTGATGTTACTGAAACCGTTACCGATGGTGCGCCTGTCACAGTTTCTTGTGCAGAAGGTGATACCGGTTTTGTTTACGAAGGCGAGATTCATTTCGAGATCAACCGTGTTGAGCTCGATAGCATGCCTGATGTACCCCTTAAGATAATGATGAACGTGGGCAACCCAGAGCGTGCCTTTAGCTTCGCTCAAATCCCAAATGCGGGTGTTGGCTTGGCGCGTTTGGAATTTGTGATTAACAACATGGTGGGTGTTCATCCTAAAGCTTTGTTGGACTTCGATAAGCTGACAGATGCTGATCTTAAGGCAACTATTGGTAAGCGCATTGAAGCGTACGGTGCGCCACGCGATTACTTTGTGAAGCGCGTAATTGAAGGTGTTTCCACCTTAGCGGCGGCATTTGCGCCAGGTCCTGTCATTTTGCGTATGTCTGACTTTAAGTCGAATGAATATGCAAACTTGATTGGCGGTACCTTGTACGAGCCAGAAGAAGAAAACCCAATGATTGGTTTCCGTGGTGCATCACGTTATATCTCTGACAGCTTCCGTGAATGCTTTGAGATGGAGTGTGAAGCGATTCGTTTCGTTCGCGAAACCATGGGGCTGACCAATCTGCAGGTGATGATCCCATTCGTACGTACTTTGGATGAAGCACAACAAGTTATCGACTTGTTAGGCAAGAATGGTCTGAAGCGTGGTGAGAATGGTCTGAAGATCATCATGATGTGCGAGTTGCCATCGAATGCGGTACTTGCAGATGAGTTCCTTGAGTACTTTGATGGTTTCTCAATCGGTTCGAATGATATGACGCAGCTGACCCTCGGTCTTGACCGTGACTCGGCATTGATCGCGCATAGCTTCGATGAACGTAATCCTGCGGTGTTGAAGATGTTGTCGATGGCCATTCAGGCGGCACGCAAAGCCAACAAGTACATTGGTATTTGTGGTCAGGGTCCATCGGATCATCCAGATCTGGCCAAGTGGTTGTTGGATCAGGGCATCGAGAGCGTTTCGTTGAATCCGGATACGGTTATCGATACCTGGCTGCATTTGGCAGAGCAGTCGTAAACGCTTAAAAAGCCTAAAGAAAAATGGTTCGTCTCCCTCGGGATTCGGACCATTTTTTTATCAGCAAACTCTAATATTGTTGACAATATTGAAAGATTAAATGGCCTTAAATCGGAAAAAAGCCGGTTTTACCGCTAAAATTGTCGACAATTAAATTGTAGTCATCAACAAAAACACCGGGAGATAAGCATGTCGACCTACCAGGAGCTCTATCAGCAATCTATTAATGACCCAGAGGCATTTTGGGGTGAAGCGGCGAGTCATCTTGAATGGTTCAAACCAGCTGAGAAGATTTTGGATAGGGATGCCAAGCCAGTACCGCGTTGGTTTGTTGGTGGCAAATTCAATACCTGTCATAACGCGTTGGATCGTCATGTCGAAGCAGGCAATGGTGATCGCAATGCGTTGATCTACGATTCACCAGTCACTGGCAATGCAAAGATCTATACCTACAGTGAACTACGTGATGCAGTTGCTAAGTTTGCTGGCGTGCTTCGAGCTCAAGGTGTTGAGAAAGGTGATCGCGTTTTAGTTTATATGCCAATGATTCCGGAAGCGGCTATCGCGATGCTTGCTTGTGCGCGCTTAGGTGCGATTCACTCAGTTGTATTTGGTGGCTTTGCGGCTAATGAGTTGGCGACGCGTATCAATGATGCACAGCCAAAAGCGATTGTGAGCGCGTCTTGTGGTATCGAGCCAAATCGTGTTGTTGAGTACAAGCCATTGCTTGATGAGGCAATCGAGCTTTCAATTCACAAGCCATCAAGCTGTGTGATTTATGCGCGTCCGCAAGCTGAGGCAACATTGATTGAAGGTCGCGACATTGATTGGATGAATGCAGTTGAGTCAGCAGAGCCAACCGAGTGTGTGCCAGTTGATGCAACTGATCCTCTCTATATTTTGTATACCTCAGGTACAACAGGTCAGCCTAAAGGTGTGGTGCGTGATAACGGTGGCCACGCGGTTGCGATGCACTGGACCATGAAGGGTATCTACAACGTGGAGCCGGGTGATGTTTACTGGGCGGCTTCTGACGTAGGTTGGGTTGTTGGTCATAGCTACATTGTTTATGCGCCATTACTCGCAGGTTGTACGACTGTGATGTATGAAGGTAAACCTGTTGGAACACCTGATCCAGGCGCTTTCTGGCGGGTGATTGAACAATACAAAGTCAAAGTTTTGTTCACAGCGCCAACCGCATTTCGTGCGATCAAAAAAGAAGATCCCGATGCGGAATACATGAAGAAATATGATCTCTCTTGCATGGAGTCGTTGTTCCTTGCAGGTGAGCGTTGTGACCCTGACACTTTATTCTGGGCTCGCGACAAACTCGGTAAGCCAGTTGTTGACCACTGGTGGCAGACAGAAACCGGCTGGGGTATTGCGGCGAATCCATTAGGTATTGAGCCAATGGAAGTTAAGCCGGGCTCACCAACTGTTGCGATGCCAGGATATGACGTTCAAGTGTTGGACGAAGAGGGTAACGAAAAGGCAGCGGGCGATATGGGTAACATCGTAGTTAAGTTGCCAATGCCACCATCGTGTTTGCCAACACTGTGGAATAACGATCAACGCTTCATCGATTCGTACCTATCTAAATACCCAGGCTACTACCTAACCGGTGATGCTGGATTCAAAGATGAAGATGGCTACCT
>CAZEWM010000114.1:0-3201 GCA_964516045.1 uncultured Gammaproteobacteria bacterium
CTCGTGCATTGATCAGCGTCTCTGATAAAACCGGCGTTGTAGAGTTTGCCCAAGCACTTGCGAACGCAGGTGTTGAAATCTTATCGACAGGCGGTACTGCTAAGCTGCTACGTGACAACGGCATCACCTGCATGGAAGTCAGCGACTACACTGGCTTCCCTGAGATGATGGATGGTCGTGTAAAAACATTACACCCAAAGATTCATGGCGGCATTCTAGGTCGTCGCGGCACTGATGACGAAGTGATGGAAGCGCATGCCATTGGTCGTATCGACCTGGTTGCAGTGAATCTCTACCCTTTCCAGCAAACTATCGCTAAGCCAGATTGCTCACTGGAAGATGCTATTGAGAACATCGATATCGGTGGCCCAACGATGATTCGTGCCGCTGCAAAAAATCATAAAGATGTTGCGATCGTGGTTGATCCTACGGATTACTCAACCGTCATCGATGAGATGAGCGCTAACAACAACACAGTAAGTAATGCGACCTGTTTCCGACTTGCAGTTAAGACGTTTGAACACACTGCACAATACGATGGCGCAATTGCCAACTATCTCGGCACCATTACTGAGTCAGGCGAGAAAGAAACCTTTCCTAACACTATCAATCTGTCTTTCAACAAAGCACAAGGCATGCGCTACGGCGAGAATCCGCATCAAGGTGCGGCCTTCTATGTTGAAAACAATGTTTCAGAAGCCTGCATCTCGACAGCAACTCAGCTGCAAGGCAAAGAACTTTCGTTTAACAACATTGCTGATACCGATGCTGCGTTGGAATGTGTGAAGCAATTCAACGAGAGCCCTGCTTGTGTCATCGTTAAGCACGCCAACCCTTGTGGTGTTGCAACCGCCGATGACCTGCTTGCGGCATACGACCGCGCTTATGCAACCGACCCCGAGTCAGCCTTCGGCGGCATTATTGCCTTCAACCAAGAGCTCGACGCATCAACCGCTCAAGCGATCATTGACCGTCAATTTGTTGAGGTCATCATTGCACCTAGCGTTTCAGCCGATGCAGTTGAAGTGGTCAAAGCAAAACAAAATGTTCGCCTACTTTCCTGTGGTCAATGGTCAGCAGAGCCAAATACACGCTTTGACTTTAAGCGCGTGAACGGCGGCTTGTTGGTTCAAGATACCGATCTACAACTACTTAACGATATGAAAGTGGTCTCAGAGCGTCAGCCAACCGAAGAAGAGCTACGTGATCTTCTCTTCAGCTGGAAGGTATCAAAGTTCGTTAAATCAAATGCCATTGTGTATGGCAAAGATGGCATGACCATCGGTGTTGGCGCTGGCCAAATGAGCCGCGTTAACTCAGCTCGCATCGCTGCAATTAAAGCTGAGCATGCCGGCCTCACCGTTAAGGGGTCTGTGATGGCATCCGATGCTTTCTTCCCTTTCCGTGATGGTATCGACAATGCTGCAGAGGCTGGTGTTGCCGCCGTTATTCAACCTGGCGGCTCAATGCGCGATGACGAGGTTATTGCAGCCGCTAACGAGCATGGCATGGCTATGATCTTCACTGGCATGCGTCACTTCCGTCACTAAGAGTACGTCGTTATGAAGGTTTTAGTTATTGGTAATGGTGGTCGCGAACATGCCTTGGCATGGAAGGCGGCACAATCTGAGCTCGCTGAGAAAGTCTTTGTTGCGCCGGGTAACGCTGGCACTCACCTTGAAGATAATCTCGAGAATGTGGATATCGCGGTTGATGATATCGACGGTCTGGTTGCTTTCGCACTGCGCGAGGAAATTGGACTCACTATCGTTGGCCCCGAAGCACCTTTAGTTAAAGGTGTGGTTGATGCCTTCCAAGCCGCTGGACTGAAATGTTTTGGCCCAAGCGCTCGTGCTGCACAACTGGAAGGCTCTAAGTCATTCACTAAAGACTTCTTAGCTCGACACCAGATCCCGACCGCAGATTACGATGTCTTTACTGAGATCGACCCAGCCCTCGCGTATCTCAAAGAAAAAGGTGCGCCCATCGTAATCAAAGCTGACGGCTTAGCTGCAGGCAAAGGCGTTATCGTCGCAATGGATCTAGCAACAGCGGAAGATGCCTTGCGTGACATGTTAGCTGGCAATGCTTTTGGTGAAGCCGGTAGCCGCGTGGTAATCGAAGAATTCCTTGAAGGCGAAGAGGCCAGCTTTATCGTAATGGTTGATGGTAAGAATGTACTACCCATGGCAACCAGCCAAGACCATAAACGTGTAGGCGATGGTGACACCGGCCTTAACACAGGCGGCATGGGTGCTTACTCACCGGCACCTGTGGTTACCCCAGCGATCGATCAGCGCGTAATGGATGAAGTCATTATGCCTACCGTCAACGGTATGGCTGAAGAAGGCAATCCTTACACTGGCTTTTTATATGCAGGTTTAATGATCACCAGCGATGGCACACCAAAGGTGATTGAATACAACTGCCGCTTTGGTGATCCAGAAACACAACCGATCATGATGCGTTTACAGTCTGATCTTGTTGCGCATTGTCTCGCTGCCATAGAAGGCAAGCTCGATGACCAACGCACACAATGGGATCCACGCCCCGCGGTTGGCGTTGTCCTAGCTGCCGGTGGTTATCCCGGCGATTATGCCAAGGGTGTTGTCATCTCAGGTTTAGATAACGAGATTGAGCACAGCAAGGTCTTTCATGCCGGTACCCAAATGAATGGTGAAAATGTCGTGACTTCTGGCGGCCGCGTACTCTGCGCAACCGCATTAGGCAGCAGCGTAAAAGCAGCACAAGCAGTCGCTTATCAACGTGCTGACACCATCAAATGGGATGGCATGTTCTGCCGTCGTGATATTGCTTATCGAGCGATTGAACGCGAAGATGCTTAAATTTTATGCCGATCTCTCGTTGTAATTCGGTCGGCTTCCAACTGTTGTTTGCCATAGTGATGCTCATCGCGAGCGTCGCTATGCTTTCACCCACAACGCCCAAAGTTGATATTGAGTTTGATTACCTCGACAAACTCGTCCATCTCGTTACCTTTGCTGTTCTTGCCTTCTTACTCGATAGCGGGTGGTCTGAATCATCCTACTCATTTAAAAAATGGGGCTCACTGCTTATCTATGGATTAGCGGTTGAGATTGCTCAACATCATATTCCCAATCGTGGCTTTGAATGGATGGATTGGTTTGCTGATGGTGCTGGCCTAGTTTTCTATGGGTTTTTCATTCTGCCGCTTCTGCG
>CAZEWM010000115.1:0-3191 GCA_964516045.1 uncultured Gammaproteobacteria bacterium
GCCATAGAAGATAGCGAGCCGTCTGAAAACATAAGCAGAAACAGCACACTCGACAAACCAAGCGCAACAGCAATTGGCACACCAATAACGAGAAGACCAATTACCAATACAAAGAGTAATAACGCTTGCATGATTTACCCCTTGTTCTCTGAATCAGTCATTTCATCCATCATGTCTTCTGCTTCATGGCTCGCAATGACCATATCTTTTCTATCAGTCCAGATAAGCCAGCCGACCTCTAAGAAACGTAATGCCATCAGTGCAAAACCAAATGGCAAAATAAAATAAGGTATAAAACGTGGGATGTTTTCGTACTTAGCCTCGCCATTATCGACAAGTCCCACGAGTGATTGGATGATCACTGGAAATGGCACATCCTCAGATTCCAAGAATGACATCTTGCTGAAAAAGCGCCACCAATATTCGATACTGCCAGCTAGCAACAAGCCGGCAAACAATAAACAAGCTGCAACTGACAACAAGCCAAGCGCTTTCTTAACACTTGGTGACTGTCTATTCACAACCACATCAACACCCAAATGCGCTGATGTTTTCACCGCATAGCTCATACCAAACAGCACCAACCATGCGAAAAGATAAACCGTAGCCTCTAGAGCCCACAAAATATTGTCATTAAATACGTAACGTGCAATCACATTCGCAAAAGTTAAACCTGTCATTGCAGCCAAAATCAGAGCAATAAAGTTTTCTTCGAGATTGTTAATGAACCGCGAAATAGGACCTGTTGGCGTATAACTCATAATAAAAATCTAGCGTGGAGTTAAATTAAAAAGGGCCGGCAATGCCGGCCCCTTTCTACGCATCAAAATTACATTTGATTCGCTTTTTGGGCTGCATTGATCATGTCAGCACCAATGTCACCTGCAAATTTATCCCATACAGGCTTCATTGCATTTACCCAAGCAGAACGCTGAGCTGGAGACAAAGTGCGAACCTCTTTGCCAGACTCAACCACTTTCTGACGGTTAGCCGCATTGATCTCTGTTGATACTGCATTTGCTTCTGCAGTCACTTCATCGATGATCTTCTTAAGCTGCGAACGAGTATCGCCGTCTAAAGAGTTCCAGAACTCAGTTGAGGTAACCAACAAGTAATCCAACACACCATGGTTAGACTCAGTTACACCATCCTGAACTTCGAAGAATTTCTTAGTGAAGATATTTGACCAGGTGTTTTCCTGGCCATCGATAACGCCAGTCTGAAGACCGCCGTAAACTTCTTTAAATGACATCTTCTGAGGATTTGCATTCAACGCTTCAAATTGCGCCTGCAACACATCAGAGGTCATGATGCGGAACTTCAAGCCTTCTGCATCGCTTGGGTTAACCAATGCTTTGTTTGCAGACAACTGCTTCATACCGTTATGCCAGTAGCCAAGGCCCTGAAGACCTTTGCTTTGCATCGAATCCAACAACTGCTGACCAGCGTCTGAATTTTGGAAACGGTCTACTGCATTGATGTCGTTAAACATGAATGGCAGGTCAAAGATACGGAACTTTTTGGTGAACTTTTCAAACTTTGACAAAGAAGGTGCTGCTAGCTGAACGTCGTTACCCAACATTGCTTCAAGCACTTTCTTATCATCGTATAACTGAGAGTTAGGGAAGACTTGCATACAAACCTTGCCATCCATCTCTTTGTTAACACGCTCAGCCAACTTCTCAGCTGCTTCACCTTTAGGGTGACCTTTTGCTGCAGTTACGTGACTGAACTTAATAACGGTTTCGCCACTTTGACATTCATCAGCTGCTTGCGCAGAACCGAATGCGAGGACCAACGACATAGCAGTCGCCAATTTGGTCATTGCTTTCATCCAACTTCTCCTTGGTTAAAGTTGTTATCTTGTAATTTATAATTAGGGGTGTGTGAACACACTGTGTAAACAACGTTGCAATTCTAGACGTGCAGCCTAGGTTTTGAAAGGTAAAAAGCCTGAACAAAGCGCACATTAGAATATGACTAATCGGTAATTTTCTTTACTGTAAATCAACAAAAGCTCCTCAAGAATTTTTTCTAAGATTAAGCCATTATTTTTTGAGGAAAGTATTGAATTTAGCGGTGGCAAACGACTCTAATTCCGCACCCTCTTGAGCCTTAGTCAAAAAGTATGCTGCCAGATCATGTCGCTTAGCAAATTCCACACCCTTCTTATCACCCATTACCATTAAAGCAGTTGCCAACGCATCCGCATCTGCGCAGCTAGGGTGTAAAACCGTAACAGACACCAAAGCATGTTTTATGGGAGCTCCAGTCAGCGGATCAATCGTGTGGGAGTACCGCACACCATTCTCTTCAAAATAATTTCGGTAATCGCCAGAGGTTGCCATCGCAATATTGGTGATGGGCAATACGTGTTGTGCAACGCGCTCCGCAGTTAATGGCGCTTCAATCGCAATTCTCCATGACTCGTCGTTGGGCTTATTTCCTGAAAGCTTTAGCTCGCCACCGATCTCTACAAGATAATTATTGATACCCCTGGCAACTAAGAGTGATGCAAGCTGATCAACGGCATAGCCCTTAGCAATGGCAGACAGATCTACCTGAAGGTTGGTTGCTTTTGTTAACAAAGGGGGATTTAGGCTAACACCGAGTTTTTGATATCCCACACGAGTGCGTAAAGATTCAATCCTGTCACTGCTTGGCGCAGAGACAACCCTGCCCTCGGGACCAAAACCCCACAGGTTTACCAACGGGCCCACGGTAATATCAAAAGCCCCGCCCGTTTGCTGACTGAGAGATTGAGATCGCTGAACCAGATTCGCAAGCTCAGCCGACACAGGCATCTCACCTGAGCTCAATGCATTAAAGCGTGAGATCTCACTCTCATGGATATAGGTCGACATCTGCTGATTGATAAGCGCAAGGCGCTCTTCGACCGCTTGCTGAATCTCCGCTACCTGACGATCATCTTTAGCTACCCAGCGGAGTGAATAGCTGGTTCCCATGGTTGAGCCGTCAAAGCCAACAAGCTGCTCTTTTGCTGAATCACTACAGCCTGCTAAAACAAAAACGGCTAGTAGCCAGACTACTAACCGTTTTGTTGGATTGAGGAATCGATGAGACATGCTCAACAGTATATCGTTTTAGAAAGCATCACCCGGAATACGCACAAAACCTTCCATCAAGATACGCGCACTTCGACCCATCGAAACCTTTTCAACGATCCAGCG
>CAZEWM010000116.1:0-3183 GCA_964516045.1 uncultured Gammaproteobacteria bacterium
TAATGGGTTGGCGATAAGCAATAAGCGCCAATGTTTCCATTAAAGCGCGCGAATAACGCGGAGCACGCTCTGTCCACAAACGAGATACCCACAACGACACATCTTCAACGACTTGAATACGCCAACCGCTACCCACTTCAACTACTTCGATACCACGACCTTCGTAGTCTTGTTTCAGCTGGTCGAGCACTTCGCGAAGCTCTTTCTTTTCTGGCTGCTCCTCATCAAGAAACAAGGTCAGCATCATGTCAAGTGATAAAGGTCCGCCTGCGGCAAGCAAGGCTGCTTCAATAATATTTTTTAGCTTTTCGGGCGCTGCCATCTCAGCCTCTCGCCTTAACATGAATAGTGCCGAATGATTCGTTCTGCACCAGTTCAATCAGTTGTTGTTTAATTAATTCCAAGGTCGCCATAAACGTCACGACAACACCAGGTCGACCTTCAGCTAGATCAAATAGATCAGTGAAGTCAGTAAAGGTCGAGCTATTCACTGTTTCAAGAACACGACTCATACGCTCACGCAAAGAGAGCGGCTCTTGCTGAATGTGGTGACTGGTAAACATGTCCGCACGATTCATGACATCTTTGAGTGCCAACAAGATCTCTTTCAAATCGACATCTGGTGGCGGTAAATCTAAATTCTTGTGTGGCGCATCAACTTTGACGCTATGTACATCACGGCCAAGCTGAGGAAGCTCATCAAGATCTTCTGCCGCTTGTTTAAAGCGTTCGTATTCTTGCAAACGACGAATCAATTCAGCGCGTGGATCACCCTCTTCGTCTTCTTCATCGACATTCACACGAGGCAATAACATGCGTGACTTAATCTCAGCCAACATCGCAGCCATCAGCAAGTACTCAGCCGCTAACTCGAAGCGCATGTCCTGCATCATTTGGATGTAGTTAATGTATTGCTCTGTGATATCCGCAATAGGGATATCCAAAATGTCCAAGTTCTGACGACGAATCAGATACAACAGCAGATCAAGCGGCCCTTCGAACGCCTCTAAGATGACCTCTAGCGCATCAGGCGGGATATAGAGATCCTTGGGTAGCTGATACTGCGGCTCACCCAAGACAACCGCAAAAGGCATTTCCTCTTGTTGAGGCTTCGGTGGCGGCGCAGATACCGCTTCAGGTGTTACTTGCTGCTCATCAGTCATTGATTAATCATCCAGCGACATCACGTGACGCACTTCATCCATGGTTTCACGAGCAACTTCACGCGCAGCCTCACAACCTTCGTTAATGATGTTTTTCACCAAATCGGGTTGCTCTTCGTATTCTTTGGCACGCGCTTGTATTGGTTTTAATTCATGCAAAACCGCTTCAATGATCGGCCCTTTACATTCAACACAACCGATACCGGCCGTGGTGCAGCCTTCACGCACCCAGTTTTGAGTACGTTCATCTGAGTAAACCTCATGGAACTGCCACACAGGGCACTTCCCTGGATCACCCGGATCGTTACGACGAACGCGAGCAGGATCAGTTGGCATCGTACGAAGCTGTTTCTCAACTTCATCCGGCTGAGCATTCAACGGAATCGTGTTGTTATACGACTTCGACATTTTTTGACCATCAAGACCTGGCATCTTGGAGGCCTTGGTCAGCAGTGGCTGCGGTTCAGGCAACACAACTTTACCGCCGCCCTCGATGTAACCAAACAAACGGTCACGATCTGATACGCCAATATTTTGTTGTGATTCGAGAAGCGCGCGCGCATTCGCTAGCGCTTCGTCATCGCCCTGCTCTTGGTAAGCCTTTTTGTAAGAATTAAACAGCTTGGCTGCCTTCTTACCCATCTTCTTGACCGCCTCTTCTGCCTTCTCTTCAAAGCCAGGTTCGCGACCATAAATATGATTGAATCGACGAGCCACTTCACGGGTTAGCTCAACGTGAACAACTTGATCCTCACCCACTGGCACCATGCCGGCGCGATAAACCAAGATGTCAGCCGCTTGCAGCAAGGGATAACCTAAGAATCCGTAGGTAGAGAGATCTTTCTCGCGTAATTTTTCTTGTTGATCTTTATAGGTTGGTACTCGCTCCAACCAGCTCAACGGCGTAATCATCGACAGCAACAAATGGAGTTCTGCATGCTCAGGGACACGGGACTGCACAAAGATAGTCGATTCACCTGGGTTTACACCCGCAGCCAACCAATCAATAACCATGTCCCAAGTCGATTGAGGAATATTACTCGGATCGTCGTAGTTGGTTGTCAGCGCATGCCAATCGGCAACAAAAAACAGACACTGATACTCATGCTGCAATTCAACCCAATTTTTTAACACGCCATGGTAATGACCCAAGTGCAGACGGCCGGTCGGTCGCATGCCTGACAAAACTCGCGCGTGTTGCGCCGCTACAACGCTCAAAGGAGACTCCTAAGGTAATAAAACAGGCAGTATACCGAAGACAAGCTCAGTACCTGGCAATAGATTGATGCCGCCAAAGATAACCGGCGTGAGCACCTGGCCCAACACACCCGCCACCAGCAAACCGACAATGATAAAAAAGCCAAATGGCTCGATTCGCGCATACAAACGAGCAATCGCTTGCGGCAAAATACCGGCCAAAACTCGACCACCATCTAAAGGAAGAATTGGCAATAAATTCAATGCCATAAGAATCAAATTAATGAAAACACCTGCAACTGCCATCGCGGCAAGCGGCATCGTCATCCATTCTGGCATCGCAGGCATCTCTGTCGCTAACAGCGCCAGACTCCACAAAATAGCCATCAGAAGGTTCGCACCAGGTCCTGCTAACGCCACCCAGACCATATCGCGTCTCGGATTACGTAAATGCGCCATATTGACCGGCACAGGCTTTGCCCAGCCAAACAAGAAACCCGTAAAAGCCATCATCAGCATGGGCAACAAAATGGTGCCAAACCAGTCGATGTGACGAATTGGATTCAGTGTAATCCGACCTAATCGACGCGCGGTGCTATCGCCAAGTTTATCGGCAACCCAACCGTGTGCCGCCTCGTGCAAGGTCACTGCAAAAATAAGTGGCAGCACAATCGCCGCCATTTTTTGAACGAGCGTAAAACCTTCCATTAGGTTTTCTCAAACAGGGACACATCACCCTTACCTTCACGAACGATTTCAGGCTCATCGTCTTCAAGTGAAATCACCGAAGTGGCTTCATAACCACAATAGCCTCCATCGATGA
>CAZEWM010000117.1:0-3173 GCA_964516045.1 uncultured Gammaproteobacteria bacterium
TCAAGAGTCTAGCATTTCAATATTCAGGTTTCATCTTGGTTTTTGTCTAATTTTTGTGCATGCCTGTCTCAGGTTCGCGATTTTTTTCACGATTCGTTACACTCTTTATCACTTAGAGAACGAAGAATAATTTCTAAAGTTGGAGAGAAAAATGAAGAAGATTTTTGGCTTAGCGTTAGCGGCATCAGCCTTGCTGATTGGCTCAAATGCGCAAGCAGCCGAATGTGGTGATGTGGTTATCGGTGAGATGAACTGGGCGAGCGGTGAATTCCTTGCGCGCTTAGATGGTTTTATCTTGAAAGAAGGTTATGGCTGTAATGTGTCATATCTAACAGCAGGTACCACACCACAGATCACATCTATGAACGAAAAGGGGTCCCCTGACTTCGCATCTGAGGTTTGGGCAAATGCGAGCAAGACCTTGATTGATGCAGCTGAGGCTGAAGGTCGCTTGATTCGTCTGAATCCAGCACCTATTAGTGGTGCGGGTGAAGGTTGGTGGATTGATCCTGTTACTGCAAAGAAGCATCCAGAGCTTAAAACGGTTGATGACATCTTGGCGCGTCCTGATTTGTTCCCACACCCTGAAGATTCAAGTAAAGGAGGCTTCCTGAATTGTCCATCAGGCTGGGGTTGTCAGAAATCAAATAACAACTTGTTCCGTGCGTTCGATATGGAAGCTAAGGGTTGGAAGATGATTGAGCCAGGTTCTGGCGCGGCGATGAAAGGTGTTATCGCAAAAGCGGGTGAGCGTGGTCAGCCATTCTTCGGTTACTACTGGGCGCCAACCGTGCCAATCGGTAAATACAATCTACAACCAGTGGACTTCAATTCTGATTATGACGCGGACAACTGGAATAACTGTATTGCTTTGGGTGTTGCGGAATGTAAAAACCCTAAGCGCTCGCGTTGGACTACATCAGAGGTTGTGAGCTTGGCGCAAGGTTCATTCATCTCTAAGAAGCCAGATGCAGCAAACTACGTTAAAGCACGTACCTTGACTGTTCCTCAGTTGGGTAAGTACCTGAAGTACATGGATGCGAACCAAGCGTCCGGTGAAGATGGTGCGATTGAATTTTTGTTGAATGAAGAAAAAATTTGGTCTAACTGGGTAAGCCCAGAAGCGGCTAAACGCATTAAGAAAGCACTCTAAGTCATTCGCTTAAAATGGTGTTGAGGGGGTATCTTCGGGTACCCCTCTTTTTTTAAATAGAGATGATGTTATGGATTGGTTGGTAGATTTCCCTTCGTTAGGCCGCGGTGATTTGCGTGATCTAAGAAAGGGTATTGATGAAAGCTTCAAAAACTTTACCCGTGAATATGGTGATGCGATTGAAAGTTTCTTTGATCCTTTACTGCAATTTCTCATTTGGTTAGAAAAACTACTGTTGGCAACGCCTTGGCCTATTGTGATTGGGTTGCTCTGTGTTGCGGCATGGTTTGCAAGCCGTAGTTGGAAGCTCGTAGCTGGCGCAGCGATCAGTATGTTTTTAATCGGCTATCTTGGAATGTGGGAAGATACGATGAGTACTGTGAGTATCATTGTGGTCTGCACACTGCTGTGCATTCTGGTTGGCATGCCCTTAGGTATATTGATGTCACGCTCAGATAGAGCGCAAGCTATTATCACCCCAGTACTTGATGTGATGCAGACGATTCCAAGTTTTGTCTATCTGATTCCTGTGGTAATGCTGTTGGGGATTGGTAAGGTCGCTGGTCTTATTGCGGTTGTTGTATACGCGATTCCTCCAATGATCCGCCTGACGAACTTAGGTATCCGTATGGTGGATAAAGAGGTACTTGAGGCGGCAGACTCATTTGGTGCGAGTACATGGCAACGTTTAATTAAGGTTCAGATCCCACTAGCGCTGCCCAATATTTTTGCCGGTGTGAATCAAACCATCATGATGTCATTAGCGATGGTCGTTATTGCTGCGATGATCGGTGTAACCGGCTTGGGCCAGCCGGTGCTTAAAGCTATTTCGAATGGTTATTTGGCGATGGGCTTGTTCAATGGCTTAGCGATTGTGGCGCTTGCGATCATCTTTGATCGGATAAGTCAGTCTTACGGTAAGCGACTGCAAAATTACTCGTCGCATTAAAAAAGAAAGCCTGCATCAGCAGGCTTTTTTATGTCTAAATACTGAGCATGAGTCTTACTATTAAAGCGGAAACGAAGGGTGCTTTATTGGCCTTCATTGGGGCTATGTTTATCGTTCCCGATTCACTTTATGTCCGCCTAATTGATGGTGATGGCTTAGTGACTGCTTTCTGGCGAAATGTAATCGCTGGATTAGTCATCGCTTTGCTATTGGTGCTCACGTCAAAAAGATCGGGTAGACAGATATTCTTTCCTCTCTCTAAAATTGGCATTTGGTATGCCATCTGTGTTTCGGTTTCATCGATCAGTTTTGTGGTGGCGATCACCAACACCAGTGTGGCGAGTGTGTTGTATATCCTAGCGGCGATGCCGGTATTTACTGCCATTTTAGGCAGGCTATTTCTTAATGATGCGGTAGATAAGGCGTTTGGCTTGGTGATGGTATTTGTGCTTACCGGCATAGGGCTGATTGCATTTCATTCTGATAGCTCAGGGATAAACAGTGGTTTTGGTAACCTAATGGCGATCATCACAATGATGGGGTTTAGTGTCTCGGTGACGTTGGCTCGTAAAGAAAAGTCAAAATCGATGTTGCCGGCACTTTCCATAGGCTTGCTGATCTCTGGCGTCTTTATCGCGTTGATTGTCGATCCAATAGAAGCGTTTAATCTCAATCCTGAGTTGTATCTGCTTCATGGAGTAACCCTTGCGATTGCTGTCAGTGCCTTGGCGCAGGCGGCACGTTATACCAAGGGCAGTATAGTGACGCTCTTTATGTTGCTTGAGGCAGCATTAGCTCCCATTGTTGCCTGGTATGTCTTTAGTGAGTACCCGGGTGCTTTAGTGATTGGTGGTGGATTACTGGTGATGATGACGGTTGCGCTTTATGGGGTTTGGTCTGTCGTTAAACCTCATGCGTAGTCTATTTTGCGGGTAAGGTGTTACCGTCTTTCACGCCATCGATAATACCTTTCACTTTTCCACGCCAGCTGAGATGCCAGTCTCCGTTAGCTTGTTCGATAACGTCAAAGACCCAAGGTGTGTCTTTGTTTGCCCATTGAATATTTAGCTT
>CAZEWM010000118.1:0-3145 GCA_964516045.1 uncultured Gammaproteobacteria bacterium
GATAGTCATCAGCGCCAGCTTCAAGGCCTTCAACTTTGTCTTGCCAGGCATCGCGGGCCGTCAAAATAAGAATAGGGAAGGTTTTGTCCGCAGATCGTAGTTGCTTGATCAGCTCCATGCCGGAGATATCCGGTAGACCTAAGTCAATGACTGCCACATCCATTGGATATTCAGAGCCTAAGAAGAAACCCTCGTGACCGGATTCGGTGGCATCAACGCTGTAACCCGCTTTAACAAGATCGGTTTTAAGAGAAAGTCGAAGCTGCTCTTCGTCTTCTACTAGTAACAGGCGCATCTCAGCGGCGTCCTTTCATCCGACGTCCGGTTTGAGCATCCATGTTGTAGCGACGAACTCGACCATCTTCAGAGAGAATGCGTAGTCGATGTACTTCTTGCCCATTTTCGCGAACGGTTTCAGCCGAAAGTACGCGACCGGGAACATCCTCACGTGCTTCAGAAATCGCATCATCAAGCGTTGCTCGACGCTCAGGTGCCGCCACTGCAGTTTGCATTAAGGCGAGACAGAGAATCGAACAACGAATGATGAACATATTATTTCCAGTGTGAGCGGTGTGGCGTTAAGTTAACCACGACTTTCATTTGATTGCCTGGGTCATAATCTAGGCGAGTACGGTAGATTCGACCGTTATAGCGGTATTTTACACGGTACCCAACCAGTTCATCGCGGGTTACGGTGCGTTCAATGGTGTGACAACGACCATGCGCTAGCGCACGTTTGGCTTCGCGATGATCGGTGCCGATAGATGCACCAAGTAGTGTGCCAGCGACAGTTGCCGCAGTTTTACCATTGCCACTACCAATCTGGTTGCCAATCACACCACCGATGATCGCACCAATGATTGGGTCGGTTTTTGAGTTGTAGCTACGCTCATAAGAATACTCATGATGACGACCACGATCGCTACAGACCTTTTCAGGAATAGTTGTCGTAATGGTTTCGTAGATAGGCTTGCTGCTGATAACAGTGGCTGTATCTGTAAAGTCATTGCCACGTTTGTGGTCACGATAACCGGCATTTGCGGTGCCGATTAATGCCAAGCTTAAAACCGATGCGGTAAGGAATGTTTTGTTGAACATGAAAAAACCCTCGTAGAGTGAAAATCGAAAGCACTTTGGCTTTCATGGGGCTCACTCTAGTGAGGGTTAACTGAATTCAAGCTGAACGAGTAAAAGCTCGTAAAATTTTAAAACAAAGCGCTATTGATCCAGAAGTGTGTCGCAATACTTGCGGCATAACCTAGAGCAATCACTGGGGTCCATTTGAGGTGGCCAAAAAAGGTGTATTGACCACGTGCTTGACCCATCAAAGCTACGCCAGCGGCAGAGCCAATCGAAAGCAAAGAGCCGCCTACGCCAGCGGTGAGAGTGACAAGTAGCCACTGACCCAATGACATATCCGGCATCATGGTGAGCACCGCAAACATCACGGGAATGTTGTCCACGATCGCCGACATTACTCCAATGGCGATATTGGCTTGGCTTGCGCCCCAGCCGACGTACATAGTCTCAGAAGCCATGGCGAGATAACCGATAAAGCCTAAGCCACCAACACACAATACAACGCCGTAGAAGAACAATAGTGTGTCCCATTCAGCCTTAGCGACTTTGGAGTAAACATCAAAGCCTCGTGGGTTTCCAAGGGTGGCAGCATTTTTATCCTTGCGGCCACAGTTGCCGCCTGTCACTTTCAGGTAATAACCAAAGATCTGCAAGAACGATAAGCCGGTGAGCATGCCAATAACAGGTGGTAGATGTAGGAAGTTATGAAAGCTAACGGCGGTAGCAATCGTCAGTAGGAAAAAGCCGATAATGCGCTTAGCGCCACATTTCATGATTTCGTTTGTTGCAGCGCCTTGAGGTTTTTCGTTACTAACGGTGAAAGACATGATCAACGCCGGTAAAAGCCAGTTAATTAGAGCAGGCAGGAACAAAGCAAAGAAAGACCAGAAGTCGACAGGGCCTTGAGGCGTTTCAATCGCTTTTTGCCAAACCATCAAGGTAGTAATGTCACCGAATGGACTGAAGGCACCACCTGCATTTGCAGCAACGACAATATTGATACACGCAACTAAAATGAACTTACTGTTTTTACCGCCAACAGCCATCACAACCGCGCACATCAAAAGGGCGGTGGTCAGGTTGTCTGCAACGGGCGAGATTAAGAAGGCGAGCAGGCCGGTGATCCAAAACAACTGGCGCAAGTTAAAACCGCTTTTGATTAACCATCCACGTAGAGCGCCAAATACGTTTCGCTCTTCCATCGCATTGATGTAGGTCATCGCAACGAGCAAGAACAACATTAGCTCGGCATATTCAAGTAAGTTGTGACGAACCGCATGCTCAGCTTCAACGCTGAAACCTAATTCACCGTAAGCAACGGCTATCGCTGCCCAAATAAGACCAGCGGCCAAAATGACCGGTTTCGATTTGCGCAGGTGGGTAAATTCTTCACCCATCACCAAGAGATAGGCGATGACAAAAATGGTGATGGCCGTATAGCCAACCCAATGATCGGTGAGCGCGGGAAGGGTGCCATTCATGGCTGCAAAAGTTGATAGCGGTGCTAACAGCAGTATTAAGGCAGTCGTAAGTGACAGACGACGCATAACATTTCCTTGAACAGGTCTATATTGACCAAGCGAGCTTAGTATGTAGAAGTAAGACCAGCTAAACTTATGTTTCTATTGGCATTTATTTACTTGGTTGTATTTTCCCACAGTGTAAGAACATCTTGAATATCTAATAGAGGATAGATATTTCACCAATTCAAAGATTTTGTTCCTGAATGTAGGGGTTTCTTGCATCTGAAAATAAAGATTTAACGCTTAAATTGACTGATTTCTGTTTATTCCGAATCTTATTTCTGAATTTTCTAAAATTGACCTCGCGATCAAACAATATTCGGCAGATCCTAAAGATTTTAGAAATCTGAGTTCAGGTTGTCTTCAGTAATTTCTGACATTTCGTTCTTATGAAAAGGCAATTTGCGATTAATTCAGAAAATTGTGCGCTGCGTTTTTCAAAATGCACAGACAAACTGCGAAAACCGGAATGCTGAATGAGGGGCTGAAATTCGGAAGTGACCGAAAACTAAGGAATTAAACGACTGAATGGTCGCTTTTGG
>CAZEWM010000119.1:0-3136 GCA_964516045.1 uncultured Gammaproteobacteria bacterium
AAGCTGGTGAAGTGCGCCAACATCACGCCAATCACGTGCTGCGCAACACTGTCAGTGCCGTAAGCGCGGACATTACTCACCACGATGCCCATCTCAGATGCGGTTTTCAGGTCGATGTTATTGGTGCCGGTAGCGGCAACACAGATCAATTTCAGGTCCGGTAGCTGGCGTAATAGCTCACCATCCAAAACCACCTTATTGGAGACCACCACCTGGGCACCTTTCATGCGCTCGAGGCGCTCTTCAGGGCGGGTTTTCTCATGAAGATTCCAATCAGGCAAACAGGCTTGTAGTGCAGAGAGATCGAGATCCTCTGGCGCAAGACTAGCTAAATCTAAAAAAACACCCTTTTGCATGGCTTTCTCCTACGTTTTGCTTAGTGTGTACAGGTTTCGCCGTGAACACCATCTTTTCATTTCATAAATTTTCAATACAGGACCCAAATGCATTGAGTTTCCCCATACTTGGAGCAAACGTTGAGTTGCAGTTTCCGATAAAATGCGGCTTTGTTATCGACCGTGCTTTTAGCCACAGCGTATCTTATGGAACGTATTCGCGAGATTCCTTACAACTACACCTCGTTTTCCGATCGCGAGATCGTTATTCGCTACTTGGGTGAAGACAACTGGTCGCTGATTGAATCCTTGCGTGGTACTCGTCGTACCGGTCGTTCGGCGCGCATGCTATTTGAAGTCCTTGGTGACATGTGGGTGGTTGAGCGCAACCCCTACCTCCAAGACGATCTGATTAACAATCGCGAGCGCCGCAATGCGCTGATCGAGGCATTGAATCATCGTTTACGCCAGTTCGAACAGCGTCTAAATGATAATCCGAATGCCGAACGCCTACTTCAAGCTGCGCAAAAAGCTGTGGATGACTTCTCGAATGCCTTTGGTGAACGCGAGCAATTACGCCGTAAGGTCACCCAAGCGTTGGGCAAAATTACGCGTCGCGACAATATCGATTTCTCTGGCTTAGCACGTGTATCGCATTCAACCGATGCCACCGATTGGCGTGTTGAGATGCCATTTGTGGTGATCTCACCGGATACCGAAGAAGAAGTCGCCGCGATCGTCGAGTCTTGCATTAACTGCGGCCTGACCTTGATCCCTCGTGGCGGCGGCACCGGTTACACCGGTTCAGCTGTACCTCTTGATGCACATTGCGCGGTCATCAATACCGAAAAGCTCGAAGACCTATCCGAGGTAGAGCATATCGAGCTACCAGGTGTAAATGGCAAAGTTGCCACCGTGCGCACTGGCGCGGGCGTTGTGACGCGTCGTGTCTCAGATTTAGCCAATGCCCATGGCCTCGCCTTTGCGGTTGACCCTACCTCACAAGATGCATCAACCATCGGCGGCAATATCGCAATGAATGCCGGCGGTAAGAAAGCGGTACTTTGGGGCACTACGCTCGATAACTTAGTCAGTTGGCGCATGGTGACACCACAAGCTGATTGGCTCGAGGTGACACGTATCAACCACAATCTTGGCAAGATTCATGATCAAGCCAATGTGGAATTTTCGATTCAGCGTTACCACCCGGATGGCAAAACACCGAAAGGTGATGCCGAGTTGTTGCGCATGCCAGGTAGCGCCTTCCGAAAAGTAGGCTTAGGAAAAGACGTTACCGATAAATTTTTATCTGGCTTGCCGGGCATTCAAAAAGAAGGTTGTGATGGCCTGATTACCTCGTCACGCTTTGTCCTGCATCGCATGCCAAGTCAGTCGAACACCGTGTGTTTAGAATTCTTTGGTAATGATCTCGCTAAAGCCGTACCTGCGATTGTTGAGATTACCGATTACATCGCGCAAACCGATGGCGTTCAGATTGCAGGTCTTGAGCACTTAGATGAACGCTACATCAAAGCAGTCGGGTACAGCACAAAAGCAGCACGCCGCGACACACCCAAGATGGTGTTGATTGCAGACCTTGTCTCTGATGATGCCAACATCTTAAATACCGCAACCGATATGGTGATCAACAAAGCTAAAGCGCGAGAAGCTGAAGGCTTTATTGCTACCACTCCGGAGAAACGCAAAGCCTTCTGGGCAGATCGTGCACGAACAGCAGCCATCTCCGCACATACCAATGCGTTCAAAATTAATGAAGACGTGGTGATCCCGCTGCCTCGCCTAGCGGATTACAGCCGAGGTATTGAGCGCATCAATATCGAACAGTCAATCAGTAACAAGCTGCAATCGATCGCGGCGATGCGCAACGTACTCGACCAACATAAGCGACAAGCTGATGATGAGATTACTGAGAACAAACTCAAAATAGCATATGAAACCTTGTCCCAAGTTGAGCAACGCTGGTCAAGCTTACTAAGCAACTTTGATCAAGCCGCTGCCAATCAAACCATTCTGACCGAGCAAGAACGCGAGCACATACAAGTTAATGATCTTGTGATCGACATGTTGTTACGGCGCGATATTCGCATTTCTTACCGTCAAGAACTGAAAGCGCCATTACGCGAAATTCTTCAAGGTGGTGAGTTAGAAAAACTTCGTAGCAAACTGCGCGATGCACACCTTGAGATGAAGAATGAACGTTTGTTTGTTGCATTACACATGCACGCAGGCGATGGCAACGTACACACAAACATTCCTGTGCATTCACATAACTACCGCATGCTGCACGAAGCTGACCGCATCGTTGATCAAGTTATGCAGCTTGCCAAATCTCTCGATGGTGTTATCTCCGGCGAGCACGGTATTGGTTTAACAAAGGTTCAATATCTAGAGCCTGAGAAACTTGCCGACTTTGTTGCTTACAAAAATCAAGTCGACCCCGAGCATCACTTCAACCGTGGCAAGCTAATGTCCAATCAAGGACTCGAAGGTGCTTACACCCCATCACTGCGATTGGTGCAACAAGAAGCGATCATTCTTGAGCAAAGTGAGCTGGGCCAGCTTAACGATGACATCAAACATTGCTTACGCTGCGGCAAATGTAAGCCTAAGTGTATGACGCATGTGCCTCGTGCCAACCTACTTTACTCGCCGCGCAACAAGATTCTCGGCACCGGCTTGGTCATCGAAGCTTTCCTTTACGAAGAACAAACCCGTCGCGGTATCGCCTTCGAGCACTTTGAAGAGATGAATGACATTGCAGACCACTGCACCATTTGTCA
>CAZEWM010000120.1:0-3105 GCA_964516045.1 uncultured Gammaproteobacteria bacterium
CCATTACTCAGTGGGTAGCGCATGTGCCACATGTGGCCAGCTTCTTCCTCTGAGAGAACCTCAAGGTCAGATACTGCGGTATGCAGCTTTGGATCCCAGTTAACCAATCGCTTGCCGCGATAGATCAAACCTTCGTCATAAAGACGAACAAACACTTCTTTAACTGCGTCTGATAGACCTTCATCCATGGTGAAACGTTCAACGTCCCAATCCACCGATGAACCAATGCGACGTAGCTGGCGGGTTATGTTGCCGCCAGATTCTTCTTTCCATTCCCAGATACGGTCGATGAAGGCATCTCGACCAAGGTCGTGGCGGGTTTTGCCATCTGCTTCGAGCTGACGCTCAACCACCATTTGAGTTGCGATACCGGCGTGGTCTGTGCCGGGCTGCCATAAGGTGGGGCGACCGCGCATACGGTTGAAACGAACCAAGGTATCCATCACGGTGTTATTAAAGCCGTGACCCATGTGCAAGCTACCGGTCACATTCGGTGGCGGAATCATGATGCAGTAGGGCTGTCCCTCTGCGGAGCTATTTGGCGCAAACCAGCCTTTGCTTTCCCAGGTTTGGTACCAGCGTTGTTCTATCGCATGTGGGTCGTAGGTTTTATCCATGAAAAAGGAGTCCGCGTTTATTGGCTTGGAAAAGCGCGCAATTATACCCAAAGCCCTTGTTTTATGCGGCGTTAGTCAGCAAGGCTCGATTGTTGAGTAGTGATGGATGGCTTGTGTCGTATTTAGTGATTCATTATTTACTTAAATAGTGAATAAAGTCAGTCATTTAAAAGATTTTTTGGTCAATAAAAATCCCACTATTTGCGGCAAAACCTCTCGATGTTATGGTCACTGCATAACAACTAAAAAAACCGAGTGTTAGGAGGGGAGATGGCACTGGCAGCGGAGCTTATTAATCAGCCCGGCGTAATTGCCGCGGGCGAATATTCTTATCGAGGCGATCGCTTCAGCTACAAAGGTGAGATGAATGACGACATGGCAAAAATGGCCGCCATCATGTGTCGTGCCACCACCATGAGCGAGCACATGCAAGTCAATATGCTGGAGAGCTTCTGCCCGAATTGTGGCAGCACACCACCACAAGGTTGGATTGTGCGAGGGCCCGGTTTCACCGTGTGTAATTTGGGTAATGTGTTTGCCTTTGTGAAAAACGAAACCGGCACACTCAATGGTCTTATGAAGCTGATGCGTGAACGTATCGGTATCGTGGATTCATCACTCGTTTAACGAATAAAACAGAGGCGCTTAAGCGTCCACCTTTGGAGTACAAGATGGCAGATTTAGATCAATTAATGAGCTTAGCGGGCGCAGAAGCCGCCTTTACGATGAGTTCTCGTGGCGAGTTGAAAGAAAGCAAGATTGTTGATGGCAGCCGAATCAATAAAACCGCGTTAGATTTGTTGGCGCACATGTGTATTGCCAATATGTCGATCGCCACCATGCAAGCGCGTGGATGGGAAACCCAATCTGATGCACAAGGCTTCTATCCCATCGAAGGTTTTACCTTGGTCGGTATGGACTGGTCTGCAGTGACCAATGGTCGAGTCGGTGTGATCTTGAATAACAATGTTGCTGACTATGAAGCAGCCAATGCTGCATTAGCTGCCGCTGGAGGTGCTGCATGATCCGTCAAATGCTCGCCGTTGATGGCGTGATGGCGGTCTGTTCCTTTAAAGATGACGGTGCCTTTGTTGAGGGCTACGGCGTGATGGGGGATGATCAACTGCATGCCTTGTCGCATTTTGCGCATGACTATAAGCGTATCGTTCAGGGTAATGCCGATCAGATGTCGATGTTTACCGGTTGTAATGGTTTTACACCACCAACCGGTTGGATTGTGCGTGGATCGGGTATGACGGTCTGTAGTGTTGCCAATACTGTATGTATCGTGGATAACCAAGAAGGTAATTTGGATGAGGTTTTTAGGGAACTCAAAGAAGCTGCTCACTTCTAAATTTGCTTGGTTTAATTAAATCGAAGGCTGCGTATCGATACGTGGCCTTTTTTTATATCATGTCGCCTTTGAATTTAATTAGCTCGGAGAGAGCGCTATTACCACGCCATTGATCATCGGCCGCGATAACCATCCGATTTCTCGCGCCAACATCGCAAAAGAAGCCCTCAAGGTGCTTTATCGACTCAAGGATGCTGACTACGAGGCATATCTTGTTGGTGGAGGCGTGCGTGACTTGCTGCTAGGTTTGCATCCCAAAGATTTCGACGTTGCCACCAATGCACATCCTGAAGAGGTGGCTGAGGTCTTCAATAATTGCCGTTTGATTGGTCGACGTTTTCGATTAGCGCATGTGCACTTTGGCCGCGAGATAATCGAAGTAGCAACGTTTAGATCTCTTACCTCGGGTGCTGCGGATACGGCAGAGCAAGCGACCGATGAAGGCATGGTGCTTCGGGATAATGAATACGGCACTATCGAAGAAGATGCCTTGCGTCGCGACTTCACCGTGAATGCGCTATATTACAACATCCGTGATTTCTCGATTGTTGATTACGCCGGTGGCGTTGATGACTTGAATGCACGACTACTGCGTTTAATGGGTGATCCTGAGACGCGCTATCGAGAAGATCCCGTGCGCATGATTCGCGCGGTGCGTTTTGCGGCAAAGCTAGGTTTTACCATCGAGGAAAAAACCGAAGAGCCGATTCGTCGTTTAGCGACGCTACTCAATGATGTGCCGCCAGCGCGTATGTTTGAAGAGGTGCTTAAGTTATTCCTCTCGGGTCATGCGCAAGCGACCTATAACTTATTGCAGCACTATCATTTATTACCTTGCTTGTTCCCTGATACGGCAGCGACACTTGAGAATGATGATACGTCTACTGCGCCCCTGATTCGCCGTGGTATGGAGAATACCGATAGTCGTATCCATGAAGGCAAGCCAGTCACCCCTGCATTCTTGTTCGCTGTGTTGCTATGGGGTCCTGTCCGTGATCGTGCGGCGATGTATGAGGCAGATGATGTGCCCGCATATCAAGCGTTACATGCAGCAGTGAATGACATTCTTGATCGACAGCTGCAGCGCATTGCCTTGCCGCGTCGTTTTAGTACGCCAATGCGTGAGATCTGGTC
>CAZEWM010000121.1:0-3092 GCA_964516045.1 uncultured Gammaproteobacteria bacterium
GTGTTTATCGATCAGCATCATAATGAGCATTTAGATCACCTTAGCAACGCAATAACCCAAGAGCGACCCGCTGCCTTAGGTGAGATCGGATTAGACTTTGCGATTAAGACACTCAATAAAACTCGTCAAATTAGCTTCTTTACCGCTCAACTTGATATCGCGGCCGAACATCAACTACCCGTGATTCTGCATGCGCGAAAATCACATGATGAGATTCTTAAACACCTTAAGGCACAAAGCCTCACGGGCGGGATCTGCCATGCCTTCAATGGTGATATCAATCAAGCACATCGCTATCTCGATCTCGGCTTCAAATTAGGCTTTGGCGGCATGTTGACCTATGAGCGATCGACAAAGCTTCGTGCGCTTGCCAAAGCCCTACCCGACGAAGCCTTTGTTTTAGAGACTGACGCGCCCGATCTGACAGGTGCTGAACACCAGTACTCGCGCAACAGTCCAGCATACCTTCCTGAAGTTGCCAAAAGCCTGGCAGAGATTAAAGGCGTAAGTGTCGAAGAGATAACTGCATTAACCACCGCCAATGCGATGCAGGTGCTTAGTTTGACTGCTGATTGAGATAAAAAGACGCCAACGCAAGATCACTAGGTCGTGTCACTTTCAAATTATCCGAATGTCCTTCCACCATTTGAACCGGCACACCCATAGCTTCCAAAGCACTTGCCTCATCGGTGACAACAACCTCTGCAATCGACGCGCGCATCAAGGCATCACGAAGGACACCTAATCTGGCCATCTGTGGCGTATAGGCATGCCATAACTGATCCCGAGATACGGTTGATTGAATACATTCATTTGGATCCACACGCTTCATCGTGTCATGTACCGGCACACCTAAAATCGCTGCCATATCATGCTTTTCGGCTGCAACAATCAGCTTAGCGATGTCGTCACGACGCACACATGGCCGCGCAGCATCATGTACCAACACCCAATCATGATCATCTGCTCGAGATGACAACGCATTAAGTGCATTCAATACAGAATCAGCACGCTGAGAGCCTCCCTCAACACGCACAAGATCCGGATGATCAGAGAACTCAGAGTCAGCCCAATACGTATCACTTTCAGACAAAGCCACATAGCATCCGTCTATACCCGGATGTGTCAGGCAACGCTCAATGGTGTGATCAATGAGATAGCGCTCATTCAACTGAAGATATTGCTTTGGTATATCCGACTGCATACGCGATCCAACGCCCGCCGCTGGAATCACTACCCAACGCCTTACATCAGTCACGTTTATCGCCTTCTTCATTAACGATTTGGAAATAGGTTTCGTCTTTTTTAATCAGACCCAAATCATTACGTGCTTTAGCTTCAATCGCAGAGGCATCATTTTTTAAGCTATCCACCTCGATTTGAAGCGCCTGATTGGTCTGGCGTAAGCGATCCAATTGGCGTTCTTGGTGAGCAATTTGTTGCTTAAGCGCGCGCACTTCAGCCCAACTACCTTCACCTACCCACAGGCGATACTGCAGACCTAAAAAGATCAGCACCAAAACGATTAACACACTGCGGTATTGCCAATTCATCTCAACAATCACAAAAGAAAATGCCTCTTGTATCACTCACGTCACAACGCGAGGACACAAGAGGCATGATACCGGCTAACGGCTTAATTAAAAGCAGGGAAAAGCCGACTTACCTGGCCAGATAGCCTCTTCACCTAACACATCTTCAATACGCATCAACTGATTGTACTTAGCCACACGATCAGAACGAGAAAGTGAACCCGTCTTAATCTGGCCTGTACCAGTTGCTACTGCAAGGTCAGCAATCGTGGTGTCTTCTGTTTCACCAGAACGATGAGACATGACCGCGCTATAGCCCGCCTCATGTGCCATACGAATTGCTGCTTGAGTCTCTGACAAAGTACCAATCTGATTAAACTTAATCAGGATAGAGTTCGCGATGTTCTTATCGATACCTTCCTTGAGGATCTTGGTATTAGTTACGAACAAATCATCACCCACCAACTGCACACGCTTAGCGAGTTTATCGGTCAAAATCTTCCAGCCATCCCAGTCACCCTCATCCATACCATCTTCGATTGAGATAATTGGATATTGATCAACCCAATTTGTTAGGAAGTCTGCAAAGCCTGCCGAATCGAAGCTCTTACCTTCAGAAGCAAGAACATATTTACCGTCCTTATAAAACTCAGAACTTGCCGCGTCTAAGCCAAGATAAATATCTTCACCCGCTTTGAAGCCTGCCTTAGTGATCGCTTCAAGAATAACTTCGATAGCTTCTTCGTTAGAACGCAAATCAGGTGCAAAACCACCTTCATCACCAACCGTTGTGGCTAGCTTCTTAGCACCTAAAACAGACTTTAGTGCATGAAAAACTTCAGCGCCGTAACGCACAGCTTCGCGAACCGAACCCGCACTTACCGGCAGAATCATGAACTCTTGCAGATCAACACTATTATCAGCATGTTCACCACCGTTAATGATATTCATCATCGGTACTGGCATTTTGTATGTGCCATTACCTAAGTACTGATAAAGAGGCATCATTTGCTCTTGCGCTGCCGCATGAGCTGCTGCAAGCGATACTGCCAAAGTAGCATTTGCGCCTAAGCGAGATTTATTCTCGGTGCCATCCAACTTGATCATGGCAGCATCAATATCCGCTTGCGCGGTGACATCCATACCGGTCACAAGATCAGCGATCTCACCATTCGCATTGGAAACAGCCTTCTGCACACCTTTACCAAGGTAGCGTGACTTATCACCATCGCGCAGCTCTAAAGCTTCGCGTGAACCTGTAGAAGCACCTGATGGCGCTACCGCGCGACCAATCGCACCCTCTGCGGTAAATACATCGGCTTCGATTGTTGGATTGCCGCGCGAATCGAGGATCTCTCTGGCGCGAACTTTAATAATTTCTGACATTCCTACTCCATTTACTCGCAGGCTTTTGGCCTGCCTTACTTACAACGAGCTTTCGATAAACCCGCTTTGCTTTACGGCGTCATCTAAGTTCTTTAACACCGTTAATAACTCTTTTAATCGTCCTAATGGCCATGAGTTCGGACCATCTGACAAGGCACAATCTGGATCTGGGTG
>CAZEWM010000122.1:0-3066 GCA_964516045.1 uncultured Gammaproteobacteria bacterium
ACATCAATGGGTAAGCCTTGCGAAGGCACTTCAATGCCTGTCAGTAAGTGGATGAGCTGTTTTTCACCGCCACTCGGATATTTATTCGGTACAACAATCAGTTCAATGTCTGTGTTGTTAATTGCGTTGTTCAAGGCTTCAATCGCTTGCGGCTTATTCTCTTCAATACCAATGAGGATCTTTTTGGCGCCTACAATGTGCTGCAAGATTCTCGCGCCGGTGACAATTTTTTCTGGATCGGTACGCATCAACATGTCATCACAGGTGATGTATGGCTCGCACTCAGAGGCATTTAAGATCAGCGTATCAACCAACTTATTTTGCGTATTGGTTTTAACTGCGGTTGGGAATACTGCGCCGCCAAGTCCAACGATGCCGCTTTGGCGCAAGCGATCACGAATTAATTGCGGCTCAGTTGTCTCCCAAGTGCGGATAGGTTCAGGTAGGTTGGCCCATGTGTCGTTGCCATCACAGGCAATGCTGATGCATAGCGCATTTAAGCCTGAGGGATGTGCAATAGGTTGTTCATCTATCGCAGTGACGGTGCCAGAGCTTGGCGCATGAATATTTGCACTCACATATTCACTTGCTTTTGCGATTAGCTGACCCTTAAGGACATGATTACCCACCTTAACGCATGGTTCAGCGATCTGGCCAATGTGTTGCTGTAAGGGCACCACCAAAGTCTTAGGTAAATAAACAGGAGCTATTGGGTGTTGCGTTGACAATGCTTTGTGATCGTCAAGAAATAGTCCACCGTGGAAATCATGAATAGAGATATTAGCCATGATTGACTCCTACCGAATGCTGATTCGGTAAAGGCCAGCGCCAAGTATCAGTAGTGTCTTTAATTGGAACCATATCGATACATTCAACCGGGCAAGGCGGTATACAAAGTTCACAGCCAGTGCATTCCGCTTCAATGACGGTATGCATTTGTTTCGCAGCACCTAATATCGCATCGACTGGACAAGCTTGAATACACAGTGTGCAACCAATGCAGTCTTTCTCGATGATGATCGCAACCGCTTTGGGCTTAGCGGCTGCTTCCTCATCTTCAAGTGGTATTGGGTCACGACCGAGTAATTCTGCTAAGGCAATCATTGTGACTTCACCGCCGGGTGGGCAACGATTGATCTCAGCTTCACCGTTTGCAATCGCCTCTGCATAAGGGCGACAGCCAGCATAGCTACACTGGCCACATTGAGTTTGTGGCAACAGTGCATCAATTTGATCTGCAATCGGATCGCCTTCTACACGAAATCGAATCGCGGAAAATCCGAGTAGCAGGCCAAAGATCAGCGAGAGTGCTGTTAAGGTTAGAATGCCGCTTAGCATTAGCCTGTCACCAGTCCAGCAAAGCCCATGAAGGCCATCGACATCAGGCCGGCGGTGATGAGAGCAATCGCATTACCCTGGAAGGGCTTGGGAACATCAGCGACTGCGACGCGTTCACGTACCGCTGCGAAAAGCACCAAGACCAAGGAGAAACCCACTGCAGCACCAAAACCATACAATGCTGACTCAACCAGGTTGTGGTCTTCTTGTGTGTTTAACAACGCAACACCTAACACCGCACAGTTGGTTGTGATGAGGGGTAAGAAAATACCCAACACCTGATAGAGCATCGGGCTGGTTTTATGCATCACCATCTCAGTGAACTGAACCACGACAGCGATCACTAAAATGAAAGCGATGGTGCGTAAAAACTCCAGTCCCATTGGTTCGAGCAGGTAGGTGTTAACCAGATAGCTGCTCACGGATGAGAGGGTGAGTACGAAGGTGGTCGCAAGGCCCATGCCGACAGCCGTTTCGAGTTTGCGCGAGACGCCCATGAAGGGACAGAGGCCCAAGAATTTTACGAGCACAAAGTTGTTCACCAAAACGGTGCTGACGAGGATGAGCGCGTATTCCGACATAAGTAAGCATGGTGGCAAATTAGCATTTGCCGCACATGGTTTAATCTCTTGAAAAACCTAGGGATAGCTTACGTTTTGCCCCTCTTTGGCGCAAATACTAAGTACAGAAAATCGCCGCTTTTTACGCGTGGATTGTTATTGATCAAAGACCTATGAGACTAGGTGAGAAGCAGCTTTTCTTCTTCGAGGCGTTTTTTGCGGGTTAAACGAGGTATTAACAAGCCAAGACCGAGTACGCCCAAGGTGCCCAAGCTTGAAAGTGCCGCTACTTCAATCAGCTCACGCGTGTTGGTTGTGGTTTTGGCAGGAAGTGCTTGATCGCTCGCGATCTTTGCCACTGATTGATTGATCTCGGCAATCCTTTCATCGCGTTTCACTAGCTTGGATTCAAGACTGATCAATGTGGTGTGAAGATCGTTGATCGCATTCTGAAGATGCTCACGCTCAATGGTCGCCTTAGCAAGCTCCTCTTGAGTGATCGCTAGATCATTGACGGGGTCAGCCTGTGACTGAGAGAGCTCATCAGCTTGAGGTGCAAGAATGTTCATTTGGTCTTCAGCGGGTTTTTGGATAGCTACAGGTTCGGGTGTTTCAACGATCTCGCCTATGGTTGGGGTTGTCGTAAAACCGAGTGTGCTGCCAGCCATGAGCATGTTGATATCACCACGAACAAAAGCCGTTTGGTTGGTTTGATGAATATGCGACATCATGGATGGCACCGCTTCACGTGAATCGACATAGCGACTAGCGATACGCCACAAGCTTTCACCGGGCGCGACTAGGTGGTTGGTCATCTCACCTTTGTCCAAACTGACTGCAGAAAGTGTTTTTTTAGCTTTACTGACTGGCTTAGGTGTTCTGGTAATAGCAGGCTCAGGTTGCACCAAGGGTTGCTTGATTGCCGTTTGTGTTTCTGTTTCGACTTTTGGCGCAATGGGCTTAGGCTTCTGCACCAAGGGGGCGGTATTGATTGCTGGGGTTGAATAACTGATCGGATCGATTAACAGACTAAAGGTTTTGATTTGACGACCATCAGAAGATTCAACCGCAATCGGTAACTGCATAAAAGGTTTGTTAAAAGCCTGTTTACTTGTGATCACCAATTGATGAGCATCTTGGTAACTATGGATAAGGACCTGAATGTCTG
>CAZEWM010000123.1:0-3055 GCA_964516045.1 uncultured Gammaproteobacteria bacterium
CGCTCGTTCAAAAAATGGCGGCGATTGTGTTGCCACTAATTTTTGCAGTGACCTTGCACGAGGCAGCACACGGTTGGGTTGCCGATAAACTTGGTGATAGTACCGCGCGCCGATTAGGTCGTATTACGCTGAATCCAATTCGTCACATCGACTGGTTTGGCACCATTTTGCTACCCATGCTAATGATGGCTTTTACGGGTTTTTTGTTTGGCTGGGCAAAGCCTGTGCCCGTTAATATGGCGCATTTACGTAATCCGAGACGCGATATGGTTTGGGTGGCGCTGGCAGGTCCTGGAGCAAACCTCCTGATGGCTATTTTGTGGAGCTTGGCGCTGTTATCAACTGAGCTGCCTGCGATGCCAGAGTGGATGGTGCTGCCACTTGCCGCGATGGCAGTTGCAGGTGTTTTCATTAATTTGATTCTTATGGCATTGAATTTATTGCCAATTCTTCCTTTAGATGGTGGTCGAGTTTTGGCCGGTATTTTGCCGCAAGCGATTGCTCGTTTGTATGCGCGAATCGAGCCATTTGGCTTTTTTATCATTGTCGGTTTGCTGGTGGCGGGTGTGTTGGGCCAGGTGCTCACGCCGGTTATCTTTGGCGGCATCAATCTATTGCCAGGTACTGAGCTTGTCTTCGGTATACTGCCTGTTTTATTACCTTAGGAGTCTCCTTTGAGCGTTGTAGCGGCGCAACACGCGCGAGTTTTGTCAGGCATGCGACCGACCGGCCGTCTGCACTTGGGTCATTACCATGGCGTGTTAAAAAATTGGGTTGAATTGCAGCATGAGTATCAGTGTCTGTTTTTTGTTGCCGATTGGCATGCGCTGACAACCAACTACGACGATCCGAGTAATATTCCTCAATCGACTTGGGACATGGTTATTGATTGGTTGGCTGCGGGTGTAAACCCAGGTGAATCGACTATCTTTGTGCAGTCCCGTGTCCCTGAGCATGCAGAACTCCATTTGTTGCTGTCGATGATTACGCCGTTGAGCTGGTTGGAGCGAGTACCAACCTATAAAGATCAACAAGAAAAATTACGCGAGAAAGATCTCTCTACCTACGGATTCTTAGGTTATCCCTTGCTGCAAGCGGCTGACATCTTGGTTTATCGCGCCGGCATGGTGCCAGTGGGTGAGGATCAAGTTGTTCACGTTGAGCTAACCCGTGAAGTGGCTCGTCGATTCAATCATATTTATGGTCGCGAACCTGGCTTTGAAGAGAAGGCAGAAGAGGCGGTCAAGAAGATGGGTAAGAAGGCAGCCAAGCTGTTTAATTCTTACAAAAAGGCTTACCAAGAGCAGGGCGATGACGAAGCGCTAGCGAATGCGCGCGCGCTTCTCGAATCACAACAAAATATTGGCGTATCAGATCGTGACCGTTTGTTTGGTTACATCGAGGGCGGCGGTAAAGTTGTGTTGCCTGAACCGCAGCCACTGCTGACCAAGGCCTCCAAGATGCCAGGTCTTGATGGTCAAAAAATGTCGAAGTCGTATAACAACACGATTCCGTTGAATGCTCAGCCGGATGAAGTTGAGAAACAGCTTCGTACGATGCCAACTGATCCTGCTCGCGTTCGTCGTAACGATCCGGGTGATCCAGGGAAGTGCCCTGTGTGGCAGTTCCATGAGGTTTACTCAGATGAACGTACTCAAAACTGGGTGCGTGAAGGCTGCACCACGGCCGGTATCGGTTGTGTTGAATGTAAAGGGCCGATCATTGAAGCGGTTTTGCATGAATTAAAACCAATACAAGCGCGTGCCAAAGAATACGAAGAGCAACCCGATTTGGTGAAAAACATCATTAACGAAGGTTGTGAGGCTGCGCGTGAAGTTGCTCGTGAAACCATGGATGAAGTGCGTCACGTGATGTCGCTGGATGATTAATCAATGACTGATGAGCAGCAAGTAACACCTGAAGCGGTATCTGCGCCGCCACCGAAGCCTCAACAAGAGGAAATGCCTTTTGCGGTTGTCTTGGGTGAGCCGCAGTATCAGCTACCCAAGGATCTCTATATCCCGCCTGATGCGCTAGAGGTCATCTTAGAGGCGTTCGAAGGGCCGCTTGATCTGCTGTTGTATCTGATTCGTCGTCAGAACTTGGACATTTTGGATATCCCTATTGCGGATATCACAGAGCAATACATTAACTACATCCAAATGATGCAGGACATGCGCTTCGAGTTAGCGGCTGAGTACTTGCTGATGGCTGCGATGTTGGCTGAGATTAAGTCACGCATGTTATTGCCTCGTGTGAATGTCGATGAAGAAGACGAAGAGGGTGATCCGCGCGCAGAGTTAATTCGTCGTTTGCAAGAATACGAACGCTTTAAACAAGCGGCTGAAGACCTTGATGAGCTTCCGCAGCTTGGCCGTGATGTGCATAGTGTCAAAGTTGATGCACCTCATAAGAATTTGGATTTGCCGCCACCCGATGTGGATCTCAAAGAGATTCTGTTGGCTTTAAAAGACGTCATGAATCGTGCTGACATGTTTACCAGTCACCACATTCAGCAAGAGCCGTTATCTTTGCGTGAGCGTATGAGTCGAGTTCTCGAAACAGTGAACAGTACGACTTTTACTGCTTTTACCGATCTGTTTGATCTAGCTGAAGGTCGACCTGGCGTTGTCGTGACTTTTATGGCGACACTAGAATTAATTAAACAACAACTGATTGAGCTAGTGCAGAACGAATCATTCGGCACTATTCATGTTAAGGCGAGAGGCTGATATGGCAGCGCCCGAAAAACTAAAAAATATTATTGAAGCTGCCTTGCTTGCCGCAGGCGGACCTTTATCACTCGACATGATGCTGACCTTGTTCCTTGATGAGGAGCAGCCAGAAAAGAAAGAGCTGCGCGAAGTACTCGACCAGCTTAAACAAGACTACGAAGGCCGAGGTATCGAAGTAGTTGAAGTGGGTAGCGGTTGGCGTATTCAAGTCGTCGAAGAAGTGTCGTTGTGGGTATCTCGTTTGTGGACAGAGCGTGCTCCGCGATATTCGCGCGCTTTAATGGAAACATTGGCGCTTATTGCTTATCGCCAACCCATTA
>CAZEWM010000124.1:0-2992 GCA_964516045.1 uncultured Gammaproteobacteria bacterium
ATGGGGGTGATTAGCGGGTTTTCAAGGCTGCGCCGAATAATTTCGCAGTGATATCAACAATTGGAATGACACGATCGTAATTAATACGTGTTGGGCCAATCACACCCAAAACACCAATCACTTCATTATCAACTTCGTAGGGAGCGGTGATCACACTGCAATCTCGCAACGTAGTATAGCCAGACTCTTCCCCAATAAAGATCTGCAGACCATCTGCGTCGAGAGCTCGGTCTAATAAGTGGAGAATCTCTTGTTTCTCGGTAAACGCATTAAATAAGCCACGTAGACGATCCATCTGAGCTAGCTCGTCAAAATCCATAAGATTGGTCTGTCCAGAAACAATCATGTCAGTCGGCACATCATCGCCCGAACCAAATGCCTGCTCTGCCATTGAAAGCGCATCTGCCATCAATTTATCCATATGTTGGCGATCCACATGCATTTGCTCAAAGACGCGTTTACGCACGCCTTCAAGATGGGTGTTGGCATATTGCTGCGTGATAATCTTACTGAATTGCTCAAGCTCACTGCGAGTAAATTCGCGTGAGGTTTCAATCAAGCGATTCAATATTTCGCCCGCAGAGGTGACGATAACGGTTAAAACCCGCGTGCCAGATAGCGGCACAAACTCAATTTGACGAATCGTCTCAGAGTTACGTTTTGGCACCATCACCACACCTGCCAGATGAGTCATATTCGAGAGCAGCTCAGAGGTCGAATGAATAATGTTGCCGCCCTTCTTATCTGAAACCTGAAACTCTTGGCTAATCGAGGTCAAAAGCTTCTGATCAACATTCTGCGAGGCTATTAATGAGTCCACAAAAAGACGGTAGCCATTGGCCGTAGGGATGCGACCCGCGGAGGTATGAGGCGAGACAATAAGACCTGCATCTTCAAGATCAGCCATCACGTTACGGATGGTTGCTGGTGATAAATCGAGACCTGAGTCTTTAGCTAGGGTTCTCGAACCAACTGGCTGACCATCACGAATGTAACGCTCAATCAAAACACGTAAAAAGTGCTGCGCTCGTTCGTTTATCGATGTCTCTGGCAAATCGGGCAAAAGAGTGATCCGTCTAAGTTGGTATAGGCATTATCTGAATGAGAAAAAAGCGCTGTCAAGGTGAACAAATGTTCTTTTACCTTAACTGCCCTCATGCTAGCTTTAGTCATAGTAAATAGGACCCTCACGTGTCGAAATCATCCACATTTAAAACCATTGCTATTGTTGGCAAACCCGATGTTTCAGATCAGCTCGTTTTGACGCTGAACGAGCTTCATGCGTGCCTAATAGAACATCAATGTGATGTTTTATTTGATAAAGCTGCAGGGCCGCTCGTAAACATGACTGGCAGTGATAATCTATGCGCTCTCGCTGAGAAAAGCGATTTGGTTATCGTGGTTGGTGGTGACGGCACTCTGCTGCACTGCGCACGTGAAATTGTCCCTACCAGCACACCTATTCTTGGCATCAATCTTGGTCGTCTCGGGTTTCTTGTTGATATCTCACCAACCAATGTATGCGAAGTTGTCTCCAGCGTTCTCGCTGGACATTACGAAGCCGATGACCGGACACTCTTAGAGTGTCAGGTAGGCAATCAAAAGCCTCAACTCGCTATGAACGATGTAGTGCTACAGAAATGGAATGTCGCGCGCATGATCGAGTTTGAAACCTGGATCAACGGTAGCTCCATCGATTCACAACGATCAGACGGCATCGTTATCTCAACGCCTACAGGCTCTACCGCTTATGCACTGTCGGGTGGTGGTCCTTTACTATCCCCAAGCCTAGACGCGATATCACTTGTACCTATCTGTCCTCATACGCTCAGTAACCGCCCGATCGTGGTGCCCGGGAATACCGAAATTCAAATTGGTGTTTGCGGCAAAACAGATCCTCAAGAAGTTCGCGTCAGCTGTGATGGCCAAGAGATGCTCGAACTCAAATCGAATGAAAAAGTCTCCATTCGAAAGTTCGTTAAACCATTGCGTTTATTACACCCTGCAGGCCATGATCACTACAAGGTCCTGCGCACGAAACTTGGCTGGGGAAGTCACCCCAAGATTCTCTGATGCTGACCCATATCTCGATCAAAGATCTTGTCATTGTTAAGCAACTAGAACTCGAGTTTCACGCGGGCATGCATGCTATGACCGGTGAAACTGGTGCAGGTAAATCCGTCCTGATCGACGCCCTTGGCTTAGCGCTTGGCGATAAAGCCGACGCCAAACTGATTAGACAAGGCGCAGACAAGGCAGAGGTCAGCGCTATTTTTGATATCAGCGATTGCAGCAAAGCCCAGCAGTGGCTCGAAGAGAATGATTTAGCAGATGATGGCCAGCTGGTGTTGCGCCGCGTCTTGGTAAAAGAAGGACGTTCACGCGCTTATATCAATGGTAGCCCAGCACCACAGACATCACTGCAAACCTTAGCGAATATGATCATCGCTATTCATGGGCAGCATGCGCATCAAGGCTTACTCAGAAAATCACATCAACGCGCATTACTTGATGCTTATGCCAGTCACCCTCAGCTTCTGGAAGAAACGGCCAAGAGTTTTGATCATTGGCAGCGGGCAAAGCAATCACTGGATTCACTGAAATTGAATCTTGCTGAAGGTGCTGCTCGACTCGACTATCTCAACTTTCAAGTGAGCGAGTTAGAGCCCATTCAAGAGATAGCAAAGTCGTTTGATCAGATTGAACAAACTCACAAAAGACTCAGCCATGCTGAATCGTTGTTGGCGCAGACGCAGTCCATCACGCAACAGCTTGAAAATGATGAGATCGATATCAGTCGATTACTCACCCGTCTCAGCCAACAAGTTAGTGCTCTCGCTGAAATTGATTTGAGCCTTAAAGACATAGCCTCCTTGCTCGAATCTGCATCGATTCAGGTCGATGAAGCATCCCAGTCATTAAATCACTATGCCGATAGTATTGAGCTTGATCCGGAACAATTATCGCAGCTTGATCAGCAGATCGCGCAATG
>CAZEWM010000125.1:0-2992 GCA_964516045.1 uncultured Gammaproteobacteria bacterium
AAGGCGTAGACAAACATGGCAATTAGAATCGCTATCTTCAGCTCCAACTGAGCCAAGTTTTGATCAATCGCAAACGGGATATGCGCAAACAGATTCACTGCTTGATTGGTATTACCCAGCAGAGTGAGTAGACCCGCAATAATGATCAAAGCACTCGACCCCAAAAAGGCCATATTGCGTTCAAAAGTCATGATGACTGAAATATCCGCGATGCGATTTTCACGCGACAACAGCGCCTTAGCCCACTGCACTCGATATAAATGCATTACGCTGGCTAAACACACATCTGTGGCTGATCGCTTTTTTGCAAAGCTCGCGTAGCCTGCCCAAAGCAGTACAAAAAAAACAAACGCAAAGATATCCAGCCACAAAGGCTCGATGGTCATACGGATAATGCCTTCTGATGGAGATGCTCAGCGTACTCTTCAAGATCGCGCGGACGTGTTGCCACACCAGACTCCATTGCTGCCTTTGCTATCGCCCAGGGTATACATTCACGTAAGCGACGATCAAACGGCTTCGGCAAAAGATAATCAGGTCCAAACTGGAATGCCTGACCACCATAGACAGCTTTAACCTCGGCACTAACTTCTTGTTGAGTCAACTCAGCCAAAGCGGTCACTGCAGCACGCTTCATTTCAATATTGATGGTGGTAGCACCCACATCCAATGCGCCACGGAATAAGAACGGGAAGCACAATACGTTATTTACTTGATTGGGATAATCCGAACGCCCCGTAGCGATGATCGCATCAGGACGCTGCGCTTTAGCTTCTTCGGGGTCAATCTCAGGATTCGGATTTGCCAACGCCATGATAATTGGCTTATCCGCCATCTTAGACAGCCATTCAGCTTTAAGCACACCCTTGGCAGATAAGCCTAAGAAGATATCTGCACCTTCAATCGCCTCACCTAAAATTCGATGCGTAGTATCGACAGCGAATGCACCTTTATAGGGGTCCATCTCTTGAGTACGGCCTTCATAAACCACACCTACGATGTCACATACGGTGATTTTTTCTTTCTTAAGGCCAAGCTCAACGAGTAAATTAAGACACGCTATCGCTGCAGCACCTGCACCTGCCGTCACTAAGCGAACCTGATCAATCTGCTTATCAACAAGTTTTAGACCATTCAAAATAGCTGCAGCCACCACGATTGCCGTACCGTGCTGATCATCATGAAAGACAGGAATTTTCATGCGCTTCTTGAGGCCTTCTTCAATCTCAAAGCACTCAGGCGCTTTAATATCCTCAAGATTGATACCGCCAAAGGTTGGCTCTAATCGCGCAACCGTTTTAATGAATTCTTGGGGATCTAACTCATCCACTTCCAAATCAAAAACATCGATATCCGCAAAGCGTTTAAAAAGAACCGCCTTGCCTTCCATGACTGGCTTAGAAGCTAATGCACCGATGGCGCCTAAACCTAATACCGCCGTTCCATTGGTGACAACGGCAACTAAGTTATTACGTGCCGTGTAGTCAGCTGCAGCCAAAGGATTCTCAACAATAGCCTCACAAGGATGGGCAACACCCGGCGAGTAAGCTAGAGCAAGATCAGCGGCCGTACTCATAGGCTTTGTCGCACGAATCTCAAGCTTTCCTGGCTTCGATCCCTTGTGATAGTTCAGTGCGCGATCACGCATCTCCGTCGACGATGGCATGTCTTAACCCACCCTAATGAATCGTTATGACTTCAGGTCCCATCAACATCGTTGGGATGAATGTTGAGAGCCACGGGATGTAGGTGATCATGATGAGGAACACGAACAAAATTGCTAGCCAAGGCATTGCCGCCTTAACCACATCCCACATCGCCATTTTCGCCACACCGGATGTCACAAACAGATTGAGGCCTACCGGCGGTGTAATCATGCCGATCTCCATATTGACCACCATGATGATGCCGAGGTGGATTGGATCAATGCCTAGCTTCATGGCGATTGGGAATACTAACGGCGCCACAATAATGATCAGACCCGAAGGCTCCATAAACTGACCACCGATCAGAAGGATCACATTCACAAGAATCAAGAACATGATTGGGCCAAAACCTGCATCCAACATCGCACGCGCGATATCTTGCGGTATCTGCTCTTCAGTCAGTACGTGTTTCAAGATCAATGCGTTGGCAATGATGAACAACAGCATGATGGTGAGACGACCACCTTCAAGTAGTGTCTTTTTATGATCCTTGTGGAATAAAGCCGGAACCAGATAAACAACAAAGTCAAAAACGCCCTTAACGAAAGCCGCAACGCGCGACTCACCCGACTGACGCTTAGAACGATTCTTCAACGGCCCCATATCTCGATAGATAAAGTTCGCAATAAAGAAGGCGTAAACCGAGGCCACTGCAGCCGCTTCAGTTGGGGTAAAGATGCCGCCGTATATACCACCTAAGATAATAACGATTAGGAACAAGCCCCAACCCGCATCAACAGCTGCAAGGTAAATCTCTTTCCAACCTGCCCAAGGTTGTGCTGGAAGGTTTTTATAACGTGCAACGACATAGATGCCGATCATCAACATCACGCCAGCTAGCAGCCCTGGAATAACCCCCGCTAAGAACATGCGACCTACGGATACGTCTGTTGCTGCCGCATAGACCACCATCACAATAGAAGGCGGAATCAGAATACCTAAGGTACCTGCGTTACAAATAACGCCGGCGGCAAATTCTTTCTTATAGCCAACCTTGACCATACCCGCGATAACCAAGGTACCAATTGCCACAACCGTTGCAGGTGATGAGCCAGACAAGGCTGCAAACAACATACACGCAAAAACGCCCGCAATCGCTAAGCCACCCTTGACGTGACCAACAGCCGCAATAGCAAAACGAATAATCCGTTTTGCCACACCGCCAGTCGACATATAAGACGAAGCAAGAATAAAAAATGGAATAGCTAATAAGGTGTAGTGCCCTTCAAAAGCATCAAACATCGTTTGTGCCATAGAAGATAGCGAGCCGTCTGAAAACATAAGCA
>CAZEWM010000126.1:0-2961 GCA_964516045.1 uncultured Gammaproteobacteria bacterium
TCTTCTTAGTCGTTGGCCTAGAACTTAAACGCGAATTCTTAGTTGGCGAGCTTGCTGATCCACAAGCTGCAGCCTTACCCATCGTTGCAGCGATTGGCGGTATGGCTATCCCCGCATTGACCTTTGCTTTCTTAGTTGACGATCCAACCAACCTTCGCGGTTGGGGCATCCCAATGGCAACAGACATTGCCTTTGCCCTAGGCGTTATTGCACTACTTGCTGGCCGTGTTCCTAAAGCACTTATCACCTTCTTAGTCGCCCTTGCGATCGTGGATGACCTTGGCGCCGTTTTGGTTATAGCCATTTTCTACACTGCTGATCTGCAAATGCAGTACTTGGTTGTTGGCGCTGCAATCGTTGGCTTATTGGTTGCGATGAACTTCTTCGGCATTCGCCGCCCTCAGCCTTATTTATTTGTTGGTATTTTGTTGTGGTTAGCTTTGCTTCAATCTGGCGTTCACGCCACTTTAGCCGGAGTCATTACCGCCTTTACGATTCCGACCAAGCCACGTTTTGAACCCGCCTCATTTTCACGTCGCATGCGCGAGTTACTTTATCGCTTTGATGAAACTTATGAGGAAGGCGATAGCATCTTAAAGAATGAAAAAATGGTCGCTGTGGTACAAACTTTCGAGACTGGCATTCATGGCGTACAAACGCCGCTACAGCGCTTAGAGCATTCAATGCACGTTTGGGTAGCTTTGATTATCCTGCCAATCTTTGCGCTATTTAATGCGGGTGTTGTCATTCAGTTCGACAACTTCCTTAGCAGCCTAGCTCACCCTGTCACCATTGGTATCGCTGCAGGTTTGTTGTTTGGTAAGTTCGTTGGCATCACTGGAGCTGCCATCATCGCGGTAAAGATGGGATTAGCGAAGTTACCTACCGGTGTAAATATGAAACATATTGCTGGCGCATCATTACTTGGCGGTATTGGCTTCACCATGTCGATCTTTATTGCAGACCTTGCGTACCTAGGTCACCCAGAACTGATCACGCAAGCCAAACTTGGGATCATTGGCGCATCCGTGATTGCGGGTATTGCAGGCACCTTAGTGCTGCTTCAAGCCACTAAAAAATAATCTCTCACGGGCAGTGCACACTGCCCTTTTTTATTTCAGTGCATTCAGCACATTCTGCAAAATGATCGGTTGTGCTTTTTCATTGGGATGAATGCCATCCTCAAGAAATAACGATTGATCCTCAGCGACGCCTTCAAGCAAAAAAGGCACTAATGCCGCATTCTCAGAATCAGCGACTTCCTTGTAAAGGCCTGCAAAACGACGGCTATAAAAAGGACCATAGTTCGGCGGAATCTGCATACCCACTAACACTACCTTGGCGTCACTTTGCGAAACTAAGCGAACCATCTGACGCAAATTCTCTTCGGTTTTTTTCAAATTAAAACCGCGCAAGCCATCGTTACCCCCAAGCTCAATAATTACCAATGAGGGCGCATACTGATCGATCAAGGTCGGCAAGCGCTCAACGCCACCAAAGGTGGTGTCACCCGAAATACTGGCATTAACGACTTGGACGTCAGGATCGATAGAAGCCATGTGCTTTCTAAGCAAAGCCACCCAGCCCGCCTCTTCAGCGATACCATAGGCGGAACTTAAGCTGTCACCAACGACTAACCAGGTAGAGGCTTTCACGGCACCTACCTGGAACATACATAACAGAATGAATAGCACTAACTTCGCCATAACTGCTCAATCGCTTGATAAACACTTCATCACACCCAGTGGTGACACACTCGACATCCTGCAGGGAGTCGATTTGCAGGTCAAACACGGTGAAGCTGTGGCTATTGTGGGTGAATCAGGCTCTGGAAAAACCACACTACTGAGTTTACTTGCCGGACTTGATCAACCTAGCGCAGGCGCCATTTGCTTATTGGGTAACTCATTAGACGGCTTAGACGAAGAAGACCTTGCTGCACTTCGTCGAAAAGACATTGGTTTTGTCTTTCAGCAATTTCATCTCGTCCCTGGCATGAGCGCACTAGAAAATGTGCGACTACCTCTAGAGATCGCCAAAGCAGCCAACCCAGATCCAACTGCCAAGGCAGCATTAGCATCAGTGGGTCTAGCAAATAAACTTGATAACAAACCCAATCAACTCTCAGGTGGAGAGCAACAACGTGTTGCCATCGCACGGGCTTTCGCCACACAACCCAAAGTACTGTTCGCAGATGAACCCACCGGCAATCTCGACAACAAGACCGGCACTCTAATTGAAGATCTGTTGTTTGATTTGCGTCAACAGCATGAAACCACATTACTATTAATCACACACGACGCAAGATTAGCTGAACGCTGTGATAGAACACTTACTCTCGTCAACGGCCGTTTCGTATGAGTCGGTATTGGCGACTATATTTTGCCGCCCTGCTGGTTGCGGTGACAGCATTAAGCACCGTTGGTTTTCTCACCAACCGTGTTGCCCAGAGCCTTACGCTAGAAAAGTCATCTGCACTTGCCGCTGATCTGGTACTTGAGCGCACAGAAGCTATCCCTAACGAATGGCGTGAACGTGCAGAACAGCAAGGACTACGCACTGCGCTCATAACAGAATTCCCAAGCGTCATTTTTATAGGTGACGACACTCAACTTGTCCAAGTTAAAGGGGTGAGCGATAACTACCCGCTTCGCGGCCAACTGCAGTGGCGCGGTGATGCACTTTACACAAAGCCACCCATAGCTGGTCAGGTTATTCTCGCACCAGAATTAGAGTCGTTAGTCAAACAACAATACATCTCTCTCGGTGAATTGACTCTCAAACCTGGTGGCTACATTGTTGATGAACCCGATGTCGGCATGAATTTCTTTCGACTCGCACCAAAAGTCATCGCACATCATGAAGATGTTCTTAATAGCGGACTGATAGGCCCTGCCAGTCGTGTCAAATATCGACTGCTACTGGCAGGCAATCCACAACAACTCAATACCTATCGCAAAA
>CAZEWM010000127.1:0-2942 GCA_964516045.1 uncultured Gammaproteobacteria bacterium
GACCTACTGATTACAAGTCAGTTGCTCTACCTACTGAGCTAAAGTGGCTAAGAGGAACGCATTTTAGTGCCGAGATGCGGCTGGTGCAACCTATTCGCACCCCACCCGTGAAATCTTTCCAAGTAAGGCTTCTAATTCAGCTTGTGCACCCGGGCTGCCTTTGAAAATAGCCGTCCAGGTGGTTTTTGTGCGATTGCGTGGCAGCACATCGGCTGCAATGCCCAATGCACTCGCTTTTGTGGCGACTTCAAAGGCCGTTGCTTCTTTTGAGAAGATGCCGAGTGAAATTGCATTGACCATCTCGCCCTTACGGAAACGCCATACATCGGTGATGCCGCCAGCAGCGAGCTGCTCAACCACTTTGATCGCCGCTTCACGGGATTCTTGGGCTGGCACGATAACTTTGTAGCCGGCAATAAAGCTCAGCTCAGTTGATGAGGTACTCAATAAGCTGACACTGTCTGGTAGCTTGAGAGATTCGAAGGCTTGTTTATCTGACTTGGCCTCGCTCAACCAACACACAGGTTCAACCGCTGCGGCTTCTGCCACGGGTTCAACCACCGATGTTTCAGATGTCGACTCAACAACGGCTTGCTCAACAACAGGGGCAACTTTTTGCGGCTCTGTGACCGAATCTACTTGAGGTACCTTCTCCTCAGCGGCCGTTTGCTGTACCTCAGCTTGTACAACGATGGGCTCTGCGACTACTTCTACCTGAGGCGCTGGCGTTTCAACGGCACGCTGAGTCTTATCAACTTCAACCTGAACGACAGGCGCTTCAGTGGGTACCGCAATCAGCCGAGCATCCGCTTTATCAACAGCAGGAGCAGGCGGAATAATGTTCTCAGGTTTTGCTTGCAGTGGAACTGGCACGGCAGCTGGTAGCTCATGCGCCAAGCGTAGCTGACCCACATCTGCAGGCGGCTGCTTCGTCGTAATGCCTGGGTTCTTCCAAACCTCAAACACCACAGCAATAACAATGTTCAATGCCACTAAGGCAAAAACGATAACGCGCATTTTACTTGTTAGCCAACGCGGCTAATCCTTCAAAAACTAAATATTCTGCCTGGATAACCGGCGACGACATGTGTGCTGATAGTGCCGTTGCACCACCACCGGTCAAAATAATCGTCGCGTTGTTTGCCAAGCTTGAAGCGCACTGCTCTGCTAAGGCTGCGGTTGCAGCTGGCATCGAAAAATTCATCGTTTCAGCAGTACTCGTTGGCATTTTAACCTGTTGTGCAAGCTCTGGCTGCTCCGGAATGCAGGTATTTGTCGTCAAGGCTGATTGCGCCAGTGACAAACCCGGCAAAATATAACCGCCCTCGTGCTCACCCTGCGCGTTCATCAGATCAATCGTGGTTGCGGTGCCACTGTCGACAACGACACAGGGATAGAGGTTTCGCTCATAACAACCAAGCAATACCAACCAGCGATCAACTCCCATCGACTGAATGTCGTAGCGTGTCGTCAACTTGTCAGTATGTTGTTCAATGTTGATGCGATGACAGGTTCTCGCCATACCCACGCATTGCCCAGCAATGCGCTCTCGGAGTACCGTGTCACCCACCGAACTCATCCAGACATCCCCTTCAGAGAGTGCGAGCGCATCAACCAAATGCTCAACACCTTGGCGCGGGCAGGATTTAACTTGCCCATTTTCAAGCAGTGCAAACTTTACGTTGGTATTGCCATGATCGATGAGTAAGGTCGCCATTTATCTACCCTAAGCGAAGACTGAGCTCGCCGCCATAAAAGACTTGCTCACCTGAATCTGTTTCTAAACGCAGCCCACCATCCTCAGCGATACCACGACAAATACCGTAATGCGCAATACCAGGACCGGTTAAGGCCACACGTCGATTCTTGAAGGCATCGAATTCTGGCCAGCGATCGACAAAACCTTTCAAGCCTGTTTGTTCAAAGTCTTTTGCCATGCGAATCACAGCAGATATAAGTCGAGCTGCCAATACATTGCGACTTTCAGCCACTTGCTGTTCGCGCAAACTGGTGATCGGTTGGTCTATAGACGCTTGATCTAAGCTTTGATGATCAATGTTGATGCCCACACCAATCACTGCCATGGCGCCTGCATTCGCCTCACCACTGACTTCAATCAGAATGCCGCCAAGCTTCTTATCTTCAGCATATAAATCATTCGGCCATTTGAGTTGGGGTGCTTTAAGACCTACAGATTTAAGTGCCTCAGCGATCACAATACCGGTAGCCAAACTTAAGCCGGCTAATTGATGAATCGGTAAGACAAAACGATACGCTATTGAGAAATAAAGATTACTTCCATATGGCGATTGCCAAACTCGACCGCGTCGACCACGACCAGCAGACTGATGCTCCGCCAGCCATACTGCAGATTTCGTATTCATTTCTGCAAGCGTCTGTTGTGCCATGACATTGGTCGATTCAGTTGAGGCTACTAAGGTAAAAACGTCTGGCCAATCAAGCTGATGCTCAACCACTAAGGCATCAATTTTTGATGCGTCCAGAAGTTCTATTGGGCGACGTAAACGATAGCCCCTTCCACTCACGGCATCGACAGTGAGACCGGTGACTTGGCGAAGCTTATCGACTTGCTTCCAGACTGCGCTGCGCGTACACCCCATCACTTCAGCAAGCGCTTCACCTGAATGAAACTTGCCGTCTGATAAGAGAGATAGCAGCTGCTGCATTAGGTTATTGGCTAGATGCTAGCCAAGCCTCACGACGCGTTTTTACTGCATCATCTAATTGATCGTCTGCAATCCAGTACACATCAATAGTGTTCGCTGAACCTTCTTCGATGCGGATCTTTGTGGTGTGTAATAGATCACGGCGGAAATAGGTCACTTCGACTTCGGCACCCACGCCATGGCGTTCTAACAAACCTAAAATGTTATCGCAGGTGAGCTTTTCGCCATTCATTGCGATCAATAGATCATTGGCAC
>CAZEWM010000128.1:0-2916 GCA_964516045.1 uncultured Gammaproteobacteria bacterium
TGCAGCGCATTGCCTTGCCGCGTCGTTTTAGTACGCCAATGCGTGAGATCTGGTCTTTACAACATCGTTTCTTGCAAACACGTGGTAAGCGTCCATTGCGTTTGTTATCGCATCCACGCTTCCGTGCAGCCTATGACTTTATGTTGTTGCGCTCGGAAGCGGGTGAGGTTGATGCTGAAGTTGCTCAGTGGTGGACAGAGTTCCAAGTGGGCAAGCTTGAGCCGAGTCAGCACCAAGATCGAGACGGCAAGCCTAAGCGTCGTCGCCGTCGTCGTAATAATTCTAAAAAGCGTGATGCATGAGTGGTGTGATTGCCTATCTTGGATTGGGCAGTAACTTAGGTGATCCAATCGCGCATGTAACCGAAGCGGTTGCAGAGTTGGCAGCTCACCCGGAAGTCACGCATTCACGTTGCTCACCGCTTTATCAAAGTGCACCTGTCGGTCCAGAAGGGCAGCAGGATTACATCAATGCGGTACTCGAGATCGAAACCACTCTGGAGTCGATAGCGCTTTTGGATTGGTGTCAGGAGATCGAGAATCGTCATGGTCGAGAGCGTCATGAGCGTTGGGGTTCTCGCACCCTCGATGTTGATGTTCTGCTCTATGGCGATCAAGTTATTCAACACGAACGTCTGATCGTGCCGCATGCTGAGATGCATTGGCGTGCCTTTGTCTTAAGGCCGCTTGCGGATTTGAACGCCGATATTGCACTACCAGGTTTTGGTTTGGTGTCTGAGCTGCTTTCTGAGATCAGCGAAGCAGGGCAGCATCGTTTAAACTAAGCACCTTAGTTGGCGTAAGCCCTGAAGAGAAACACCATGGCAAAAACTACCATAAGTCATCTGAATAAGATGAAACAAGCAGGTGAGAAAATCACCATGCTCACCAGTTATGACGCAAGCATGACGCGCCTCGCTGAAACAGCGGGTGTGGATACGCTGCTTGTGGGTGATTCCTTGGGTATGGTGATTCAAGGTCATGGCAGCACCTTGCCAGTGAGTGTGGATGACATGGTGTATCACACTGCCAATGTGGCGCGTGTGAGTCAGTCAGCCATGGTGATTGCGGATATGCCGTTTATGAGTCACGGCACTCAACAGCAAGCCCTAGATACCGCAGGTCGCCTGATGAAAGAGGGTGGTGCTGAGATGGTGAAGATAGAAGGGGGTGCGCCCCAGGTTGAAACCGTTCGTCATCTCACCGAACGTGCTGTCCCTGTGTGTGGTCATTTGGGTTTAATGCCGCAATCGATCCATCAGCTAGGTGGTTATCGCGTGCAGGGTAAGGAAGCACAAGCAGCTGATCAAATGATCGCTGATGCCTTGGCCTTACAAGCAGCCGGCGCGCAGATGCTGGTATTGGAATGTATTCCACAGGCCTTAGCGCGATCGATTACCCAAGAGCTAGCAATTCCAGTGATTGGCATTGGTGCAGGAAAACACACCGATGGCCAAGTGCTTGTGTGTTACGACATGCTTGGTATGAGTGTGAATCGTATTCCAAGTTTCGTGAAAAATTTCTTAGCTGATGCGTGTAGCGTGCAAGAGGCATTAAGCGCGTATGTTTCAGCAGTAAGAGCAGGGGAGTTTCCTGCGGCAGAACATATTCCAGCATGAAGATGATCGAGCAGCTTGAACAGCTGCGAATCGCCACACAACTCGCAAAACAACTCGGGCGCGTCGCGTTTGTCCCAACGATGGGCAATCTGCATGAAGGACATCTGACGTTGATGCGTGAAGCGCGCAAATATGCACAGACTGTGATCTGCAGTATTTTTGTTAATCCAATGCAATTTGGCGCGAATGAGGATTTGGATAAATATCCACGTACTCTCGATGCAGATATCGCGGCACTTGAATCAGCCGGCGTCGATCTACTGTATTTTCCCAGTGTTGAAACCATGTACCCCAAGCCACTTGCCGAGCAAACCAAAGTCGAGGTGCCGGTAATCAGTGATTTATATTGCGGTGCATCACGCCCAGGACATTTTGTGGGTGTTATAACGGTTGTTGCTAAGCTCTTTAACATGGTGCAACCGGATGTCGCTTTGTTTGGAACTAAGGACTTTCAGCAGCTTGCGGTGATTCGTCGCATGGTGGCTGACTTGGCGATGCCTATTGAAATTATTGGTGTGCCGACGATTCGTGATCCCGACGGCTTGGCGATGAGTTCACGTAACCAATACCTGACCAAAGATGAGCGTGCGATAGCACCAATGATTTATGCAGAGCTCAAACAGCTAGCGGATATTTTTAGTCAGGATTTTTCTCAGCTCGAACAGCAGTCTGCCGATAGTCAGCGCCGTCTTGATGAAGCGGGTTTCGAACCTGATTATCTGCATGTCGTAGATGCGGAAACTTTGTTGCCTTTGACTAATCAGAGTCAGCAGGGTGTCATTTTGATTGCGGCCAAATTAGGCGCAGCTCGTTTAATCGATAACATTGAATTTACATGTGCTCTTAAATAGCGCATAGGCTCTTATGAAAAATCTTCGTTATTTCTTACTCACGTTTTTTGTTTTATTCCAGAGTTTTGCGTTAGCTGAAGACGCTGCAAAAGAGGTTGTGGCACCGCAAGCGCCACCCAGCGAACTGATTTCGCCACGGGCAACTTTAGGCATGTTCCTTGAGGCGATGAGCGATGCCAAGGCAGGTGAGAAGAAACGTGTTGAAGATGCAATTAAAGCGCTAGATCTTTCGGCGGTTAATGCGTTGGTTCGTCGTGAGCGCGGCCCTACTCTAGCTTGGCAAATGATCGAAGTATTCGATCGCACGGGCGGTATCTCTGCGACAAGCGTGCCTGAGGAGACAGAATTATCTGCAGTAGATGTGCGCCGTTTTAAGCAAGGTGTTGTGCGTCTTCAAAAACAAACCGATGGGCGTTGGTTATTTGATGCACGCAGTATCGAGATCAT
>CAZEWM010000129.1:0-2888 GCA_964516045.1 uncultured Gammaproteobacteria bacterium
TGACGTTGCTTAATGCCGGTACGTTCAGTGATCCACTGGTCACTGGTATCCACCATCTTTTCGAGTTCGTGATTTGTACGAACATACTCGGGAAGGTAGCTGCCTGTTCCAGTGATTCGTGCGTACAACGTCATTCAGTAGACCTTATCCTTTAAGTCGCGCGCTGACCTGTTCTGAGATACGCGCTGCGACATTGGCTTCAACTTCTTTTCGAGCAATACCAATAGCGTTAGCAAATGATTTGGCATCCGCTCCACCGTGACTCTTAATAACGATTCCGTTGAGTCCCAGCAAACTTGCTCCATTGTACCTGCGTGGATCGATGCGTCGAGCTAAAGCTTTCAAAACCGGCATCGCAATGAGCGCTGAAATCTTGGTGAAAAGATTTCGTTTGAACTCGACACCCAAGAAATGCTTAATCATTTTGGCAACGCCTTCCGCACTTTTCAGTGCCACATTGCCGATATAGCCATCACAAACGATCACATCAAACTCACCGCTAGTGAAAATATCATCACCCTCGGCATAGCCTTTGTAGTTCAGGTGGCTCTGTTTTAGCAGTTCATGAGCCTTTTTAACTTCTTCGATGCCCTTGATTTCTTCTTGGCCGATATTCAGAAGCGCAACACGAGGTGAGTCTTTGCCCTCAAGAGCAGTCACCAACTCAGAACCCATGACCGCAAATTCGTATAAATGCTGTGCGCTTGAATCAATATTTGCGCCCAAATCAAGTACGTGGCAATGACCACCTGTAGACGGTAGCGCACTACAAATTGCTGGACGATCAACACCGGCAATAGTTTTCAAAACAAAGCGTGCTGTTGCCATTAACGCGCCAGTATTGCCCGCGCTCACGCAAGCGTCAGCCTCACCTTCTTTAACAAGGTTGATGGCAACACGCATAGAAGAGTCTTTTTTGCTGCGCAGGGCTTTAGATGGCAATTCATCCATCTCCACCACTTCGCTTGCTTGATGTAGTGAGATGCCTTCAGGCGCTTTGCCGCCAGGTAGATGTTGGCGGATCACCTCTTCCTTACCGACAAGAATTAAACGGCAAGAGGGATTTTTAGCGTGATAGGCAAGTGCGGCAGGGACAACGACGGGTGCGCCGTGGTCGCCGCCCATAGCATCCAGTGCAATTGTTATTGTTTTTGTCACTGTAGATAGCAAGAAGCCGGGGGTGTGCGGTTATCTGCACACCACTCCGGCATCTGAGTCGTATTACTTAGAAACGACTTTACGGCCGCGGTAAAAACCGTCAGCGCTTACGTTGTGACGCAAGTGAGTTTCACCAGAGGTTGGATCAACTGACAAAGTTTCTGACTTCAAACCGTCATGCGAACGACGCATGCCACGCTTAGAAGGAGTTTTACGGTTCTTTTGAACTGCCATTGTACTGTCCTCAAAGACTGCTTAATTTACATCCGATCCTTTGCCCTTCATTTGAGCAAGAACCGCGAACGGGTTGTCGGATGCTTCAGGTGCCTCAGTTTCCTCTTCTACCGCTTCTTGGTAGTCAGTTAACTGAACGGCACATTGATCCGGTTCATGTCGCGCGGCTGATGGCACTGCCAATATCAGCTCATCTTCAATCAGGTCACGAAGCACAATCGTGTCTTCTTCAACTAACAAAGGATCGTATTCCTCAGGTAGTTGTTCAGCCTGTTGAAACCCGGTTACCACGGCAAGTTGCCAATCTGAATTGATGGGCAAAGGCATGGCGCCAAGACATCGCTGACAAACGATCTGCAATTCACCTTCCACATGACTTTCGATCACTCGGCGGCGATCAGCATCACGAGTAAAGAGAAGCGAATAACGCATTTCACCCTCAGTTGAGGCCAAAAAGACACCTAATCGCTGCAAATCGTGCAGTTTTACAACCCCTTCAAACTGCCTGTCTGACTCACAAAGTCGAATCGGATCAGCACGTTCTGGAAGCTGCGACAACATAAGCGCGCAATTCTATGAAAACACTAGAGAAATAGCAATATTTATAAGTGCTAATAGACGATATTGTGGTCCCTGCCCTCAAGGACCACAATTTAGGCTTAATTTCCGCCCACAACCGCGAGTAAAACACCCGCTGCAACAGCTGAGCCGATAACGCCGGCGACGTTTGGTCCCATCGCATGCATCAGCAAAAAATTATGGTGATTGGCTTCAAGACCAACCTTATTCACCACGCGAGCCGCCATCGGAACAGCAGATACACCGGCAGCACCAATAAGCGGATTCACTTTGCCGCCAGATAGTCGGTGCATTGCTTTACCCATCATGATGCCCGCCGCAGTACCGACCGCAAATGCGATCGCGCCAAGCGCCAAAATTCCGAGTGTTTCGACACTTAAGAATTTGTCTGCTTGAAGCTTTGAGCCAACTGATAGACCTAGGATGATGGTAACGGTATTGATGATCTCGTTTTGTGCCGCTTTGCTAAGACGATCTACAACACCTGATTCACGCAACAAGTTACCAAAGGTCAACATACCAATCAGTGGCGCAGCCGATGGCAAGAACAACACGCAAAGCATCAACACCATTAGCGGGAACATGATCTTTTCGGTTTTACTTACCGGACGAAGTTGCATCATTTCAACTTTACGCTCAGCTTCAGTCGTCAACAGCTTCATGATTGGAGGCTGGATGATGGGTACCAATGCCATGTAAGAGTAAGCAGCAACGGCAATCGCACCTAAAAGATCAGGGGCTAACTTTGATGCCAAGAAGATGGCTGTAGGACCATCAGCACCACCAATGATGGCAATCGCTGAAGCGTCAGCTAAGGTGAAATTAAAGCCAGGGATCACGTTAAGTGCCAGTGCACCAATCAAAGTGAAGAAAATGCCGAACTGTGCAGCTGCACCGAGCAACAAGGTGCGCGGCAT
>CAZEWM010000130.1:0-2883 GCA_964516045.1 uncultured Gammaproteobacteria bacterium
AAAGGAAAGATTGCGTGTTAGTGCTGGGGATTGAAAGTTCGTGCGATGAGACTGGAGTGGCGCTTTATGACAGTGCTAATGGCTTGATTGCACACGAAGTTTATAGCCAGATCGAGCTGCATGCTGAGTATGGCGGCGTGGTGCCAGAATTGGCCTCGCGGGACCATGTGCGCAAGCTCGCGCCGATGGTGCAGCAATTGCTCGCAGAAGCTGATCTAAAAGGCGATCAAATCGATGGCGTGGCCTACACCTCAGGCCCTGGTTTAGCCGGAGCGTTGTTGGTTGGTGCGGCCATGGGGCGGACCTTGGCCTGGAGCTGGGGCGTGCCTGCGGTGGGCGTACATCACATGGAAGGGCATCTGTTAGCGCCGTTGCTCGAGGGTGATCGTCCTGACTTTCCCTTTGTGGCTTTGTTGGTCTCAGGTGGACATACCCAGCTCGTGTTGGTTGAAGGTATCGGCAAATACAAATTGCTCGGTGAGTCAGTCGATGATGCCGCGGGTGAAGCGTTTGATAAAACCGCTAAATTGCTGGAACTGGGCTACCCAGGTGGTCCTTTGCTTGCAAAGCTAGCCGAGCAGGGTGATCCAACACGTTTTCGTTTCCCACGTCCAATGACAGATCGTCCGGGCTTGGATTTTTCTTTCTCGGGTTTGAAGACCTTTGCGTTGACCACGCTACAAAATGAGTCAAAGGTGTGTCCGGGGGCTGAGTTGGAAACGCTGAAAGCGGACATATCACGCGCTTTTGAGGATGCGGTCGTCGATACCTTAGCTATCAAGTGCAAACGCGCTTTGGAGCAAACTGGATCGATTCAATTGGTAATGGCAGGTGGCGTGAGCGCCAATAAGCGGCTGCGTGCGGCAGTTGATTCGTTAACAGCCAACTTAGGTGGTCGAGCGTATTATCCGCGTCCTGAGCTATGCACTGACAACGGCGCGATGATCGCCTTTGCAGGTTGCCAGCGATTGCTTGCGGGTGAATCCGGTGATTTGTCGTTTGGTATTAAGCCGCGTTGGCCAATGACCGAGCTCGAGCCGGCTTAAGATTTCTTTTTGCCAATCAAGCTTTCTTCGCCGCTGATCAAGCGTTGGATATTGCTCTTGTGACGCCAGAACAAAATGATGCTCATGATAATTTGCATCACGATCAGCTCATCAGCTGGCCAAATCCAATAAATAATCACCGGTGCTAAGGCCATAGAAACAAGTGCGGATAGCGATGAGATCTTGACGACCTTCGCCATGAATAACCAGATACCCGCGACGGCTAAACCAATACCCCAATGCAAACCGAACTGAGTGCCAAGTGTGGTCGCTACACCTTTGCCACCTTTAAAGCCAAAGAAAACCGGATACAGATGTCCTAAGAAAGCGGCCATGGCTGCTAGGGCAAAGGTGAGCGTAGAGACATCGAGTAGATGGCCTGCTGCAACCGGCAGTACACCTTTGAGCATGTCGCCAAGCAAGGTGATCGCAGCGGCTTTTTTGCCACCAATGCGCAACACGTTGGTCGCACCCGGGTTGTTTGAGCCTTCGCTGCGTGGGTCAGGTAATCCCATCAGACGGCAAACAATAATGGCGCTCGAGATAGAGCCAATCAGATAAGCCGCAAAGACAAGGCCAAGTTCAGTCATTGATAAATCCATGTCAGCATTCTCTGAGCTGCAGCTAGCTGCGGTCAAGCGGCGTGTCATCAGTTAAGATTGATTAAAGCCTGAATGGAACAAATGATGGATACAGTTTTTTTACGCGATCTTAAGATTGATACGGTTATTGGTATCTATGGTTGGGAGCGTCGCGTTCGCCAAACCCTGATCTTTGATCTTGAGATGAGTGCCGATGTCGCGAAAGCGGCCAAGACCGACAAGATAGAAGATGCCCTGAACTACAAATCAATTGCCAAGCGTTTGCAGCAGTATGTCGGTGAAAGTGAATTCGAGCTTATCGAGACATTGGCGGAAGAGTGCGCTCGGATTATTAGCGAAGAGTTTAATGTCGCTTGGGTGAAGTTAACGCTGAATAAAAAAGGCGCAGTCCGTGGCGCTACCGATGTGGGCGTGATTATTGAACGCGGAGAGCGTGCTTAATGGCATGGGTGTGGGTCAGCATTGGTAGCAATATTGATCGCGAAAATAATATTCGCGGATCACTGCAAGCACTTGAAGCTGAATTTGGTGAGCTTGTGATCTCGCCAACCTATGAAACACCTGCCGAAGGTTTTGACGGTGATGCGTTTTTTAACCTTGTTGCAGGCTTTAACACCGACTTAACGCCTGCTGAACTGCACATCAAGCTTCGAGAAATCGAGCATGACTTTGGTCGCGTGCGAACGAGCGAAAAATTTAACGCGCGGACGATGGATATCGATGCCTTAACCTATGACGATCAAGTCACGGACGAGGGTGGAAAGCATCTACCGCGTGATGAAATCGAAAAATACGCCTTTGTATTAAAGCCACTCGTCGATGTTGCACCTGATGAAATTCATCCTGAGTGTGGTGTGAGCTATGCAGCGCTGTGGGAAAACTTTTCAGGTGATAAAGATGCACTCATTCAAGTGCATCTGTAATTTACTGCTGAACACTGCGACCACCATCGACCGCTAAGATCTGTCCGGTCACATAATCATTACCATCCACCATAAACATAATCGCGTTAACGATCTGTTCAGCACCGGCAGGTCGGCCCATCGGAATGCGTTTTAGGATTTCTTGTTTATCGGTGGTGTGCTCAGCCCCGGTTGGCCAGAGTGCTGCACCTGGTGCTACGCCATTCACACGCACATCTGGTGCAAGCTCGAGTGCGAGTGTTTTTACCATCATCGCGTTAGCTGCTTTTGCCATCACATACACAGGGTGTTTTGGTTTTGGTCGCTCAGCAT
>CAZEWM010000131.1:0-2854 GCA_964516045.1 uncultured Gammaproteobacteria bacterium
TCTAGGATGTTCGGCTCATCCGCATTCTGGCCAAGGTTAGTGCGACGAACGGCAATAGTCACGATTTCAGCACCGCTTGCATCAATCGCTTCACGCGTTTCTGTCATGTCTTTGTACTTGCCGGTACCCACAAGAAGACGTGAGGTAAAGGTGCGACCAGCAATGGTCAGCGTATCTGTTTTATCAGTCATGGATTAACCACCGCCAATGGCTTGAACAATCTCAACACGATCGCCTTCATTCAGTAAGCAATCAGTATGTGCACTACGAGGCACAAGCTCATCATTCACTTCGATGGCAATGCGTTTGCCGGTGAGCTCTAAAGCGTCAATCAAACTAGCGAGTGAGCTGTTATCTGCTAGAGAATGAGTTTTGCCGTTGAGAGAGATGTTCATAAATGTAAGAAATTTGTTAAAGGCGCATTTTACCCTAGCGAGGGTGTTAACTCAGTAAGCAAGAGTCGCTTTTAGTTGCTTGGCAAGATTTTCTGCCGATTCGCCATGGGACGCGGTAGAAATGATCTTGCCTTCACGCCCAACAAAATAAATTTTCGAGCTGTGGTCCATGGTGTATTTCATCGCGGAGTCTTCCATTGCCACTTTGGCGTAGATCACCAGATACCGTTTTGCGATCGCTTTCAGATTCTCCGCATCTGTTGAAGCACCAATAATCGAGGGATGGAAGTATTTTGCATATTCATCAGCTTTTGCTGGGGTGTCGCGCTCAGGATCGATACTGATAAATAAGGGTTGAATTTGCGCCATCTCATCATGCGACAAGCTACGTAATGCCATGCTCAATCCACTGAGTGCAGTAATGCAGACATCAGGGCAGGCCGCAAAGCCAAAATAAATCGGTACGATTTTGCCGCGGAAATCTTCTAGCTTCACATCGCCGTTAGCGCTTTGTACAACAAAGTCTCCGCCGAGGTGTTCGTAACCGGTCACCGGTTTTTGTTCGGGCATGCCTAGCCAAATGCCGAGCGCGATGCTGATAACAGCCACAAGTATGATTGGAAGTTGTTTCATGGTCAGCTTTGATTGCGATTTGAATGGATATCAACCTACCATACTTGATGACTGAAAATCCGATAAGCAAAGTAGACTTTTCGCAACGCATTCTTGATTGGTTCGATTTGTATGGGCGAAAGAATTTGCCGTGGCAGCAATCGGTTTCACCGTATCGCACCTGGGTGTCCGAGATCATGTTGCAGCAGACTCAAGTCAACACCGTGATTCCTTATTTTGAGAAGTTCATGGAACGATTTCCGACGGTATGCGATCTCGCGAATGCGTCGATTGATGATGTGCTGCATCACTGGTCAGGACTTGGATATTACGCGCGTGCACGCAATCTACATCAAACCGCGCAACAGATCTGCACTGAGATGGCGGGCGAGTTTCCACAAGATCCTGTTGAGCTAGAGAGTCTGCCGGGGATTGGTCGATCAACCGCGGGTGCGATTGCAAGTTTGGCGATGAATCTGCGGGCCCCGATTCTGGATGGCAATGTGAAACGTGTTTTAGCACGCTTTGCTGCGATTGATGGATGGCCGGGTAAGGCGGAGGTTCTGAGTAAGTTATGGGGGCTTGCTGAAAATTACACGCCAGATCAGCGCGTGGCTGAATATACCCAAGCAATGATGGATCTTGGTGCAACCTTGTGCACTCGATCAAAACCCCAATGTGATGCCTGCCCGCTGAGCGATGCGTGTTTGGCTTATGCACTAAATGATTGGCAACGCTATCCAGGGAAAAAACCGAAAAAGGCATTGCCAGTGAGAACTGCGCATTGGTTGGTGCTGAGTAATGAGCAAGGTGAGGTGTTGCTCCATCAGCGACCACCCGCGGGTATCTGGGGCGGGCTATGGAGCTTTCCTGAATTACCCGAAAACCAAAGTATCGATGCTTTCTGTCGCGATCAATTTGGCTTAGAAGTGAGTTTGGGTGAGAAGCTGCCAGTTAGGCGCCACACCTTTAGCCACTTTCATTTAGATATCCATCCGCAGCAATTACTGCTGCGCAAACGCGGTTGCGCGGTCTTTGAGGCAAATGATCTCGTTTGGTATAACACACACCGCCCCGATGCACGGGGATTGGCAGCGCCGGTTGCGCGTCTGCTCGATGAACTGACTTAGGAGATTCTCATGGGTGCAATGGTGAATTGCGTAAAAATGAAGCGCGAGCTGGAAGGCTTGGATAAACCACCGTATCCAGGTGATCTGGGTCAGCGTGTTTTTGAGAATGTTTCTAAAGAGGGCTGGGCAGAATGGTTGAAGCATCAAACCATGCTGCTGAATGAATATCGTTTAAGCCCGATCGACCCGAAAGCGCGGAAATTTCTCGAAGAGCAGATGGATAAGTTCTTTTTTGGTGACGGTGGCGAAACCCCGCCAGAATTCAAGCCGGAATAAGGGTTTTAGCTTGACGTAGCCTTGCCATGTCGCTTTAATACGCGCCTCTTGATGATCTCGTCAGGTGATTTGCCCGGGTAGCTCAGTCGGTAGAGCAGAGGATTGAAAATCCTCGTGTCGGTGGTTCGATTCCGCCCCCGGGCACCATACAAAATAAAGCCGAGCTTCGTGCTCGGCTTTTTTGTGCCCGCTGATTTGAGTTTATGCCCTCATAAAGTTCCTTAGCTCTTTAGGTTTCTATTGTGTTGTACATTACGCATCACTAATACAGCCGCTTTGGCATTTATTGCGCTGCTGCGTTTTTTTGCACGACGTCACTGCCAAAGAGACTAACAACCTATTGGACATAGCCTATGTCTGATAACAAAAAACTAACCGAAGGATATTTAGTAATGATCAAGCCAATTGGTTCTGACGAGCTACAACCACGCTTCGTTTATG
>CAZEWM010000132.1:0-2851 GCA_964516045.1 uncultured Gammaproteobacteria bacterium
ACTGCAATGAGCTTCGCATTGCCTCATCATCATCCACCACCCAAATACTGGTTGCAGCATTCGCTTGTGCTTCCATGTTTATTCCTCGTCCACTTTGTTATCTGAACTTAACGGCAGCTCTACGTAAAACGTACTGCCCTTGCCCACTTTAGAATTGGCATAAATCTTACCAGAGTGCTCTTCCACGATGGTCTTAGTAATCGCAAGCCCCATACCCATGCCATGTTCTTTAGTGGTATAGAAGGCATCAAACAATTTAATCAGCTGCTCTTCTGGGATACCTGCGCCATCATCTTTAATTCGAATCTGGGCACGACAATCTTCTGTAAAACGCGTTTCAATCAGTAACCGACGTTCACTCTGAACACGAACCTGCATCGCATCAATTGCATTTCGTACAAGATTAATCAGTACTTGTTCGATTTGAACCGTATCAACATCGACCCATAACGGGTGGCCAAGAAGCTTTTTCTCTAACGAAATTTTGTCTTTACGAATATCGTGCGCCACAAGCTCACAGACCTCATTCACAATCTCATTAAGATTGACATGTTGTCGAATCGTTTGCTGCTTAGTCACTAATGCGCGTAAACGTTTAATGATTTCTGCCGCGCGCTTAGATTGGGCTGCAATCTGCTCAAGTGCTTTAACCAAATCCTCTTTAGTGCCCACGTCACTATTCAAACGTCGAACACAGCCATTTGCAAAATTACTAATAGCCGACAAAGGCTGATTGAGTTCATGCGCGATACCGGTCGACATTTCGCCCATCGTGCTTAAACGAGCCACGTGCACCAATTCATCCTGGCGACGCTGTAATTCATCTTCTGCTAATCGCTGTGCAGTGATATCACGCGCATAGATATTCACGTACTCCAGATCTTTTACTGGGGTAATTAATAAAGAAAAGCGGTGATTAGATGCTTCTATCTCGGTTTCATAGTCCGTGTTTTCTTCCAACACTCGCATCACGATTGTTCGCCAATAAAGTGGTAAAGTTTGAGCAGGTCGACAGTTCCAATACTTTAGCAACGGCTCACTCGGGGTATTCGCATACACGATAACGCCTCGCTGATTAATACGGAGAATTGGCGAGGGGCTCTCAGCTGAGAATGCTGCCAAAGCGGCAATCTCACGCTCTCTGGCTTTCCGATCACCCACGTCACGCAAGGTCACGGTGAAGAGCAAATCATCCTCAAGGTGTACTGGCGTTAGAGAGACCTCAAAATCACTCGAGTGGCCATCCTTGGGATAGCTTTGTAGCTCATCGGATTGAATGGGTAGCTTTTCAAGGGGCGCTTGATAACTTTCCAGCATCTCGTTAAATCGCTGTGCTGATGAGGCATCAAAAGCGAGACGCGAAAGCTCCAACCCCAGGACTTGTGATAACCGCCGATCAAGCTGCCTTTCTGCTGTGGCGTTCATATCGATTACATTACCAGCATAGTCAATTGTGATCATGCCATCTGCTGAAGCAGACATGGCTGCCGCGCGTAACGATTCAAGCTGCTCTACTTGGCTTTCGTGTTGACTCCGCGTGCGCTCACGTGCGGTTAAGACCAAGTCGATAACATCTCGGACTCGCTCTTCCAGAATCAAAAGCTGGTTGCCGTTTTTTGATTGCGTCTTCTCAGGTGCATCACCCAATGCACGTGATGCGAATTCCTGTAAGCGACGCAGAACGCGATTGATTCGACCTGAAATCAATAAGACCACAGCCATGAAGGTCACAATGATTGCGCCTGCACCCACCGCTCTTTGCTTTCGCTCAAGATCTATCACTTTTTCTGAAGTTGCTAAAAAGCTTGAGCGCGGCATCAGTGTCATGAATAACAAATTCAAGTCCGCATCATCGTACTGCGTAAATGACTGAGTCGTAATCAGGTATTCAAGCGATAGCATTTCAACATCTTCGCCCGCATCGACTCGTGCCGTATCACTGGTAGCGAGTAGTTTTTTACCCTCGGGCTCTGTAATCGCAATAATTGCTTGATTATCGGTACCACCCTGCTGGGAGGCTGCTAAAAAGTCACTATCAACTCGCAGCAACATCAGCAAGTGCCCCATCATTTCTGGGCCGGTATCCCAAATCGGTTCAGTCACCACAAAATAAGGCGCACCACCTAAGGTGGTCACAAAAGACTTCTCACCTCGACTCGCCATGACAAATGCCTGATCTTCGAGTAAGCCAGTAGGAATAGGCAGACCTTTTGGACTATAGCCTTCACGCATATTGCCATCTAAGTCCATCAAGATTAGATAGGTTGGCTGCGCGAGCTGACGCCAAAACTGCTGAAGCGGCATCCAAGGCGGTAACTCTTTTCGATCTTCAAAAACGGTAGTAAAAGGACCCCAGAACGTTAGGTCCATGTAGGTCGCCATACGTCGATGATTTGCCAAAAGGCGCATCAAATACACATAAGACTGCTTATGCTCATCAAAATTGATTAGTGCTTGGCGAGATGCAGACTCCAAACGCGTCTGAAGCGTTTCGTCAAAGATATCTTGCAAGGCTCCCGACTGATGCCTATCAACGAGCCAAAGCACACTGATGCCGGCCAATAGACCAAACAACAACACAAAAATCGGCAAAGGCAAGCTACGAAGAAAACCTCGCAACCACGAACGAGACTGCACCATGAAGGAATTATGTCAGAAGCTTATAAAAGGAACGATATGCTTAGTGTTGGGTTTGATTAAATGAAAAGGCATGGCCATCAATAGTTCTTCCTTGATGGGATGCCATTTCTATAATCTCGACGAGAGAACCTGATGGACCTGTCTCAAGAACTTTGACAAAAAGTTTCTCAGTCCATTCTTGACCTTCATCTTGATGCGTCGTGAGAATTTC
>CAZEWM010000133.1:0-2847 GCA_964516045.1 uncultured Gammaproteobacteria bacterium
GATGAGTGATCTCGGACATCGCACGGTGTTACTCGATGCGGCGGTAGAGGCTCTCGCAATTCGGCCTGAAGGGATTTATGTTGACGGTACTTTTGGTCGAGGTGGTCACAGCACGCTCATCTTGAAAGCCTTGGGTCAATCTGGTCATCTGGTTGCCTTCGATAAGGATCTCGCAGCGATTGATGTCGCCAAGCAGTTGTTTGCTGATGATTCACGATTTGTTATCCACCATGAAAGCTTTGCTGATCTAAAAGCAATCGCTGAGCAATATGATTTATTGGGCAAGATTGACGGCGTCTTGCTTGACTTAGGCGTGTCATCACCACAGCTTGATGAAGCGGATCGCGGCTTCAGTTTTATGAAGGACGGTCCGCTGGATATGCGAATGGATCAAGCGCGAGGTTTGTCTGCCGCGGAATGGTTGGCTGAAGTTGACGAAGCAGATTTAGTGACTGTGCTTAAAGAGTATGGTGAAGAAAAGTTTGCTAAGCGCATTGCTCGCGCCATTGTTGAGCAGCGCAATAAGGCGCCATTAACTACAACCTCTGAACTGGCAGCATTGGTTGAGAAGGCGACGCCAGTAAAAGATCGTTATAAGCATCCTGCGACACGTACATTCCAAGCTATTCGAATTTTTATCAATCGTGAGTTGGTTGATCTTGAAGAAGTATTGGCTTCGGTGATTGATGTATTAGCTCCGGGTGGGCGGTTGGTCGTGATTAGCTTCCATTCGTTAGAAGATCGTCGAGTTAAGCAATTCATGAAGCGCGAGTCACAAGGTCCAAAGCTACCTAAAAAATTACCTATCGCGCACGTAGAGACGCAAGGCCGTTTGCGTCTTGTGGGTAAGGCAATTAAGGCTTCTGATGAAGAAATTGCGGCAAATCCTCGCGCACGAAGCGCTGTGATGCGTATTGCGGAGGTGGCGGCATGAGTTCTAAGCAGCGCTTGTGGTTGTTTGCTGTGATGTTTCTTGTCTTGGTGAGCGGTGTTGCGGTTGCCAATATGAAATATCAGTCACGTTTATTGTTTGTTGAATCGCAAAAACTTCGCGCGTCGATGGATAGAGAGGTGCTAGAAGAAGGTCGTTTACGATTAGAGATCGCAAGTCGTGGTGATTTTGATCACGTGGTTCGTGAAGCGGCAGCGCGGCTTGATATGCAGTCACCCTCATCAAATCAAGTGGTGGTTCTGGACTGATGGCTGCAAAGAAACAACAACGTATAAAGCAGTATCAGCGCGAGCAGGCGGGCGTGCCGAATGCGGCATGGCGTCGTCATTTGTTAAGTGCGGTTTTTGTACTTGGTGGAGTTTTGCTTGTTTGGCGGGCTATCGATAAGCAGGTACTCGAGAGTGATTTCCTGCAATCAAAAGGCGAAGAGCGTTATATCGAAACGGTAGAGATTGAAGCGCATCGCGGAATGATTACTGATCGTCGTGGTGACGTTGTCGCCATGAGTACACCGGTTGATACGATCGCGGCAAACCCTCGCTTGCTATCCGCAAGTAATGAAAAGCTCTTGCCTTTAGCGCAGGCGCTTGAGATGTCGCTTGCGCAGTTAAAGAAAATCATTTCTAGCTCTTCATCGACGTACTACGTTCGCTTAAAAAGAAAGCTGCAGCCATCGGAAGCGGACTATGTGTTGGCAGTAGCTAAAGCAAATGGTTTAAAAGGTTTATATAAAGAACGTTCTTATCGTCGCTATTATCCAATGCATGAAGTCTTCTCACATGTGGTTGGCTTTACCGATTACGAAGATAAAGGCCAAGAAGGTCTAGAGCGTGTATTTGATGAGCAGTTGGCTGGCTTGCCAGGTAAAAAGCGTGTTTTACGTGATGGTCGTCGTCAGGTTGTTGAGGATATTGAAAACATCCAGATGGCAGAGGATGGTAAGCATCTCGCGTTAAGTCTTGATGCGCGATTGCAATACATTGCCTATCGTGAGTTGAAATCGGCTGTGTCTAAAAACAGCGCGATATCGGGTTCAGCAGTTATATTGGATGTGAGGACAGGTGAGGTTTTGGCGATGGTGAACCAGCCTGGCTATAACCCAAATGGCAATCGCTCATCGAAAAACGGTCGTCTGCGTAATCGTGCAGTTACCGATACCTTCGAGCCTGGCTCAACCATGAAGCCCTTTGTGGTTGCGGCAGCATTAGATTTTGATGAGGTATCGATTGGTGAATTGATTGATACCGCGCCTGGTTATTTCAAAGTAAGAGGTGGGGTGGTTAAGGATCATGATGTTTTAGGTGAAATCGATTTAGATACCTTGCTCGCGAAATCGAGCAATGTAGGTGCAGCAAAGTTAGCGATGCGCCTCGATTCTGAAAAGTATTACGACTTTTTACAGCGTCTTGGTTTTGGTGAGCCTGTTGCGTTTGATTTTCCTGCTGAGACCTCAGGTGTTTTGCCGCACTGGACGGGTTGGGCTGAAATTGAAAAAGCAACTATTTCATATGGCTACCGATTGTCTGCAAACACCATGCAGTTGGCGCGTGCCTATGCAGCATTGGCAAATGATGGTGTAGCGGTACCTTTAACCTTATTAAAGCGAGGTGATGAAAAGATAGAAGGGCGCCGTGTTTTTGAGGCAGACTCAGCAAAAGCCGTGCGTCAGATGTTGACTAAGGTGGTGCAGCCGGGCGGCACTGCGACACAAGCAGCCGTATCCAATTATCAGGTCGCTGGTAAAACCGGTACTTCGAAGAAAGTGGCACCTGAGGGTGGGTATTCTAAAGATCGTTATGTAAGTTTGTTTGCCGGTTTAGCACCGGCTGACAGCCCACGGCTCGCTATGGTTGTGATGGTGGATGAGCCTAAAGGTAAGCATTATTACGGCGGCC
>CAZEWM010000134.1:0-2822 GCA_964516045.1 uncultured Gammaproteobacteria bacterium
GCACAACAGCTTAATGCGATTCCGGGCGAGGGCATCGAAGGTCAAATCGATGGGCATACCTACCGCTTAGGTCGTTCGACTTTTGTCGCGCAGCTCAGCGGTGCGGCTATTCCGGATGAATCAGATTTACGCGGTACGGTGGTCTATCTAGGCAGTGCAGAGGGCTTGCTAGCGCAATTTGTACTCAGTGATCAGCTGCGTAGTGATGCGGTTGAGGCGGTTGCACAGCTGGCTGAACTGGGTTGTCAGATTCAGATTCTCAGTGGCGACCAACAGGCAGCGGTAGATGAGATGGCCACACAACTGAGCGTTTCTCAGGCTAAGGGTGGTTTGCGTCCGGCAGATAAGCTTGCAGCCGTTCAGGCGCTCCAAGCCGAGGGGCATCGTGTGGTAATGGTCGGCGACGGGGTAAATGACGCGCCAGTGCTTGCGGCAGCGGATGTATCTATCGCAATGGGGCAAGGGGCGCAGCTCGCACATGCCACAGCCGATATGGTTGCATTGTCTGAAAAATTGCACATGCTTCCGCAAGCTATTGAAAAATCAAGAGAAACTCGATCAATTATCCGTCAGAACCTGTTTTGGGCGCTCGGATATAACGTGGCGGCCGTACCGCTAGCGGCGATGGGATTGGTGCCACCTTGGGGCGCTGCGATCGGCATGTCGCTGAGTTCTTTGGTGGTCGTGGTGAATGCACTTCGCTTGAGATAAGTCATTTGCATCTCTTCGTGATTGGAGTATATTAACAAACACTGAAATACTCGGACGACTGATGGATATCCTGTATCTCCTCATTCCTATCGCACTTGGCATGATGTTAATTGCGGCCGTGATATTTCTCTGGACTGTCAAAAGTGGTCAGTACGACGACTTAGAAGGCCCAGCACATCGGATTCTAATGGATGACGATGACCCGATGATTCCTCGTAAGCAAAAGCTCGAAGACATCGAGGATGGCGATGACCCCAAGGATCAACGCACGCAGTAAAGCTCAATTAACCGAGATGCAGAAGTACCGCATCGTTTTAGGAGAAAGACATGTTTAGTTTCCAAGGTTTTGCGATGACATTCGTTGTAGCGCTGATTGCGTTCTCTTGGTTCAGCTTCTTGTCAGTGATTGTCGCTGGCTAATTTGCGAATCAAAAGCTAAAAGACCGGCTGAGGCCGGTTTTTTTGTGTCTGGACATTATGAGTTTGGCTACAATGAGGTCAGTCATTCGGAGTAGTAGATGACCTCGTTGCAAAAACACCTGCAATTGCAGCTCATACTGACAGTGATTATAGTCGCTGCGTTTGCCTTTCAATTCAAAGTGATTAATCCGGTGGAAAATGAACTTTTCCCGTCGATTGACCTCAAGCATGCAAGTCTATTGTTTATTCCACATGGCCTGAAAATCTTGATGGCATACCTTTTAGGTGTTGTTGCGCTCCCGGCGATATTTTTTGCGCAATTAATAGCAGGCATCTATATCTTGGGTGCGGCGCCCGTTGACGCCTTGGTTGGTGCGAGCTTTGGCACTATTGCGGTCGGCGGTTCGATTGCGATGATTAATTTCTTGTTTAAAAACAAGTGGTATGAGGGTGTTGCCTTACACAATAATGAGGGGATAGGCACTTTCCGAGCCTTTATTATTGCGGTAATTATTTCTACATTTATGAATTCTCTGCTGCATTCAGCTTATTATCACGTTGAATCTACCATTATGTTGCCATTCCGCTATTTATTTGGCGATATCATGGGATCTATTCTTATTTTCACTCTTGTTATGTTGTTAAGACGCCAAATTCTTTCTTTTATTGCGAGACGCATCAGTGCCTGATTTAAAAGCCTATTTAAATATCGTTAATCTGCTGATTGATACCGAAAAAGAACTCGGTCTTCAAGCCGTCACCGAATCAGATCGCACGATCTTTATTCTGTTGTGGCAATTATCAAACTCGGGTAAGAAAACGGTTACGGCCACCTACGAAGACCTTGCTGAGCAACATGGCTTGAGCACCTCCCGTGCGCAGTTTTACAAAACGATTATCAAAGCAAAGAAGCTGGGGCTCATCGAGCAGGTGGGCTCATCAAGAAGCGCTACCTACCAATGGGTAGGCTAAGAACACGAAAACCGGCAATCGACGGTTTTTTTATGTCTGTTTCGGGGTGATTTGAGCGACGGGAAAAGTTTTTTCGAAATAAGTATTGACATTTAAGCAAATACTAATATACTTATCTTCATCAGCTAGCCAACTATCTGGTCAGCACAAAACTTTTAAACAAATTTTTAAGGATTTTTACAATGAAAAAGATCATCGCAATCGCAGCAATCATCGCTTCAGCTCAAGCTTCAGCGTTCTTCGACAACAGCAACGGTTCTATGAACGGTGCTAACAACGCAAACGGCGACTTCTTGGGCAACGGCTCAGGTGAAGGTGAAGCGACTTTCTCAATGAACTTCTCTGGTAAAGGCCGCACTGCAGGCGACTTCAAAGGTAACGGTTCTACTGATACCAACGCTACTGCTTACGGTTACGAGTCTCCTTACTACGCAGCTCCAGTTGCTCCAGTAGCTAAGTAATTCAGTTTTACTGAATGACTCAAAAAGAACCCCGCCTCGGCGGGGTTTTTTTATGGCGATAATCTAAGAATGCTTACTTTGGATAATCCTCATACGGATTGAACGCATTCTCACAGTTATCAATTAGGTCCTTAAACTTCTCCTGGCCAGCATGAATGGTGACGGTTAGATCTTTTTCGTTGCCTGATTCATAGCTAATGCCAAGCTTGTCCATTTCCTTAGAACATTCTTTCCATGCCTCAACGGTAGCAAAGGTCA
>CAZEWM010000135.1:0-2782 GCA_964516045.1 uncultured Gammaproteobacteria bacterium
GTGCCGGCACGAGCAGTGAGAACAAGTTCAGTTGGCTCATAATTGACAACGCCAGTATGTGATGTCATTTCAAGCGTGTCATTCGCGTTACACGCTTGTAAAAAGTCTTTACTGTTTCCGCCAACAATTTTGAGTGTTGAGCTATTGTTGTGAGCGGATTGAACCTGATCAATAAGTTGTTGCGTGTTGTCAGACATTAGAAGCGCTCCAAGTGAGGGAAGCGCATATCACCTTGACTGATATGCATCGCACCAAATTCAGCACAACGGTTTAATGTTGGGATCGCTTTGCCTGGGTTTAATAAGCCTTGCTGATCAAACGCGGCTTTCACGGCATGGAAAAGCGTGATCTCTTCCGGTGTGAACTGGGCACACATTTGATTGATCTTTTCAAGACCAACGCCATGTTCACCTGTAATGGTGCCGCCGACCTCGACACAGGCCTCTAAAATTTTTCCGCCGAAAGCTTCAGCGCGTTCGATTTCACCGGGTTCATTACCGTTATAAAGAATAAGAGGGTGAAGATTGCCATCGCCGGCATGGAATACGTTAGCTGCACGCAAGCCATAGACTTCGCCTAGGCGATTAATCTCACGTAGGATATATGGCAGGTGCTTACGCGGAATGGTGCCATCCATGCAGTAGTAATCTGGCGAGATACGACCTACCGCAGGGAAGGCGGCTTTACGGCCTGCCCAGAAGCGAGCGCGTTCATTATCGTCTTTTGCGGTACGTACCTCAGTTGCACCTGAGTCAGTCAGTCGCTGACGTACACGAGCGATCTCTTCAGAGACCTCTTCGTTATCTCCATCCACTTCGCATAGCAGTATGGCAGCCGCTTCAACGGGGTAGCCGGCATGGACAAAATCTTCTGCAGCTTGCAGGGATGGCTGATCCATCATTTCAAGCCCGGCGGGTAAGATGCCTTCCGCAATGAGATCGGCAACGGCTTGTCCGGCTGTTTCAACATGGTCGAATGCTGCCATGACGACTTGAGCACGCTCTTGAATAGGCAATAGCTTGACGGTGATCTCAACCACAATGCCCAACATGCCTTCAGAGCCAGTGATTAAAGCCAGACAGTCAAAGCCTTCAGAATCCAGACCGTCGCTACCTAAAGTGACTAGCTCACCCTCAGCTGTGACTATGGTCACGCTGAGTAGATTGTTAACCGTTAAGCCGTACTTTAAGCAATGTACGCCGCCCGCATTTTCCGCAACATTGCCGCCAATACTGCAGGCAATCTGAGAAGAGGGATCGGGCGCATAATACAAACCATAGGGTTTGGCAGCTTCACTGATCGCCAGATTGCGAACACCCGGCTGGACGGTAGCGCAAAGATTTGGCTTGTCGATATCGAGAATTTGATTAAAGCGCGCAAGACTCAGTAGAACGCCATTTTCTAAGGGTAGTGCACCACCAGAAAGACCAGTGCCGGCACCACGTGCAACCACAGGCACTTGTTCTGCATGACAGATGCGCATGATCTTTTGAACGTCATTAATCGTTTCTGGAAGCACAACAATCAAGGGTAGGTGTCGATAGGCGGCTAGACCGTCGCATTCATAGGGCTTTCTCTCGGATTCTTCTGCCAAAACAAAGGCCGGGTCCACGAAAGATTTGAATTGTTCTGCGAGGCGCTCGCGAAGTGCGGATATGTCTTGTGTGTTCATAGGCCTATGATGCCGGAATAACTCCCCATATACTGTACTCATTGTCCAAATTTGGGGGAGATATGGAAGAGCGACCAGCAATATTTCTGATCTCAGATCGTACGGGTATTACGATTGAGAAGCTTGTACATACACTGCTTACGCAATTTGATAATGCCACCACAGATGCGCATTTTCGTGCCTTCCAAGACTCCCCCGAGAAAATCTCCAAATTAGTCGATGAGATCGATACGTTTGCCGAACGCGAGGGCGTAGCGCCGCTTGTCTTCTCAAGTGTTGTAGATGAGTCATTACGCAAACAGCTAAAAACAGCGAAAACTGAGATTGTCGATATCTTTGATATCTTCTTGCCAAATCTCTCAACGGCCTTACACAAGCCAATGAACCAGCACGTGGGTAAAGCGCATGGTATGGGTACTGAGAGCGAATATGAGCGCCGGGTCGAGGCAGTTAACTATGCCTTGTCCTATGATGATGGTGCGCGGATAAAAGGCTTAGATAAAGCTGACCTAATTTTGATGGGTGTGTCGCGTAGTGGTAAAACGCCAACCTGCATATACCTTGCGATGCAATACAAAGTTCTCGCGGCAAATTATCCCCTGACTGAGGATGACTTTATGGAAGGTCGGTTGCCAGAGCCGCTAAAGCCTTTCAAGGAAAAACTCTTTGGTTTGAGTATCACGCCTGAACGTCTGCATCAGATTCGTGAAGAGCGTCGTCCTGGATCTAAGTACGCCAGTATTGATCAATGTCGCCGTGAGATCACCGCCGCTGAATCGCTATATCGTCAGCAGGGTATTCAGTTTGTTGACTCAACCGCTGTATCGATTGAAGAGCTCGCCATTGCGGTCATGCAGCAGATCGGTATGAAACGAGGTGTTTAAGTGATGACGTCCGGTGCTTTTCGTCCGGTAATCGCTTCGATCTGACTGACCTCAGCAGCTATCGTAACCAGTTCGCTAAGCGCTTCTTCGTTCAAGAGATGTTGCTTGGTGATATCAGATTCATAGCGCTCTATATAGACGCGAATGGTTGCGCCTTGTGTACCTGTACCCGATAGTCGGAAAACCAATCGAGCGCCATCACTAAAGCCAATACGCAGGCCTTGAT
>CAZEWM010000136.1:0-2731 GCA_964516045.1 uncultured Gammaproteobacteria bacterium
GATGAAGTGCATGATGATCATATGATTGCGCGTGGTCCAGGTGATGCGCCAGAAGTGGATGGCCAGGTGATTATTCACGGCGGCTGGGATGATGTTGTGGCAGGCGACTTTATTGAAGTGCAGGTTAGCGGTTACGATGAACACGATTTATTTGCTGAGCCGATCTAAGGCTTAAGAGAAAACAATGAAAGATTTTGAAACTTTGATGGAAAACAGCTTCTTTAAAATGCGCTGGTTATTGGCGCCATTTTTTATTGGCTTAATGGTGTCAGTGATTGCCTTGCTGATTAAGTTTGGCAAAGAGCTTTTCTATTTGATGAGCGGCGTATTAACTGGTGCAGCTGAACAACCCATCCTGAGTATTCTGACCTTAATTGATACGGCGTTATTAGCAGGCCTGTTGTTGATTATTGCTTTCAGTGGCTATGAGAACTTTGTCTCAAAGTTTGCGATTGGTGATCATGAAGACCGTCCAGGTTGGATGGGCAAGGTGGGCTTTGCGGATCTTAAGTTAAAGCTAATCGGTGCGGTGGTTGCCATCTCAACGGTTGAGTTATTGAAGGCTTTCTTGAATACCGAAACGTTGAGCAATGAGTCTTTAGCTTGGAAGGTGGGTATTCACATTGCGCTGGTGTTCTCTGGTTTAATGTTTGCGCTTACCGATTACATATCGGGTAAGGGTAAAGACAGCCACTAAGAGATGGACATAAAAAAACCGGCTAATGCCGGTTTTTTTGTTTTGGGATTTGCTTAAAACGCTGAACCAGGTTTTTTGCCAACCATCTTTAAAATCATCGCTAATGGGCAGAAGCCTGTGAAAGATGATTGCAGTAAGTTGAAACCGATAAAGGCAGTGAACCAATGCCAGTTAGCATGATGGAAAATCGGGCTGCCTTCAGTGCCTAATGCCAGTGTCAGCATGATCATGATGCCGGCAAATGCCATAACAATTCGTTCGATAGACATGGTGTGTACTCCGTTAAGTGTTTGATTCGTCAACAAAGACGCGTTGGCGCGCAGTGTAGAGAGATCGATTGTGTGCGTCAATCGAGCGGGTCTGTGACAAGCGCAACGGCATCGAGTAACACTTGTAGGTTGGCGCCTTTTTTCGTGGCGTTCTCAGAGAGGTGGCGACGGTAAGCGCGTGCACCCGGTAGGCCTTGATACAAGCCCAACATATGGCGAGTGATGTGGCTGAGATAAATGTCATTGCTCAGTTGTTCTTCGATGTAAGGAATCATCGCGTCAATGACTTGTGAGCGATGCGTCACCTTTGCGTTATCGTTAAAGAAGTGTGTATCGACTTGTTGGAGTAACCAGGGGTTGCTGTATGCCTCGCGCCCAATCATCACGCCATCGACGTTTTCGAGTTGTGCATTCGCGACATCAAGCGTGGTAATGCCGCCGTTAATAATTAAGTTAAGTTGAGGGAAGTCCTGTTTGAGTTGATAAACCACATCATATTTTAACGGTGGCACTTCACGATTCTCTTTAGGGCTTAAGCCTTGAAGCCAGGCTTTACGTGCATGCACGATAAAGGTCTCACAACCTGCTTCGGCACTCAGTTGCACAAAGCTGTGTAACTCTTCATAGCTATCTTGTTCATCAATGCCAATGCGATGTTTAATGGTGATGGGTACATCGGTTGCGGTCTTCATTGCAGCAACACTCTCTGCAACCACCTCAGGTGTTCCCATTAAGCAGGCACCAAAGCTTCCATTCTGCACGCGATCCGAAGGACAGCCGACATTCAGGTTTACTTCTTCATAGCCCCAGTCTTCAGCGAGCTTTGCGCAATGCGCGAGTTCTTTTGGATCACTACCGCCTAGCTGTAAGGCAACAGGGTGTTCTTCTGCGTTGTAATCGAGAAAGCGACCTGGCTCACGGTAGATCAATGCGCCGGTGGTAATCATCTCGGTGTAAAGCATGGCGTGTTGCGTTAGCTGGCGATGAAAAAATCGACAATGTCGATCCGTCCAATCAAGCATCGGCGCAACGCAAAAGCGGTGAGCGGAATAAGTCATATGAGGATTGTAACGGGTGTTGAATAACACCCGAAGATTTTAGCCTGGGTGGCGCTCGTTCATCTTTGTCCAGTCGGCATAGATTTCATCCGGCCAACGACTTTGCACAAAGGCCAAGATATCGAGTATTTGTTGCGTGGTTAACTGATGTTGAAAACCAGGCATAGCTCCATTACCAAATGACACGGTAGCAACTAGCTGACGCAAAGGGTGATGCCAAGTATGTGCCATGCCATTTAATGGTGGTGCAGGGTAGTGCCCTTTAGAGGTTGGCATTGGCCAATGTTTATCACCTTCTGCATTAGCGCCATGACATGACGCGCAATGATCCGCATAAAGGGACGAGCCTTTTTCAACATCGGTTGTTTCAAACCAACGAGCGTGTGATGTAGCTGTGAACAAAAGCACGCAAATCAAAACAGCAAGATTACGCATGTGAATCCAAATTCAGAGAGTTAAATACTTTATTATTATTCTTATGTTGCGCAAGTATATGAGCTTACAGAACTTTTTTAAACCGCTGGTTGAGTTCGGGTTTATTAGGGGTTTCTTCTATTGAGAAATATAATCTTTTAAGGGTGTTCTATTGCGTTTGCTTTGCTAGAGTCGCCCGACGGTTTTTGCCCCTCACACTATGTGAGTAAAGGGTTTGGCTGTACGTTATAACGATAAATAACCCATCAAAAGTTTGGAGGACAAACTGATGT
>CAZEWM010000137.1:0-2684 GCA_964516045.1 uncultured Gammaproteobacteria bacterium
AAATATCGACTGCTACTGGCAGGCAATCCACAACAACTCAATACCTATCGCAAAACACTCACGCCTGAGTTAGAAAAAAATGACAGTTGGCTTGAGCCGACCGATGGTCGCCCAGAATTGCAAACTGCGATTCAACGCGGTGAGAGATTCATTAATCTGTCTGCGCTTTCAGCCAGCATCGTTGGCGGCGTTGCCATTATCTTGGCACTACAACTCATCCTCAGTGAATCACTTTATGCCGCTGCGATATTTAGAGCGCTTGGCATGTCATCGCAACAAGTCCTGTGGCGCTATCTGCGAAAACTATTAGGCATCACATTATTCGCCACATTAAGCGGTATTTTGATTGGCTATGGCTTGCAATTTTCAGCCGTTCAACTCGCTAGTGATTGGATAGGTAATAGCCTACCTGCAGCAGAATGGACACCGGCAATACCCAGCCTCATTCATGCTCTGATTTTATCGCTTGGCTTATCACTTCCTGGCTTATGGGCAATCCGTTCGGTCTCGCCTAATCGGTTATTAAGGAAAGAAACATGCAGCACCAGTCGCTCACAATGGTTACTCGGCAGCTCAGTCTTTATCACGTATGCCCTCTTGGTGGCTTATCAAGCTGAAGACACCAGCTTAGCCGGCATACTGCTCGGCGCTTTAATTGCTATCACCCTGGGCTTGATGATCATCTTGCGTCTTTTTCAGGCGCTTATTCGGCGCATTAAGCTTCAAGGTGCAATCGGCTTTGGCTTAGGGGCTATCAAACGTCGCCCCGGTATCGTCATGGTTCAAATCAGCGGGCTATCAATTGCCCTTTGCATGTTGCTGATACTCAATTATCTACGCACTGATCTTTACCAATTGTGGTCAACCAGCCTTCCTACGAACACACCCAATCATTTTATATTGAATGTATTACCTACTGAAAAAGATAAACTGATACAACAACTCAAACAAAACCACATTGCGACGAATAACTTCTTTGCCACAACGCGCGCTCGACTCATTGCAATTAATGGCCAGGGAATAAATCTCGATCAATTTGAAACCGATCGAGGTAAACGACTCGCCTCACGTGAATATAGCTTGGGCTTCCTCAATCAATTTCAAAATGACAACCGCATCATTGCAGGCAGCCCTTGGGGCAACGATCAAAAAGGTTTTTCGGTTGAACAAGGTCTAGCACAATCACTAAACCTTAAACTTGGTGATGAACTCACTTTTCGAGCTGGCGCAATTAATGTCAGCGCACCCATCCTGAGCATCCGCTCGGTCAAATGGGACTCATTTAATGTGAACTTTTTTGTCCAAGGTACCGAAAACCTCACCAAGGAAGTACCACATGCCTTTATCAGTAGTGTTTACATAGCTCCTGATAAAACCAGCGCGCTGCAAAAGCTCTTACGCGACCACCCTAGCGTGTCATCCATCAACCTCACACCGCTTATCGATAAAGTAAAAGGCGTATTTGATCGCGGTCTGCGCGCTGTTCAAGGTGTCTTTAGTTTCACACTGATTGCCGCCATCGTCTTACTGCTCGTGAGTATCGAAACCGCTCGTCGCCAACGCGCAAAAGAAGTCGCCACATTGCGAACTCTTGGTGCATCAAAGCGCTTTATTGTGAACGCAACTCTCATTGAGTTTGTTTTTATTGGTAGTGCTGTCGGCTTACTCGCAGCTTCACTAGCACATATTGCTGCCACCCTGATTGCGCAACGACTGTTTGGTTTAACGCTTGGCATCCCTTTCAGCACATGGCTTAGCAGCGTGGTTATTGGAACAACACTTCTGTTAGTGATTGGATGGTTAAGTGAACGCCGCTTATTAAAGCAGCCACCCACACAACAATTTAGAGGTTAAGCCGTTAACGCTTGCGCAATAGCTGTGCCGCTTTGCCAAGCCGATTCAACACGCGCACCCAAACACCAATCACCACCCACATACAGAGATTGCGTCTCATCGACCAAGTAAGGCACACCTAAGGGGTTCACGATTCGAGCATACAGCCAGCTATGAAAAGCTGAGTGCAGCATATCTGCCGGATCTACGGATAATGCTTCACAAAGCAGCACTCGCATCTCTTGCTCACTTTTTGCCTTATCATGGCTAACCCGTGCTGCGCTCCATTCAACTCCTGCCTGCGCTAACCACGCATCGACAACATCTTCACGCCCCGGCTTACCACTGTTGTACGCAATCCATGACAAATCACTCGATTCGTTTAAACGTGTCGATTTATCCATGTCAGCCTGCGGCTTAAAGGCCGCCATCAAGGTCATACAGGGAGCAAACTCAAGCCCAATAAGCTTGGCAGATAACGGATGATCTTCTCCAATAATCGGAGCAACTTGCGGAAACGGCACCGTCATCACCACCCGCTTGGCTTGCCAGCTATTTATCTCTGTTGTTGCGAGCCAGTAATCACCGTGAAACTCAAGACGCTCAACTCGCTCACTTTGATGAATCGTTAAACCTTCGGCGAGCGCCTTAGGAATACTCGACATGCCTGGAACACCCGCATAAGCACCTGACTTACCCGCATCAGCCCATATCACTGCGCTATCACTGATCTCATTGAGTGCTTGCTGGAAGCCTGCATCACGCGCAGTCACATATTGCGCGCCGTGATCGAAACGAATGGTCTGACCATTAATTTCAGCACGACGTGTCGCCATGCGACCACCAATACC
>CAZEWM010000138.1:0-2662 GCA_964516045.1 uncultured Gammaproteobacteria bacterium
TCTGCCGGCAACATGGCACGCCAACCCACTAACGCACGATTCGCAGCCTCAATCGCAAACTGCGTGTCTTGACCATCACAATCTGCCACATCAACAAGCCACGCCTGTGAAGATGGATTCATGACTGCAAATGTTTGATTACGATTGCCTGCTACCCAAGCACCATCGATATACGCATGTGAGCGCCATAGATCAGAATCATTTAATGCTGTCACTGGATTGCCTCGAAGAAAGTTCAGCCTTGAAGGTAACTATAAAGAAGTTCAAACGATGCGCACAAAAAAACCGCCGTTAGGCGGTTTCGATGATCTGGTCGGAGCGAGAGGATTCGAACCTCCGACCCCCTGCACCCCATGCAGGTGCGCTACCAAGCTGCGCTACGCTCCGAAATTCTGTAAAGCTTAACGCGCTTTTAATAACTCAAGTACTGACTCAAGCTCTGCACGCATTTCAGCCAACATAGCTGAAGAGAAATTTCCGGCACTTCCACTTGATGTGCCTGCAGCATCATCTTCGAGCTTTTGACGTGCACCACCAATGGTGAAGCCTTGCTCATACAACAAACCACGGATAGTACGAATCAACTCAACGTCATGACGCTGATAGTAACGACGGTTACCACGACGCTTAACGGGCTTGAGGGATGGAAACTCTTGCTCCCAATAACGCAATACGTGCGGCTTAACAGCACATAACTCACTGACCTCACCAATGGTGAAGTAGCGCTTGCCTGGGATAGCGGGTAATTCGATATTACTGCTGGCTGGATCTAACATTTAAGATTAATTTGCGGCTGCTGCTTGCTTTGCTTGTTCTTGTTGTTCGCCATAGGCTTCGACACGAGCCTTCAATTTTTGACCCGGACGGAAAGTCACCACGCGACGAGCCGTGATAGGAATCTCTTCACCGGTCTTAGGATTACGGCCAGGACGCTGATTCTTCTCACGAAGATCAAAATTGCCAAAACCAGACAATTTCACCTGACGACCGCCTTCCAAAGAAGAACGAATCTCTTCGAAGAACATCTCCACCATGTCTTTTGCTTCGCGCTTATTCAAACCGAGCTCTTCAAAGAGCTGCTCAGCCATTTCTGCTTTCGTTAAAGCCATGTCGTAAATCCTTGAGTCGTATTAGTCGCGAAGTTTGGCGCCAAATTGTTCTTCTAGAGCTGCCAGTATCTTGGCGCTCGCGGCGTCCACTTCGGGGTCGGTAAGAGTGTGCGAAAATTCTTGTAAAATCAAGCTCAAAGCAAGACTTTTTGAACTTGCGTCGACATTCTCACCGGTATAAACGTCGAATAATTGAACAGCTTTCACCACAGCTGGCGCGGCTTTCCGAGCAGCCTCTAGAATCTCTCCAACAGCGACGTCACGATTCACCACCACTGCAAAATCACGGCGAATCGATGGGAACTTCGACAAAGGTTCGAATGCCGGCACATTGCCCTGCTCGATCACATCCAAGACCACCTCGAAAACAAAGGTCGCTGGCAAATCGAGTTTCTGCTGAATTTGAGGGTGAACCATACCGATCCAACCGACGTGCTGATCCCCACGCGTGATACGCGCACACTGACCTGGGTGTAACGCAGTGAATTCACCCGCGTTAAAACTGAATTCATTGATATCAGCAACCTGCGAGAGCACGGCTTCGAGATCACCTTTAAGGTCATAAAAGTCTACTTTGCGCTGTGGCTGTGCCCACTGCTCAACACCCGCAGGACCACAAACTGCACCCGCCAAACGTTGACGCTGGACTAACTCACCGTTGATACGCTCAAAGCTCAAACCACTTTCGAAGATGCGAACGCGCTCTTGCTGACGTGCCACATTATGTTTGACGGTATTCAACAAACCGGGGATCAAACTCGCACGCATGATCGACATATCAGCCGAGATCGGGTTCGCTAACTCAATCTTTTCTGCATCCGGTGTAATCAGCTCAGCCATCTCTGGGCTAATGAAGCTATACGTGATCGCTTCTTGGTAATCACGTGATACCAAAGTCGCCTTCGCTTTATCGAGTACAAAAGCATTCTCAGCTTGCAACACAATGCTGACCGGCGCCGCACTTAAATTCGCAGGGATGTTCGCGTAACCATAGATACGACCAATCTCTTCGATCAGATCCACCTCGATAGTCATATCAAAGCGTGCACTAGGCGCAACCACAGACCAACCGTCATCGGTTGCGGTGAGTTGCATACCAAGACGCTCGAGAATATCAATAACGGTTGCATCATCAATCTCGATACCCAATACGCGACCAATGCGCTCACGGCGTAAACCAATTGGCGTTAACTTTGGCAGATCAGCTTCTGAAACCACTTCATTGATTGGTCCAGCTTCACCACCAACAATCTCAAGTGCCAATGCGGTTGCACGCTCCATCGCGGTGCGTTGCAGCTGCCAATCAACACCACGCTCGAAGCGATGAGATGAATCAGTATGCAAACCATAGCTTCGTGCTTTACCAGCGATCGCTAATGGCGCAAAGAAAGCGGATTCAAAAATAATATCGTCCGTGTTATCAGTAACCGATGATGGCTCGCCACCCATTACACCAGCCATCGCCAGTGGGCCGTTATCATCCGCGATAACCAACGTATCATCACGCAAGGTTGCTTCAGCACCATCAAGTAACGTCAGCTTTTCACCGTTGT
>CAZEWM010000139.1:0-2628 GCA_964516045.1 uncultured Gammaproteobacteria bacterium
TCGATCTTTTTTGGCAAAGGTACTGAGGCGCGTGAAATCTCAAAAGCACATCCAGATTTTGTGTCTTACATTCCACACAAGATAACTGTGGTGGCAGAGCGAGAAGAAACTGTTTTATCGATCGTCAATCCACATGTGTTTGACCGGTTTTATCCAGAAGCCCCCATAATGCTGCAGTATTTTAAGAACTGGCATCACGATATCTTGTCGATTTTCAGTGACTTACGTGCAGCAGAAAGAGCACATAAGCTGCAATAAAAATAAAGCGTCTCGTGGCATGTTGCGAGTGCGATAGGCGTGTAAAATTGGTGCTTTGTTAGACGTTTTAATAGCACCTTATGTCACAAGAAATCCGCTACAGCGATGACGGCACCGAAAGCTTGCCGCTCAGCGAATTTACCGAAAAAGCCTACCTCGATTATTCCATGTACGTCATTTTGGACCGTGCGCTGCCATTCATTGGTGACGGTCTAAAGCCAGTACAACGACGCATAGTCTATGCGATGTCCGAATTGGGATTATCAGCTGCCGCTAAGTACAAAAAATCGGCGCGTACTGTCGGTGACGTGTTGGGTAAATTCCACCCTCACGGTGACTCTGCCTGTTATGAGGCGATGGTGCTCATGGCGCAGCCATTCTCCTATCGCTATCCGCTGATTGATGGTCAAGGTAATTGGGGTTCTCCGGATGATCCTAAGTCATTTGCGGCGATGCGTTACACCGAAGCTAAGCTGACAGCCTATTCTCAAGTACTTCTATCTGAATTGGGTCAGGGTACAGTTAACTGGCAGCCAAACTTCGACGGTACCTTGAATGAGCCAAAGACACTTCCTGCTCGTCTACCCAACATTCTGCTTAACGGTGGTACTGGTATCGCGGTCGGTATGGCAACGGATATCCCTCCACATAATCTGCGTGAAGTGGCTACAGCGTGTATCCATCTTATCGATGAGCCCAAAGCGACAGTTCAAGATCTTTGTAAGCACGTCAAAGGACCTGACTTCCCATCGGATGCCGAGATCATTTCATCGCCGACTGATCTGCAGTCGATTTATGAAACGGGTAACGGTTCTATCCGTGTGCGTGCGAAATGGGAAAAAGAAAATGGCAACATCGTATTAACCGGTTTGCCTTATCAGGTTTCAGGTTCAAAAGTGCTTGAACAGATCGCTGCACAGATGAATGCGAAGAAGCTGCCTTGGGTTGAGGATCTGCGAGACGAATCCGATCACGAAAATCCGATTCGCTTAGTGATTGTGCCGCGCTCTAATCGTGTAGATGTTGAGCGTGTGATGCTGCACTTATGTGCGATTACCGATCTTGAGCGTACCTATCGTGTGAACTTCAACATGATTGGTTTAGATGGCCGTCCTGAGGTTAAAGATTTACGTAAGTTACTTAAAGAATGGATTAGCTTCCGTCTTGATACGGTTCGCAAGCGTCTGGAATACCGATTAGAAAAGGTAAATAAGCGACTGCATTTACTCGATGGCTTGCTGGTTGCCTTCTTAAATCTCGATGAAGTGATTCACATCATTCGTACCGAAGATGAGCCGAAAGCAGTCTTGATGAAGCGCTTTAAGCTCACCGAGATGCAAGCGGATTACATCTTAGATACCAAGTTGCGCCAGTTAGCTCGACTTGAAGAGATGAAAATCCGTGATGAGCAGAAAGCGTTAGATGAGGAACGTAAAGATCTAGAAAAAACGCTTGGCTCACAAGCTCGTATGAAGACCTTAGTGAAGAAAGAGATCACTGCGGATGCTAAAGAGTTTGGCGATGACCGTCGTTCTGTCATTGTGCAGCGTGAAGCAGCTGAAGCAATGGATGAGACAGAGTTGACGCCAAGCGAGCCAGTGACTGTTGTCTTGTCGCAAAAAGGCTGGGTGCGTGCGGCAAAAGGCCATGACATGAATCCTGCTGAACTTGGGGGCTATAAAGCTGGCGATGGTTTTCAGCATGCGGTTCGGTTGCGAAGTAATCAGCAAGCAACCTTCTTGGATAGCACCGGTCGAAGTTATTCGCTATCAGCTCATACCTTGCCATCAGCACGAGGACAGGGCGAACCATTGACCGGGCGTTTTAATCCGCCAGCGGGAGCGAGCTTTGTAGCGAGCTTAGGTGGTGATCCAGATACTTGGTGGTTGTTAACCTCAGATGCCGGTTACGGTTTCCGTGTTCAGGCGAAGGACCTTGTAGCGAATAAGAAAGCAGGTAAAACCGCCTTGAGTTTGCCTAAGGGTGCGCAAGTCGTACTGCCTTGCATGGTTGAAGATGCCGATAACGCACGAGTTGTCGCAGTCACTAAACAAGGTCGCATGTTAGTGATCCCGGCAAATGACTTGCCAGCTATGTCGCGCGGGAAGGGAAATAAGATTATTGGTATTCCTGGTAAGGATGTTGAATCCCGCGAAGATCATTTGGTCGGCGTTTTGGCCGTTCCAGCGAATGGAAAAGTCCGTTTGAACTCAGGTAAGCGTTATTTATCTCTTAAGGCATCCGATCTGAATGCTTACGAGGGGGAGCGTGGACGTCGCGGTAATAAATTACCCCGCGGATTCCAAAAGGTTGACTCCATCGAACTGGAAGATTGAGGCGAGCTAGGCGATTAGATGCTGTTTAAACGAA
>CAZEWM010000140.1:0-2628 GCA_964516045.1 uncultured Gammaproteobacteria bacterium
CGTTTAGGCGGGCATGCGAACACGGTCACTCACAGTGAAGCGGGTCGTCAGGTTGCAGTGGATACCGGTTATATGGTGTTTAACCGTCCTAACTATCCATTGCTAAGCAAATGGTTCTATGACTTGGGTGTTGAGACCTATCCAACAGACATGTCTTTCTCGGTATCGATGCGTCCAAACGGCGTGGAATATAACGGTAGCGATTTTAATGGTTTGTTTGCACAGCGCCGGAACCTGGTTAGCCCACGTTTTCATCGGATGATTCGCGACATTCTGCGTTTCAACAAAACAGCGACAAGTGAGTTGCGTAATGACGTAATCCATCCTGAGCAAACCTTGGCTGAGTATCTAGAGATGCATAACTTCTCCAGGGAGCTGCGCCAGCACTATCTACTCCCTATGGCAGCGGCTATTTGGTCATCACCGGTAGAGGCCGTGGCACATTTCTCAGCACGATCGCTCATTCGTTTTTTTGATAACCACGGCTTGATGCAACTTAAAGACCGTCCAAAGTGGGAAACGGTGGTTAATGGCTCGCAAAGTTATGTGAAAAAGGTGGCTGCACATTTAGGTGAAAGAGTACTTCTCGGGGATTCTGCAGTTGCCGCTATTCGTGAAGGCAAACAATGGTCTGTCGAATTAGCTTCAGGTAAGCAGCTTCGTGCTGACGAGTTGGTAATGGCCTGTCACTCCGATCAAGCAGGTCGGATTGTAAAAACGCAAAGCCCCGCACAACGACTGGTTCTTGATAGCGTGGCTTATCAAACCAATATCGCTGTTCTTCATAATGACGAAGCACTGATGCCAAAGCGAAAAGCGGCATGGAGTTCTTGGAATTATCTGGGTGAACAGCGAGATGCAGCTGATCCATGTGTTAGTGTGACCTATTGGATGAACTCGCTGCAGAATCTGAATACAAAAACCAATTACTTTGTCACCTTGAACCCTGTGCTTGAGCCAGAGCAGAGCAAGATTATTCAACGAATTGAATATGCACACCCTGTTTTTGATAGCGACAGTGAGGCACGATTAAAGTCACTGCCATTAGTACAAGGTGAAAATCATTTGTGGTTTGCCGGTGCATGGACGGGGTATGGCTTTCATGAGGACGGTATGCGCTCTGGAGTAGAAGTCGCGCATGCGATTTCTGGAGGCAAGGCGCTAGATCCAGCATGGCTGAAGGCCTTGCTCGCATCGCGTGATTTGATTGAGCAAAAAAAGGATAAGGCCGCTGCATGATCAAACAGTGTCTCTATCCCTGTTCTGTGATGCATCGCCGTTATGGCGATTTAGGCTATCGCTTTAATTACGACATTTTTACGGCCTTATTCGATATCGACTCATTACAAGAATCGAGTCGACAATCACGTTGGTTTTCACTCGATCGTTGGAACTTGATTAGCCTGAGAGCGAAAGACCATTTGCCAGTAGGGGAGCAGGATTTCCGCGCATGGGTTGAGCGTTGCTTAGTTGAAAAAGGTTTTCAAAAACCACACAAGATCTTCTTGTTGGCGATGCCTCGAGTATTAGGGCTTGTGTTCAATCCATTGAGTGTTTGGTTCTGTTTGGATGAAAAAGATCAGCCAGTTGCCATCTTATGTGAAGTTCGTAACACCTTTGGTGAGAAGCATGTCTATCTTCTCGATGGAAATCGAAAGTGGCCTGTGCAAACAGGTAGTGAAAAGATTTTTCATGTTTCCCCCTTTATGGATCTTAAAGGAGGCTATGCCTTCTCCTTTCATCAGCCTGATGAAAAATTACGCCTAAGTATTTTGCTTAATGACAAACAGTTGCCGAAGCTAAGCGCAACGCAGACCGGGCGTTCGGTTGAATTCTGCGATACGCAAATTCTTAAGCAAGTTTTTCGTTTTCCATTTTTAGCAGTCAAAGTTCTCGGCGCCATTCATTGGCATGCCTTGAAGCTTTGGCTAAAGGGTGCGCGTTTTCATCGCAAGCCCGCACCGCCAATGATTGAGGTATCTAAATGAATACTCGTGTTTCATCACTGAACATACCGCGCGTAAAACAGCGCGATAAAGCTAGCTTTATCCAAGCAAAAATCATTAACTGGTTTGCAAAGATTCAAACAGGTACTTTGATGATTGAGTTTGAAGATTACGCCCAAAAGATCAAAGCAGATGATTTGTCACTGATTGGACATATCAAGATTGATAATCCAATCAAGTTTTCTTCACGAGTCTTGTTTTCGGGAGATATTGGTTTTGCTGAGTCCTTCATGGCAGGCGAGTGGAATTCTGAAGATCTGTCATCCACGCTTGAACTGATTGCAACCAATTTAGATTACATCAATGCAGAAGAACGTCACCCAGTTGCAGCTTGGCTTGCTAAGCGGTTGCATCATTCGCGCGGTAACACTTTATTGGGAAGTCGTAAAAACATATCGGCACATTACGATTTAGGTAACGCTTTCTACGCTCGATGGTTGGATAACACCATGAGTTACTCCTCAGCAGTGTTTGATGGCGTGATGGATTTGGAGATGGCGCAGACCGAAAAGTACCGCCGTATTTTTAACCTTGCAGGCATTCAGCCACATCAGCGTGTCCTTGAGATTGGCTGTGGTTGGGGCGGCTTTGCTGAGTTTGCAGCACAAAGGGATGCGAATGT
>CAZEWM010000141.1:0-2610 GCA_964516045.1 uncultured Gammaproteobacteria bacterium
CTTTAGGCGCCTTGATCGCTTTGTATGAACACAAAGTCTTTGTGCAAGGCATTATTTGGGGTGTAGGTTCTTTCGATCAGTGGGGCGTTGAGCTAGGTAAACACTTGGCGAACCAAATTCTGGATGACTTTAATGAAGCCTCCGGTTCTTGTGAGTTGGATAGCTCAACCGCAGATTTGATTAAGCGTTATAACGACGCGAAAAATCAATCGAACTGAAGTTTGAGTGGCGAGCGCTCGGCTTGCAGATGATCTCTTCGCAGACTGTTTAACGACTCATCAAACACCACCCGACCGAAACTACCGTAATGCGGCAATTTATAGCCCAAACCTTCTATAGCCTCAGCTGAGCTGGCGGCAATAAACCCAATGCCTTGTCCCATCAATGCGAGGGTGTTTCGCTCAGGATAGGTTTGCTGATCAATGCGTAATGCTGTCTGGCTTAGCTGTTGATCGGAACGTTGAAAATCATTGAGACGATTTTCAAGGTATCGATTATTCCATCCAAGCAAGATGGCAGGTAGATGAGGATCTAGTGGTTCTGCATCGATTTGAGCCTGCAGCAAGGGGTAGCGTTGCTTCAGGTTTTGCGCAAATCCCACCCAGGCTTTTTGTTCATCAGCGCTGGCAGCGGTGGGGATCACCAAAGTAGTCGCTTGGCTAAATAATTGATTAAATGCCGGTGGTTGTTCACGCGGGTCAAGGTAACGTAACACATCGTAATGTGGATCAATTTGGAGTTGCTTAACCTGATCGTTGATCTCGATCGTATGCCGAGCGTCTTGCATCATGATGGCATCACGATGGCGTTTGCCGTTGGTATCGATCCACTCATAAGGCACATGTAAGGGTTGGGTAGAGCCGCTTTGTCTCAAGGTCACGCTGAGTGAGGAATCGGTGTGGTCTATCTTTTCCACATTGAGCTTGCTGGCACGCGCTTGATTGATCCATTGCTCAGCATGTTGTCGCAGTTCAGGATGTTCAGATAGCAAGGTATTTAACACTCTAGAGAACCCAACGCGCTGATAGCGATGTGTTGTCCAAAGACGTTTCAGCCCGGCATTAAAAGCATCTTCGCCCATTGCGGTGTGCAACATATGAAACAGCATCAATGATTTGTCGTAACCCAATGCTTGTGATCGATCATCATGTCGATTTTTAAAGGAGGTCAGTGGCTGATCGTTTTGTTCAGCAGCAAAATTGGTGTAGCGCTGCAATGATTTGAGTCGATGCCCAAGGTCACTACCTGTCTTGGCTTTCATCCGATGATCAGCAAGGTAAGCAGTAAGTCCCTCGCTCCAATTACCTAAAGCGTGATCAACCCAAATGCCATTACCCAGCCAGTTGTGTGCAATTTCATGCGGTAGAGAGCTTTGCGGTATGAAGGGTAAGCGCATCACGCGACTGCCTAGTAAGGTGAAAGACGGCATACCAAACCCTGTTTGCCAACGGTTCTCAATCACGGCGAACTTAGCAAAAGGATAAGGTCCAATCAGTTCACTGTATTCATCAATCGACTCAGCGCTCTGCGAGAGGTAAATCTCAGCAAGCTCGGGATCTGGAGCTAATAACCAGACCTGAAGGGACAGTGTCCCGTGCTTTCTTTCGTAAAGGGTGTAGTTGCCAGCCAACAGATACAGATCGTCGTGCGGCACTTGTGACGACCAGGTGATTGTATGATCGTCTGTCGTGCGCGCTCCCGCACTGATCACATCCCAGTTGGCATGGCGTTGGGTGCTAATTCTGAAGCGGCTTAACTGTATATCGCTTGTAGGATACCAGGCCACGCTACCGTCAAGATATGCGCCCGAATTATCTAAAAAGCCCAGCGGCATATCGCTCGGTTTACTCTTAAATAAGGTCAGCTTGCCGCGGTACTCAATCGCGAGTGATGAGATAGGCGTGTCGGTGTTTAAGCGATAGGTGGTTATCCAAGGGTGTGAATCATCGACCACCGTGGCATCAAGGTTATGTTGCAGGCCTTTATTAAGGTTGAAGGTCCAATCGGTGATGGGAGATTCGAAACGTAGACTGTCTTTGACATGGATTTCCCCTGAAGCTGGGGTGAGAATCACCTGCATGTCATGCTGCACACTCTGGGCTAGAGCCCACGAGGGAAAAATGATGAGACACCACAACACACCATATCGAATTTTGCGCCACGCATTGGTCGGGCTGATGGGGTTGTTTACCAGTCTTAGCATTGCTCAATCATCTCTTCCTGAATGGCCGGTTTTTCAAACTCAGCAACAACAGCAGTTAAGCACGATTTTGCAGCAGTCGACACCGGGGCAGGTGGTGTATGTGGGTGAAACCCACAATCGATATGCTGATCATCTGTTGCAGGGTGCTGTACTGGCAAGCTTTGTTGACCAAGGCAAGCCTGTCGCGTTAGGTGTGGAGTGGTTCCAACGACCCTTCCAATCAGTCGTTAATCGTTATATCGCAGGCGAGATCTCAGAGGCAGAACTGCTCAGAGGCACTGAATACTTTAAGCGTTGGGGTTTTGATTACCGTCACTATCGCGCGCTGATGCGATATGCCCGTGATCATAAAATTCCTGTGATCGCGATGAATGCCGCGAAAGAAGTCACCGATGCGGTCATGATGC
>CAZEWM010000142.1:0-2578 GCA_964516045.1 uncultured Gammaproteobacteria bacterium
GTGGCTGATATGCGTTTTGTGAAGCCACTAGATCAAGCGTTGATTAAACAAGTTGCGGCTAATCATTCTTTGATTGTGACGCTTGAAGAGAATGCGGTGGCGGGTGGCGCTGGCGCAGCGGTAGCTGAGTATATCTCGACTGAGAACTTGCATAACCGTCTGTTACTGCTTGGTATGCCAGACATCTTTATTGAGCAGGCGAGTCAAGCGGAACAGTTAGATCGGGCCGGATTGTCAGTTGATGAAATGTGCCAGCGTATACAGGCGCATCAATAAAACACGCTTAATACGCCGGTGTAGCCGTATAGGCGTCGGTGTGAAATCTCACCATTCGCAAAGAATCCAATCAGTGGTACATCACCTAGGTGTTCTTTGATGATGTTTAGCTCTACGTTAGGTGCCCCAAACTCATGGCGACCGCGGCCTAAGCAGGTGTGATAGAGCGCGCCCTTGATCGGTTTGTTGGTGTTGGCTTTGAGTCGATCAACCATCCCTATCAAATCTTGTTTGGCCGCATCTTTATCACGACGAGCAAATTGAATGCGTTGTCCGACATGTGCGATGTCACCGATAGCGATCAATTTATGATCTGGATCTAATCCAACTAAGTTACGCACTAAATAATCACCGGTATCCGAGCCTTCAATAGGTAACGCAGCAAAAATACGGCCGCCGACAGCGTGTAGATTTTCTGCGAGTTCAGGTCCAATGGCCTCTTTGAAGACATCCAGAGCAGGGCGATCATCAATTTTTACGATGATGTGTTGTTCACACTCGGTGATGGTATGTGGCTCACTCATTAATTGGCAGCCTTGGGCTAGGCGGGTGTGCATAGCGATATTGCTACCGAATAAAACACCTGAAAGGCCTGCACCAACGGCTTGATTAGCAATCTGAACATTCAATGTGTCAGAAGAGGTTAGTCCGCCAACCACAAAGCCTTGTAATTGATCCGCTAGTTGCTCAATCGTTTGTGGAACGCGCTGGTGGCTTGGGTCGCCATGCACGACGGCAATACTGGCAAAGTGTTGATCAATCCAGCTACGGTTTTCATCAATCCATGCTTGCGGGTTATCTCGTAATGCTGGGATGACTCGAAAGTCGTCTTGTGTAAAGTCAGTGGCTAGAATCGTGATCGCGGTTTCTTCATAGGTTTCACGTCCGGTGCTGCATAGCGCTTCGGCGACAGAACCTACCCAATGTGTAATGTCAGTATGAGCGCGCAGGAAATCAATAATGCGATCGGTTTCACTGGCAAGTTGATGATGGATATAAATAAAGGCTAAATCACCAAGCGCTTCATTGGGAAGATCGCTGATGCAATTTTCACAAATGGTTTTCCAGTCACTGCCGGTTTGATGGGTGTATGAGAACGCCACTGAATGACTCTTCGTTGTTTAAATAAGCAGTGTATCGAGTCAGTGCTCGAACAACTATTCGGGAAAGCCAATAAAAAACCCCACGACCCTTTCGGGTGGTGGGGCTAGTAGAGCGTGAGCTCTTAAGATTTTGATTCTTCGATCATGCGATGAATAATCGGTGCAAGGATAATCTCCATTGCTAAGCCCATCTTGCCACCTGGAACAACCATGGTGTTGCGACGTGACATGAATGAGTTTGGAATCATTGATAACAAGCGCGGGAAGTCCACTCCACATTTATCAGGATTCGCAAAACGAATAACGATAAAGCTTTCGTCAGGCGTTGGGATATCGCGAGCGATAAATGGGTTTGAGGTGTCCACAGTTGCTACACGCTGGAAGTTGATATCGGTACGCGAAAACTGAGGAGTGATGTGGTTGATGTAGTCCGGCATGCGGCGCAGGATAGTATCAACGATAGTTTCCGCATCGTAACCACGCTCAGCGTTGTCGCGATGGATCTTTTGGATCCACTCAAGGTTTACAACTGGAACAACGCCGATGCCGAGGTCAACATGCTTCGCAACGTCAGCGTCATCAGTCTTAACGAGACCGTGAAGGCCTTCGTAGAACATTAAGTCGGTGTTTGCAGGAACTGGCTCCCATGGCGTGAACTCGCCAGGCTTCTTGTTAATACCTAGGCGTGCATTGTGCTCTTCAGCTTCTTCATCGCTGTGAAGGTAGTAACGCTTTTCGCCGCCGCCGGTCTCGCCGTAGGTTTGGAAAAGGTCGGCCAATTTGCCGAACTCATTCGCTTGAGGACCAAAGTGACTGATTTTGTTCTGAGTCATTTGGGTCTTCATTTCAGCGCGGTCGTAGCGGTGGAAGCTATCGCCCTCGATGATCGCAGCATTGATTTGCTCACGAAGGAAAATGGTTTCGAATGCGCGCTTTACGGTACTGGTACCTGCGCCAGATGAACCGGTGACAGCAACCACTGGATGCTTCTTAGACATTGATGCCCCCTATGAAAAACGTGGGTGAATCGGGAGTGGAATTCGGCAAAAACGCCAAAGACCGTGAAAAAACTTGGGCGATTTTAGCACAGTCAGGCAAGAATCCTGAGGCACCCAAAGGAGATATAGGGTTTATGGGGTATCGGGGAATCCCACGCCAGGATTAAGGATATTATTGGGGTCAAATTGCGCCTTTATTAA
>CAZEWM010000143.1:0-2577 GCA_964516045.1 uncultured Gammaproteobacteria bacterium
CTTGCTCTGTGTGAACATTCAATGTGATTTGATCATCAATCTGCAGCTCTTCGAGACGGATATCGGGTGAAAAGAAGTCGGTCGTCATTGATGATGTAAATACTGTCTTACTTACTGATGCCCCTATAGTAACGACTGAAAAATGAGTTATCGCTTTTTTATTTCAGGGGGAAATAAGTGGCACAGTCATTTGATGTGATTGTTATCGGATCAGGGCCTGGTGGCGAAGGTGCAGCAATGCAGCTCGCTAAGCAGGATAAATGTGTCGGAATTATTGAATCGTTTGCTCAGCTTGGCGGTAACTGTACTCATAAAGGCACCATCCCAAGTAAGGCCTTGCGTCACTCTATTCAGATGGTGGCTGAATACCGTCAGAACCCTTTGTTTGAGAAATGCATTAATCGAATGGATATCTCATGGCCTGATTTATTGCGCAGCTCTAATCGTGTGATTGAAAAGCACGTCACCATGCGCGAGCGTTTTTATTCGCGTAACAATGTTGAAGTCTTCAGTGGCGAGGGCTTTTTCATCGATGAGCATACGATAGGCGTTAAGTGTCATGATGATGAGCAGTTAGAGATCAAAGCTGAGCACATCATCATCGCGACAGGTTCACGTCCTTACCGTCCACCTGAAGTTAATTTTGATCACCCTTGTATTGTCGATAGCGACACAGTTCTAGAACTGCAACGTACACCGCGTCGAGTCACTATTTATGGTGCCGGTGTTATTGGTTGTGAGTATGCATCGATCTTTGCCAATCTCGATGTAAAAGTGAATTTGGTCGATACGCGAAATCGTCTGCTATCGTTTTTAGATGACGAGATTACCGATGCTTTAAGCTATCACTTACGTGACCAGGGTGTGGTCATCATGCATAACGAGCAGTTTGATACGGTTGAAGAGCATCCCGGTTCGGTAACGCTGAAGCTAAAATCAGGCAAAGAGGTGCAGTCTGATTTGTTGTTCTGGGCTAATGGCCGAAGCGGCAACACCGAAAACCTTAATCTTGAAGCAATTGGCCTAGCGGTTAACTCACGTGGCCAGTTTGATGTGAATGAGCAGTTTCAGACCAAGTGTCCACATATCTTTGCAGTGGGTGATGTGGCGGGACCACCGGCACTAGCGAGTGCGTCGTATGATCAAGGGCGTTTTGTCGGTCAGATTATTTCTAAGGGTGAGTCTGATTGGCGTTTGATTGATGATGTTCCAAATGGTATCTACACAAACCCAGAGATCAGCTCGATTGGTATGACCGAGGCGGAGCTTACCGAAAAGAATATTCCCTACGAAGTGGGGCGCGCCGAGTTTAAGAATCTCTCTCGAGCACAAATCCAGAATAGAAAGGTCGGCATGCTAAAGCTGCTGTTTCATCGAGATACGTTAGAGCTTTTGGGTATCCATTGTTTTGGTGCTCAGGCGTCTGAAATTGTGCACATCGGTCAGGCCATCATGTCGCAACAGGGAGAAGCGAATACGGTGAAGTATTTTGCTGAGACGACCTTCAATTATCCCACGATGGCCGAAGCCTACCGCGTGGCAGCTTTATATGGGCTGAATCGTATTAGTTAATTAGCGTTTGATTACATAAGCCAAGTTTTTTTTAAGTATTGAAATTTCTCGGGGCTAGAGCTCTATGGTTGAGACGCCTTTGCCCATACACTTTCATTGTCGACAATTGTGATTGTCATAACCGTAACCCTTCGAGGAAAAGGATGAACGAATACATACTGGGTTTGCATGAAGTGCAAATGAGCGACGTCGATCGAGTAGGTGGTAAGAACGCTTCTCTCGGTGAAATGATTCGCAACCTAACAATGGATGGTCAGGTCAAAGTGCCAGGTGGTTTTGCGACAACAGCTCACGCGTATCGTGAGTTTTTAGCGCACGAAGGTTTGGCTGATCGTATTAACAAAGCGTTAGATGAGCTTGATGTTGATGATGTGAAGCGTCTTGCGGAAGTGGGCGCGCAAATTCGTGGTTGGGTAATGGATACTCCATTCCCACCAGCATTTGAGTCTGCACTGGAATCAGCTTACGCAGAACTTGAAAAAGAATACGGCACTGACGTTAGCTGGGCAGTTCGCTCATCGGCGACTGCAGAGGATTTACCCGATGCCTCTTTCGCGGGTCAGCAAGAAACGGTTCTTAATGTAAAAGGTTTGGCGCACATCAAAGAATGTGTGCATGAGGTATTTGCCTCGTTGTTCAATGATCGCGCGATCGCTTATCGCGTGCACCAAGGGTTTGATCATTCTTTGGTGGCATTGTCAGCTGGTGTACAGAAGATGATTCGTTCCGATATCGGTGCTAGTGGCGTTATGTTCACCCTTGATACCGAAAGCGGTTTCCGCGATGCCGTGTTTGTTACTGGTAGTTATGGTCTTGGTGAAATGGTAGTGCAGGGTGCGGTTAACCCAGATGAATTTTATGTTCACAAGCCAACCTTGGCTGCGGGCAAGCCTGCAGTTCTTCGACGTAATGTCGGTGGTAAAGCAATCAAAATGATTTACTCAAACGGTGGTCCTAAGCCGGTTGAGATTGTGAATGTCGATGAAGCACAACGTGGCTTGTTCT
>CAZEWM010000144.1:0-2577 GCA_964516045.1 uncultured Gammaproteobacteria bacterium
CCCTTGCTCGGTGCACGATCCAAAATCTGCGATTGAATATGCTGAAAAGCTCAAATTGGTCCGCGAGCAACTCAAAGACGACCTTGAGATCGTGATGCGCGTCTACTTTGAAAAGCCACGCACCACCGTTGGCTGGAAAGGCATGATCAATGACCCCCATCTCAATGAGACCTTCGACATCAATGAAGGTCTTAAGCGTGCGCGTAAGCTGCTACTCGATGTGAACGAAATGGGCTTGCCTGCTGGTACTGAGTTCCTTGATTTGATCAGCCCACAATATGTTGCTGACTTAATTAGCTGGGGCGCGATTGGTGCACGTACCACTGAGAGCCAAGGTCACCGTGAATTGTCATCAGGCTTGTCTTGCCCAGTTGGTTTCAAAAACGGTACTGACGGCACTATGCGCATTGCTGTTGATGCTATGCGTGCAGCAGAACGTCCTCATGTCTTTATGTCACTCACAAAAGAAGGTCGTTCAGCTATCTTCAACACCACCGGTAATGAAGATACCCACATCATCTTGCGTGGTGGCTCGCGCCCCAACTATGACCAAGAGTCAGTTGCGGAAGCTGCCAACGAAATGGAAAGCGCAGGCTTACGTCCGAATCTGATGATCGACTTCAGCCATGCCAACAGCCGCAAGCAACACGAGAAGCAGATTGAAGTTGCGCGTGATGTTGCCAGCCAGATTCGTCGCGGCAATCACAACATCACTGGCGTGATGATTGAATCGCATCTAGTTGCAGGTCGCCAAGACCTCATCGAAGGCCGTGATCTTCTTTATGGTCAGAGCATCACCGATGCCTGTATCAATTGGGATGACAGTGTACCTGTGCTTGAGCAACTTGCCGCCGCAGTACGCGAACGTCGCGAAGCCTAAAAACAAAGCCCGCTTAAGCGGGCTTTTTTAGTTAGTCGTAATCTTTATCTTTCCAGGTTCGCAGGGCTCTAAAAACGGCCGCTGGCGAGGTCAGAGATTCTCCCGCCCATTGTTCGGCAGCAGCAATAACGGCTGGCTCTTGCGTGCGCATAAAGGGATTCGTTGCTAACTCATCTTTCAGCACCGATGGCACTGTTGGTTGATCTGCTTCGCGCTTATCTTCAACGGTTTGTTGACGTTCCGCTAAGGCCGCACTGTTTGGCTCAACCCATTTGGCAAAGCCTAGATTCGCCTCGGTATATTCATGCGCACAATAGACTTTGGTTTCTGCTGGTAGCTTAGCTAGCTTAAGTAATGACGCACTCAGCTGATCAAAGGTGCCGCTAAATACACGACCACAGCCACCTGCAAACAAGGTATCACCACAGAAAAGCGAGCCGTCAGCCACATAAGCCACATGACCTTCTGTATGACCTGGAACATCCAAAACAGTGAATCTCACATCCAGATTCTTTAGCTCAATTTGGTCGCCTTCAGCTACCGCTACTTCTTTGAGTCGAATTGCTTCATTCGCTGGCGCATACACCACGGCATTCGGCCAACGTTGCTTCAGACCTTCTATACCCCCGACATGATCGCCATGTTTATGTGTGATCAAAATCGCATCAAGGGTTAAGCCTTTAGACTCGAGTGTTTCGATAACCGGATCCTCATCACCCGGATCCACCACCGCACAATGCTCATTTGACGAGGTAGTCAACAACCAGATGTAGTTATCTTCAAAAGCAGGGATACCTGAGATGTGCATCTTATTTTCCGTAAAGCTCTTCTTTCGACATGATCGGCGCTTTGTCGACCACCACCTGATCGCCCTCAATCTTGTTGTAAAAACAATCACGACGACCGGTATGGCACGCAGGACCGGTTTGATCGACGAGCAGCAAAATCGTGTCCCCGTCGCAATCGAGTCGTAGCTCTTTTAGCACCTGTACTTGGCCCGATGATTCACCTTTACGCCAGTACTGCTGACGTGAGCGTGACCAATAGCACACGCGGCCGGTTTCCAAGGTTTCGAGCAGCGCATCACGATTCATCCACGCCATCATTAAGACCTCTTTTGAATCGAACTGCTGAGCAATCGCGGGCAGCAAGCCATCCTGATTCCAAGGCATCTGATCAATCACCCCTGAGAGATCCATTGATTGCCCTGTTTCGAGCGACTCTAATTGCTTAAATACCGACATAACAACTCCTAAATTAATGCCCGCATGATAGCTCAGGCGACTCAGGTTTTTGTCGTCCTGAAACCGCCTGTCAGGTAATATCGTGCCTGAGGTACACGAACTCTATGAGAATCTATCGCGTTTCATTCCATAACAACGGCAAGGTCTACCAGCTGCATGCTGAAAGCGTAGGTCAAAGCGACTTATGGGGCTTTCTTGAAATCGCCGATTTTCTCTTCGACGAGCACACATCCGTCGTCATTGACCCCTCAGAAGAAAAATTAAAAAACGAATTCGCTAACGTTGATGTGATTTATGTGCCAATGCACACTGTCATCCGTATTGATGAGGTCAGCAAACGTGGCGCCAACAAGATCATCGACTCAAAAGGCGCACCCAGTAATGTGATGCCTTTCCCCGGGATACCCGGAGGCGCAACAGGCGAATAAGAGGATTTGCACATGAGCACTGAAC
>CAZEWM010000145.1:0-2530 GCA_964516045.1 uncultured Gammaproteobacteria bacterium
ATAGGGAGCCGATTTCTAGCGTCAACGCTTTTTTACAGATTTATTTCAAAAAAGTAACTCGGGCGAATTTACGCTTACCCACCTGGCAAACATAAGTGCCTGTTTCTGCAATTGAAGCGTCTCTATCTTCGACCTTCTCGCCATCGATCTTGACCGCACCTTGCTTGATCATTCGATAGGCCTCTGAAGTACCGCTGACCAATTCGATGTCACGTAACAGGTGAGCAATTGCAACCGGCTCCGTTAATGTCATCTCGTATTCAGGCATCTCATCCGGCAAAGCGCCTTTTTGGAATCGAGCAACAAAGGCTTCACGTGCAGCCACACCTGCTGCTTCATTATGGAAACGCGCGACAATCTCCTCACCAAGTAGGAATTTGATATCGCGTGGATTACGGCCATCGGCAATCTCTGTCTTAAAGCCTGCTATTTCATCCATCGGACGGAAACTGAGAAGCTCAAAGTAACGCCACATCAACTCATCCGAAATAGACATGATTTTCCCGAACATGTCATCCGGCGCATCAGTAATACCAATGTAGTTGTTAAGCGACTTCGACATTTTCTGCACACCATCCAAGCCTTCAAGAATGGGCATGGTGAGCACGATCTGGGGCGCTTGACCTTCTTGCTCCTGCAAATGACGCCCCATCAATAGATTGAACTTCTGATCGGTGCCGCCAATTTCCACATCGGCTTTTAATGCAACGGAGTCCCATCCTTGGATCAAGGGATACAAAAATTCGTGGATGGCTATAGATTGTCCGCCTTTAAAACGTTTAGAAAAGTCATCACGTTCCAACATGCGCGCCACCGTATGGCGAGAGGCTAGCTGGATCATGCCGGCAGAACCGAGTTCATTCATCCACGTCGAGTTAAAGACGACCTGAGTTCTATCCGGATCAAGAATTTTAAATACCTGTTCTTTATAACTCGCGGCATTACGCTCAACGTCATCACGCGTTAAGGTCGGGCGTGTCTGACTTTTACCGGTCGGGTCACCAATCATCCCGGTGAAATCCCCGATCAGAAAAAGGATCTCGTGACCCAAATCCTGAAACTGACGAAGCTTATTGATCAGTACCGTGTGCCCAAGGTGCAGATCAGGCGCCGTGGGATCGAAGCCCGCCTTAATACGCAGCGGCTTACCCGACTTAAGCTTTTTAACCAGCTCTTCTTCAACCAAAATTTCTTCAGCGCCACGCTTAATTAAAGCTAATGATTCTTCGACTGACGGCATATCTCTCTCAGGGTTGGAATTCATCAAAGGTCGCGAATCTATCAGATTTCCCGCGTTAACGGGGCGAAACGCTGAACCTCCGTGATGTTTTTGAATCTGACATAATCAGCCCAATACTGATTAAGCTGTAACACCAAGTATGCGCGATTACTATCACGATCCAGTTCTTAGTGCTCGACACCCTCGTCGACTGTTTTTGATTCGTGGCGCTATTGTTCTTGGACTTGTTCTGCTTTTTATTCTGCTCTCTAACTGGCTACTCAGTGATGAAGCCTCCTTAGAAGAGCAGCCACCAGAATACTTATCGCAAAGCCTAGTTCTCCCTGGCCAGCAGCCCACACCAGTGGAAACACCCGTTGCCCCATCACAAGAAATACTCCTTGAGCCTGCTGTAGAAACTGACCCTCTCAAGTGGGTCGATTACACCATTCGTAATGGTGATTCTCTCGCTTCAATCTTTAAAAAGCGCGGTTTGAGCGCATCACTACTCCACAAAATTGTTACGAGCTCAAAAAAAGCAAAGCAGCTAGCGGACATTAAACCGAAACAAACCCTGCAATTTGGTTACGCCGAAGATAAGTCACTTGCAAGTCTTAAATGGTTACGCGATCCGTTAAACAGCTTGGTGATCGAGCTAAACCCTGAGGGCATTTCAGCTGAGTGGCACCAAAAACAAGTTGATGTGCGTATTGCGAGCGCAGCAGGAATTATCACTAGTTCTTTATTTGAGAGCGGCATCCAAGCAGGTCTTAATGATGCACAGATCATGGAGCTTGCAGCACTGTTTGGATGGGATATCGATTTTGCGCTCGACATTCGCGAAGGCGACGCCTTCCGTGTGATCTTTGAAGAACACTATGTCGATGGGTATAAGTTTCGTGATGGTCCGATCATCGCTGCAGAGTTTGAAAACCGTGGCGAGTCATTTAACGCTTATCGTTTTATAGATGCCGATGGCAACATCGCTTACTACGATGTCGAAGGCCACAGTAAGCGCCGCGCCTTTATCCGTACCCCGATTAAATTTGCTCGGGTGAGCTCGCGCTTCACCAAAAAGCGCTGGCATCCCGTACTTAAGAAATGGCGCTCTCATAAAGGCGTTGATTACGCCGCGCCTACTGGCACCCCGATTAAAGCAACCGGCGCAGGTAAAGTAGCCTTTAAAGGATGGAAAGGTGGTTATGGCCGCGTAGTGATTTTGCAGCATGGCAGTAAGTACCAAACCGTCTACGGTCATATGTCGAAATTCGCCCGACTCAAAAATGGTGATCGCGTTAAGCAAGGCCAGAC
>CAZEWM010000146.1:0-2525 GCA_964516045.1 uncultured Gammaproteobacteria bacterium
CGAATAAAAGCTGCACAAAAGCTCGCCAACGATCGTGGTTTTGGTCTTTGCCAGTAAAGTCTTAAACAGCCCCACTCTGTGTTTTTGCCGATATCTACGAGAATGTCGGCATGACAAATCCTTCTCTTCCTGTTGTCGATATTGTTTGGTTTAAACGTGACTTACGCGTTTCTGACCATGCACCCCTTTGGCATGCAACCCAGCAGGCTATTGTGTTACCGCTGTATGTCATCGAACCGGAGCTTTGGCAGCAAGCTGATGCATCGAATCGCCACTGGGCTTTTATCAAGGATGCTCTTATCGATTGTCGAGAAGCACTCAAGCAGCTTGGCCAAGCTCTTGTGGTGCGAGAAGGTGATGTTTGCGAGGTGTTTGATGAGTTATCTCGCATCGTTGAAATTCATGCCGTGCATGCGCACCAAGAGACCGGCAACCTATGGTCTTACCAGCGCGACATCAAGGTCGCTAAGTATCTTAAAGCGCATAACATTGCCTTTCACGAGTATCGTCAACAAGGCGTTATACGCGGCTTTGTGAATCGTAACGACTGGGCTGAACGTTGGGATCAGTTCATGGCCGAACAACTGATACCGACACCGAAAACTATCGGATCAATCGACATTCCGCTCGGCAAGATTCCAGACACTGCACCAGGCCATCCCAACCCATTTGTGTTGCGCGAGATGACCGCTTCTCACCAAGGGGCTGAAATCGCATTAGCGCGGTTTTTAAATGAGCAAAGCACTTATTATCCTGCTCGCATTGGTCAACCCGGCGCGCGTTTTGCCAGCTCACGCCTAAGTGCGCATCTCGCTTGGGGCACCTTGTCGATTCGTGAAGTGGCGCATGCGATACACCAAGCACTTAAAGACGGTCGCACCGAGGCGCAACAGCAGTTTGGCTTACAGCAGTTCAAAAGCCGTTTGTATTGGCATTGCCACTTTATACAGAAACTCGAATCCGAACCTAGCATCGAGAATGAAGAGCTCAACCCAGCATTTACTGGTTTACGTGGCAGCAAAGATGACCAACATCGCTTTAAAGCGTGGCAATTGGGTAAAACCGGTTGGCCGCTCGTTGATGCCTGTATGCGATCACTTATCGCGACTGGTTGGCTTAACTTTCGTATGCGGGCCTTGTTAGTTTCGGTAGCCAGTAATCAGCTATGGTTACCTTGGCAGCTCACGGCACCTTACCTGGCAAAACTCTTTGTCGATTACGAACCTGGCATTCACTACCCGCAGATACAAATGCAATCAGGTACCACCGGTATCAATCAGCTACGGATGTATAACCCCATCAAACAATCGCAGGATAACGATCCCAAAGGTGAATTCATCAAGCGCTACATCCCTGAGTTACGCTTTGTGCCAGCACAATGGATTCATACTCCTTGGTTATTACCGCTCAATCTGCAACGCGAATATGGCGTGATATTGGATCGCGATTACCCACGCCCGATTGTTGATCACGAAGCGGCTGCGCAATTTGCCAAAGAGCAGGTTTATCAAACCAAACGCAGTCCTGATGCTAAACGCTTTAACGAACGCATTCTTGAAAAACATGCGAGCCGCCGACGCACCACACGAATGCGTGAGTCTGGCCCTAAACCCCAAATGGAGCTTTTTTAGTGGGACACAAAAAGCTCAATCTACCCACAAAAACCTGCGTTTACTGCCAGCGACCTTTTGCATGGCGTAAAAAGTGGGAACGCTGTTGGGATGACATACGTTTTTGTTCTGACCGTTGTCGACATGAGGCAAAACGACTATGACACGTCGCATTGGATTAATACTGGGCGATCAACTCGATCATGGCAGCAGACTACTGAAGGAAATCGATAAGGCATCTGACCGCTTTCTGATGCTTGAGGTTCGCAAGGAATCAACTCACCCACCTTCTCACAAAATGCGTACCTCCTTATTTTTATCGGCGATGCGTCACCATGCCTTGTGGTTAATTCAGCGTGGCTGGGATGTGAGTTATTGCACCCTAGACGAGCCACATGCCGAATCTTTCGAAACGGCTCTGCTGCATTACATTGCCGAATTCCCTGATGCCGAACTCTGGGTTACTGAACCGGGAGATCACAAGGTTAAGGCTGCGATCGAATCGGTTTGTGAGCAAACGCGCACCCCGCTAACGATTGTTGAAGATACGCATTTCATGTGTTCTGTTGAAGAATTCACGCAATGGCGCAGCTCTCGTAAAAGCTTAGTCATGGAAACCTTCTATCGCGAGATGCGCAAACGTCACGATATTCTCATGGAGGGTAAGAACCCAATCAGTGGCCAATGGAATTTTGATAGGGAGAATCGCGGTAGCTTTGGCAAGGAAGGTCCTGGTTGGATCTATCAACCTACCCGCTTTGATCCTGATGACATCACTATCAATATGGCCGCTTGGATTGAAGAGACCTTCCCGGACAATCCCGGTAATATTGAGCAAGGTTTGTGGCCTGTGACACGCGAACAGGCACTGCAAAGACTGGATGAATTTGTTAATCATCATTTAGTGAGCTTCGG
>CAZEWM010000147.1:0-2501 GCA_964516045.1 uncultured Gammaproteobacteria bacterium
GTTCACCAATGGCGTGATTGTGGTGACTTTGAACGAGGCAGTAGATCTGTTGATTGTCGTCAACCGCAAGTGTGTAGAGATATTCCGAGCCCCGGAATGCGCGATCAACAATTTCAAATTTAAGCGCACTTAGATCGTCATGGATAACGTCATCTGGGCGCAGCAAAAGCTTCACCGCATTACCTGGAGTGAGGCGCTCTTTGTTGATGGGCGTGAATAATCCGAGAGTGGTTCTGACGCGTAGATCCGTTTCAACAGTGCCCTCGATCAAAGCGGACTTACCAACAAACTCAGCAACAAATTGTGTGCTGGGTTGGTGGTAAATAGCATAGGGTGTATCCCATTGTTGTAAGACACCTTGATCAATAACCGCTATGCGATCTGCCATGGCAAACGCTTCATGATGATCATGTGTTACCAGTAATGCAGTGCAATGATCTTTTTTCAAGATCTCGCGAATATCACGCGCTAATTCTTCACGCAAGCTGCTATCTAAACTTGAGAAAGGCTCGTCGAGTAACAAAAGTTGCGGACGAGGTGCCATGGCGCGAATTAACGCTACACGTTGTTGTTGGCCACCTGAAATTTGATGTGGATACTTATCACCATGCGCTTCTAATTTAACGAGCTGAAGCAATTCGGTGATACGTGAATTTCGATCAGCTGCAGACCAATCGCGAAGACCAAAGCCAACGTTATCTGCAATTGTAAGATGTGGGAAAAGAGCAAAATCTTGAAACACCATGCCCACATTGCGCTCTTCAGTTTTTAAATGAATGTTGTTGGACGAGAACACACGACCATTCACGCTGATCGAGCCATTAGATATTTTCTCAAGACCGGCAATCGCGCGAAGTAGGGTGGTTTTTCCGCAACCCGATGGTCCGAGTAGGCAACCAATTTCGCCTTGTTCTTGGTTTAGTGTCACGTTATGCAAGATGGGTTTCTTGTCATAGTGAGCAGACACATCGTTGATTTCAATCGCAAGTGTTTGACGGGTCATGATTTAACATCTCGAGTTTTTGTGATCGATCGACTTAAAAAGATCACAGGAATAATACCGACCGCAACGATGGTGAGTGCATAGGGTGCAGTTTCCATTAGGCGTTCATCAGAGGCTAATTCAAACGCTTTGACGGCAAGTGTATTGAAGTCAAAGGGGCGCAGTACAAGTGTTGCTGGAAGTTCTTTTAAAACATCGACAAACACCATCAAAATAGCTGTCAATAAGCTGCCGCGCAGAATGGGTAGGTGAATTTTGGTGAGAATTTCACGGTGTCCATAACCCATAGTTTTGGCGGCTTCTTCCATAGAGTACTTGATACGTTCGAGGCCGCTATCCACAGTTTGTAAAGAAAGCGTCAGAAAGCGGATGAGATAGGCGAACAATAATCCTGCCAAGCTTCCACTGAGTAATAGACCGGTTGATACATCAAAGGTCTCACGCATAAAACTATCGAGAGAGTTATCAAACCAAGTGAGCGGTATCAAAACACCAATCGCGACAACGGTACCCGGCATGGCGTAACCCAAGCTGCTGATACGCATCACCGGGTTCATCCAAGCGCTCTTATTTAAACGTTTACCGTAGGCAAAAATCACCGCAACCGCGAGAATAAATAAGGCACTGATTAAGGCGAGCTCCACGGAATGTGTAATCAGTTGTAGATAGTCAGATGAAATCGCTTCACTACCCAGTGAAATCCACCAGGTTAAAAATTGTGCTGCAGGTATGAGGAAGCCAAAAGCGACCAATGCACTACAAAAGAGTATCGCGCTCACTTTGGCCTTCCCAAGTAAGAGAATGCGATCGATAGCTTGATGACGTTGGCTGGTGTGATGGTAGCGAGCATGTCGTCTTGAATATTGTTCGATAAATACTAAGCTAAAAACAAAGATCAAAAGAATTGAAGCTAATTGCGATGCCCCAGCCGCACTATCTAAACCGTACCAAGTGCGCAGAATACCGGTGGTGAAAGTAGCGATACCAAAGTATTCGACTGTGCCGTAATCAGCCAATGTTTCCATCATGGCAATCGATGCGCCCGCAATAATGGCTGGGCGTGCAAGCGGTAAAGCAACGGTTCTAAAAGTACGAAAGGGGCCATAACCGAGTGTGCGGCTGACGTCGAGTACACAGATAGATTGATTAATAAAGGCAGCGCGAGCTAATAGATACACATACGGAAAAAGCACTAAGGTCAGCATGCTGATGGCACCACCGAGTGATCGGATCTCGGGGAAATAATAGTCGCCGTATGCCCAGTTAAAGGTGTCGCGTAAAAAAGTTTGTATCGGTCCAGCAAAATCCAGTAGGCCGGTGTACGAGTAAGCAATGATGTATGCGGGTATCGCCATGGGCAGCAGTAATGCCCACTCAAAAATACTACGACCGGGGAACTGACACATGCTGGTCAGCCACGCAGCACTGACGCCTAAAAGAACTGTGCCAAGACCAACGCCAATCATGATGATGAAGGAATTGGTTAGATATTCGGCTA
>CAZEWM010000148.1:0-2496 GCA_964516045.1 uncultured Gammaproteobacteria bacterium
CCCAAGTGGCTTTTGATACACAGGTGCTTTGGCTTGAGGTGTCAGCTCATGGTGACGCAAACGATTGAGAATGTGCGCGCGCGAATCAGTCATTGGCAATGCCTGCTGATTTTGCGAGCTCATGCAGTGTGCGTTTCGCTGGGGTAGGGCGAGTGCGATAGTGTGTCCAAACGCCTAGCTTATTTGGGATCAAGCCGCTCATGCGAGTGCCTGCCCAGGTAATGAATTTGTGTAAAGCCGGTGAGCTGTAGCTCATTGACCAGAGCTTCCAAATCCAAGCTTCTGAGACGTGACGTAATGCACCTTTGCCTGAAACGGTCGAGGCCTCTTGGTTATTAACCGATTCGGCACGCAAACGATTGATGATCTTAGGTAGCGGTATCTTGACTGGGCATACTTCGCCACAAGCTCCACAAAGCGAACACGCTGAGGTCAGACTGCCGGCTTTATCCAAACCCAAGCGTTGTGGCTCAAGTGCTAAACCAATCGGACCTGGATAAACCGAGCCATAAGCATGACCACCAACGTGCACATATACAGGGCAGTGGTTCATGCAGGCGCCGCAGCGAATGCAGCGCAAGGTGTCGAGTAGCTCATCATCCCATCGAATACGCGAGCGACCATTATCAAGTAGGACCAGGTGCACGGCTTTCGGTCCATCCAGCTCACCTTCCTGCCGCGGACGGCTAATCATATTGAAATACGTCGTGATCGGCTGTCCGGTTGCTGATTTTGTGAGTATCTCGAGCAGTGGTGGGATGTCTGTTAGCTTATCGATAACTTTTTCGATACCCGTGATCGCAATGTGAAGTTCGGGTGCGGTGGTGCTTAGGCGGCCATTGCCTTCGTTTTCAACCAGACATAAGGTCCCTGTCTCAGCGACGGCAAAGTTAACGCCAGAAATGCCTGCATCGGCTTTAGCGAACTTCTCGCGCAGAATGACTCGCGCGGTCTCGGTTAACTCGTCGATGTTTTCGGTGTAAGGCAGCTCGGGATGAAAGTTTTGAAAGAGTTCAGCAACTTCAACACGGTTCTTATGAATCGCCGGAGCAACAATGTGGGAGGGTGGCTCTTTGGCAAGTTGAATAATGTATTCACCCAGATCCGACTCGATAACTTCAATGCCTTGTTCTTCAAGATAGTGATTGAGCTCGGTTTCTTCCGAGACCATCGACTTGCCTTTCACAACTGTTTTGGCATCAGCAGCTTTCAGAATGTCAGCAATGATGCCGTTGGCTTCTTCAGGATTGGCAGCCCAATGCACCTGAATACCATTCTCAGTGAGCTTAGCTTCTAGCTTCTCTAAAAGGTCGGCTTGGTTTTGTAGCGAGTAACTGCGAATGCTTTGAACTTGCTCACGTAACGCTTGAAGCTGCGCTTCATCAGGAAACTGTTCGGCGCGGCGTTGACGAATACCATCCATGGCTGAACGGAAGTTTTGGCGTAACTGCGCATTATGGAGAGCTTCGTCAATACGACGCTCGAAAGCCTGTTGCTGATTCACGAGGTACGCTCCAATAAGAACTCAGCAATATGCTGACCTTTTAAATCATGCTGCTGCTTTTCCGCGTAGCCGGTAATGTTCATCAAGCAGCCACAGTCTTGGCTGATCACTGACTTAGCAGACGTGGCGCAGATGGCTTGCGTTTTAGCCTCAACCATCGCGCCTGAGATATCGGGTTGCTTGATGGCAAAGGTGCCACCAAAACCGCAGCATTCTGTTGGGCGCTGATGACGTTCAACCATCACATGGTTGAGTTGAGCAAGAAGCTTGTCGGTGGCTGAGGCAACATTCATTTCACGTTGCGCAGAACATGAGTGATGCACAGCGATATAAGTTGGCTCACCTTGATCCTGTAACGCAATCTGTAAGGTGTTGGCTAAGAAGTCAGCAAACTCAACAACACGTGCAGCGACATCACAGGCTTGTTGGTGATCAGGCTGACCCTCAAAAAGCTCAGGCCAGTGATGCAACATCATGCCGCCGCAAGAGGCTGATGGCACAACAATGGGAATAGCTTCTTTAAAAAGATTGAGCTGACTGCGCGCAACCTTAAGCGCTTCATCGCGATAACCGCTATTAAAAGCAGGCTGACCGCAACAAGATTGGTTTTGTGGAAAGATGACTTCTAATCCTTCGCGTTGCAGTAGGGTAATCGCTGCCATACCCGCATTGGGATACAACATGTCGATTAGACACGTCCCAAAAAAATAGACGCGAGAAGGTTTGCTCATTTAAGAAGTGTAGCCTTTATTGTGGCTGTCCACCTTGCAGCATCTTTAGGACAAACGCATTTACCTCATTGCCATCGATGATGCCGTCATGATTACTGTCGATATAGACGAAACGCTGCATTGAGGGGGTGAGAAACTCTTTACGGGTCACTTGGCCGTCTTGATTGCGATCGTAGTGATTAAAAAAGCTACCTGCGACCATTTGTTCGCCAGTCATTTGTGCAAAGCTGCCACTATTTAAAGAGATGAGTAGGGCGGTAA
>CAZEWM010000149.1:0-2490 GCA_964516045.1 uncultured Gammaproteobacteria bacterium
TTGATGTAAAACAACAACTTTGCGTCGTTATCGGCGGTGGAGAAATCGCCACTCGCAAAGTCTCTCTGTTGTGCCGCGCGCAAGCCAAGGTGCAGGTTGTCTCGCCAGAGCTCTGCCCTGCTCTAAAAAACATGTTGGCTGACGGCAAGATTGAGCACATCAGCAAAACCTACACAGACAGCGATTTGGATAATGCTGTATTAGTGATTGGCGCGACCGATAATCTGGATGTGAATCGTAAGATTGCCCAAACGGCGAAAGCGAAAGGCATCCCCGTTAACGTGGTCGATAACCCTGATGATGGCAATTTCATTATGCCGTCGATCATTGACCGCTCTCCGGTTGTAGCTGCGGTTTCAACTGGCGGCTCATCACCGGTATTGGCACGCATGATTCGTACTCGCTTGGAATCACTTATTCCCGCGGGCTATGGCCGCCTAGCAGAATTAGCCAGCAAATTTCGTAAACGCGTCAAAGAAGCTTTTGATAACAGCGAAGATCGCCGTCGTTTCTGGGATTGCATCTTTCAAGGTGGCGTTGCCGAGCGCGTTTTCTCAGGCCACTTTGATGAAGCTGAGCACCTACTTGAACAAGAACTCGAAAAAGCCAGCAAGCTGCAAGGCATGGGGGAGGTTTATTTGGTCGGCGCCGGTCCTGGTGATCCCGATCTACTTACCTTCCGTGCACTGCGCTTGATGCAGCAAGCTGATGTTGTGGTTTACGACCGCCTAGTCGCAAAGCCCATCCTAGATATGACTCGCCGTGATGCACGTCGTGTTTACGTGGGTAAAGAGCGTGACAATCACGCCATGCGTCAGGAAGAGATCAATCAACTTTTGGCGGATCTGGCTAAAGAAGGTCATCGTGTATTACGCCTGAAAGGTGGTGACCCATTCATCTTTGGTCGTGGTGGTGAAGAGATTGATACCCTTGCAGCTCAGGGTGTGCCTTTCCAAGTCGTTCCAGGCGTGACTGCAGCCGCAGGTTGTGCAAGTTATGCTGGTATTCCGCTGACCCATCGTGATTACGCGCAATCAGTTACCTTTGTAACTGGTCACTTGAAAGATAACACCATGAATTTGAACTGGACGCAGTTAGCACAACCCGCCCAAACCATCGTGTTCTATATGGGGCTCAAAGGTTTACCTGTGATCAGCCGCGAACTACAAGCGCATGGCATGCCAGGCAGCACACCTGCAGCACTGGTTCAGCAAGGCACCACACATAGCCAACGTGTTTTCACTGGCACCATTGATACCCTGCCTGAAATCGCTGAGCGTGAGCAACCTAAGCCACCGACATTGATCATCGTCGGCGATGTGGTTGAGCTACAAGAAAAGCTCTCGTGGTTCACGCCACCCAAGACATCAAGCCAAGGGGCAACAACACCTATTCTGCCGGGTACCGAACACAATGCGACTCGTGCATAAAAAAGGGGCTTAACGCCCCTTTTTTAATATCCCGCCCAATCAGCTGGCATTCGTTGATCATCTCGAACAACCGAGGTGAAATATTCCTCAGCATCATCAATGTCAACTTCTTCACCGTTTTTATCTATCAAGGCCTGCTCATAATCGTTCCAACCACGCAGGCCCGTCTTTAACGAGGCGACATTTTTATATCCAAGAACGATCATTGAAAAAGCCGCCATCAAACTGCGGTTACCCGAGCGACACACAACAACAACCTCTTTATCACGCGAGCGAACCAATTCAGGAATCGTATCGTCGTAATCCCAATCCACACAGGACTCTAAAATGCCACGCGGCGCACTGATTGAATGTGGAATATGCATTGCGGCATATTCTTCTGGCTCGCGTACATCAACAACCACGAGATCAGGATTTTCAGCTAAACGTTCTTCTAAGTCCCACGGCATCAATTCCTTGATGTCCTTTATCGACTCTTCCATTAACTTCAAAAAACGATTCATAACACTACTCCGAATCTAGTCGACATTACGCGCACATAACTTTTGCTCAACGGCGATTACGGCAGCTTCAACACGTGAGCTGATATCCAACTTCCGCAAGATCGACTTCACGTGCAACTTTACAGTGCCATCACTGATACCCAAATTACGCGCAATTAACTTATTACTTTGCCCATCGGCCAACAAACACAAAATCTCTTTTTCTCGTTTTGTCAGATGAGTAAATGATTTACCTGGACTATCCGTCTCCGGCAAATCGCCTTGCAAAGCTTTGGCTAGAATCATCGCGAGATCTGGTGCCACAACGGTTTGGCCAGCCACAATATTTTTCAGCGCTTCGATGAGCTCATCTGGCTCCATATCTTTTAAAAGATAGCCATTAGCACCGTTTTGTAATGACTGAACCACATCGGATTCATCACGACTGGTAGTCAGCATCACAATTGGCATTGCTGCGCCGCGCTGTCGTAACTCGATCAGTACTTGCAAGCCATTCATCTGAGGCATACGCATATCAAGCAAGACGACATCTGGCTCAAGCTCAGCGACTTTATCGA
>CAZEWM010000150.1:0-2479 GCA_964516045.1 uncultured Gammaproteobacteria bacterium
TATATGCTGTTTAGAGCACAGCTGCTCGGTCTGGATTTTTCTGCCGGTGAAGAAAGCTTAGATGTGCGTCTGTTTAGCGAAGATGAAATTCCATGGGAAGAGCTTGCGTTCCCCACCGTAGAAATGAGTTTGAAACGTTTTTTTGCCGATCAAGCTCGAGGAGAATTTACCGCAGGTATGGTGGATATCGTTCGTGATGCTGAAGCCCCTAAAGGCTATCGTGTTACAGAGATTGCCTAATAGCCGAGCAGTAGCTCAAGTACCACTTTGCTGCCGAAGTAAGCCAACATCAAAATCACAAAACCACTGATTGTCCAATTGATCGCAGTGCGACCACGCCAGCCAAAGCGATAACGTCCGGCTAATAAGGTGGCAAAAACAATCCACGCGATAATCGACAAGATGGTTTTATGCGCAACTTTTTGCGCAAACATATCGTCGAGATAGATAAAGCCAAAGCTTAGTGCAAAGCACAGCAAAACGAAGCCCACGCCAATCATTTCAAAGAGCAGTGCTTCCATGGTTTGTAGGGGAGGTAGTAAGCGAATAAAGCCGCCTGGATGATGCTTACGTAAATGATTGTCTTGAATCGAAAGTAACAGTGCTTGTACTGCGGCAAGCGTTAAAATGGCATACGCCAACATGGATGTGACCACATGGAGCCGCAGTGCCCAGCTCGCATTGGTGTTGAGTAAATGTTCGCTCGGGTAGTTGATCTGAAGCCAGAGTGTAAAACCCGCTAGTGGCATGATCACAATGCCGAGGTTATCAATCGGCTTACTCATGGCTGAAATAATCAGCAATGCCGCAATTACGAAGGTGGTAAGCGAGACAGCATTAGAGATGTTGAAGTTGATGCCGGCAGTAGTGTCCATTGCTGAAACTAACACCCATGCATGCAAAAGTGCTGCGATTGCCGCGAAGCTAAATGCCAGACTTCTCTTTGGGGTCAGAGCATGCTGAGCGGCAAACAATCGCATTCCTAAGCTGGTGCCTGCCAGAAGGTAGAGCGCAATACTCAACAGTGTTAAAAGATGGTTATCCATGAGCGGGAATGATGGCATATCGGCTGTGGGTACGCGAGCACAGCAGGTGTTGGCTTGAACCGTTATAATGCCCATATTCCAAAGAACTTCTCGAGCTGATCTATGTTTCAGAATCTGTCTGACCGTTTAGGTGGTGCGCTGCAGAAATTGCGCGGCCAAGGTCGTATTACCGAAGACAACATCAAAGACACGATGCGCGAAGTGCGCATGGCGCTTCTCGAGGCAGACGTTGCGCTGCCAGTGGTTAAGGCGTTTGTCGACCAAGTTAAAGAAAAGGCGCTCGGTGAGGCGGTAATGAAGAGCCTGACGCCAGGTCAGGCCCTCGTAAAGATCGTTAATGACGAGCTAGTTACGGTGATGGGTGAGGCTAATGAAGGCCTTAACCTGAATGCGCAACCGCCGGCTGTGGTGATGATGGCGGGCCTGCAAGGTTCGGGTAAAACCACCAGTGTGGGCAAGCTTGCACGCCTATTAAAAGAGCGACACAACAAAAAGGTCATGGTGGTGAGCTGTGACGTTTATCGTCCTGCCGCGATTGATCAGCTTCAAACCTTGGCTAACGAAGTCGGCGTTGATTTCCATCCGTCGAACATCATGCAAAAGCCGAACGCGATTGCGAAAGAAGCGCTGGATGCTGCAAAACGTTCGTTCTGCGATGTGCTGCTTGTGGATACGGCAGGTCGCTTGCACGTCGATGGCGAAATGATGCAAGAGATCAAAGCGCTTCATGAATCGATCAACCCAGTGGAGACACTGTTCGTTGTCGATGCGATGACCGGTCAGGACGCGGCGAATACAGCGAAAGCCTTTGACGAAGCGCTTCCTCTCACCGGTGTGATTCTGACGAAAACCGATGGTGACGCACGTGGTGGTGCGGCTTTGTCGATCCGACAGATCACCGGCAAGCCAATTAAATTCTTAGGTGTTGGTGAGAAAACGACAGCACTAGAAGCCTTCCATCCTGATCGTGTTGCGTCGCGTATTTTGGGTATGGGTGACGTATTGAGCTTGGTCGAAGAGGTCACGCAAAAAGTCGATCACGATAAGGCCGAGAAGCTCGCAAAGAAATTACAAAAAGGTAAAGACTTTACCTTGGCAGATTTCAAAGAGCAGATGGAACAAATGCAAAATATGGGTGGCATGTCTGGCTTGATGGATAAGTTGCCAGGTATGGGGCAGATCCCAGATGCGGTCAAAGCGCAGGTTGGTGATAAAGAGACTAATCGCACCATTGCCATCATTAACTCGATGACGCCGCAGGAACGTGAGTTTCCTGGAGTTATCAAAGGGTCGCGTAAAAAGCGTATTGCTGCAGGTTCTGGCACTCAGGTACAAGACGTCAATCGTATGCTGAAGCAGTTTATGCAGATGCAAAAGATGATGAAGAAGATGAAAGGCGGCGGTATGGAAAAAATGCTCAAAGGCTTGGGTGG
>CAZEWM010000151.1:0-2421 GCA_964516045.1 uncultured Gammaproteobacteria bacterium
AAGAGCGAAGCAACTTATCCATCTCAGCGAGTAACTCATCTGACAAATCGAACTCAAACGCAGCAATGTTATCTTCGAGCTGCTTCAGTTTGGTGGCGCCGATAATCGTTGAGGTCACCCCGTCAACTTGCGCACACCACGCTAGAGCAAGTTGTGCGGTTTTCACCTGATGATCGGCAGCTATTTGCGCCAACTGCTTAACTGCCGCATTTACCTGTTCTGTATCTCGGAACAAACCTAAACGCTGCGACTTTGACCAACGTGCACCCTCTGGCCGAGCACCGTCGATATACTTGCCGCTGAGCACGCCCCCAGCTAATGGTGACCACGGCAAATAAGCCACCTGCTCGTGAATACAGTTCTCAATCAAGTAAGGCCAGTCTTTGGTGTGTAGCAGGCTGAATTCATTTTGAATCGACACTGGGCGCGGCAATCCATGCTGCTTAGCTAACTTTAGATAAACACTGATACCCCAAGGCGTGTCATCAGACAGCCCAAACTCACGAATCTTGCCCGCCTGCTGTGCATCATCCAACGCACACAAAATGTCATACATACCCGCTTCGTGGGCTGCGGCATCTACCTCAGAAAACCTCAGCACACCCGGCCAATGCTTAGCAAAATGTGGCGAGGTACGGTTAGGCCAATGCAGTTGGTAGAGATCGATGTAATCGGTTTGTAAACGCGTTAAGGAATCATCAATCGACTTTTTAACCGCTGCTGCATCGATATCCTTACCCTGTCGAATCCAAGGCAAACCGTTTCCTGCAATCTTGGTCGCCAACACAAACTCACCACGTCGTGATGGGTTATCCGCTATCCAATTTCCGATAATCGATTCGGTGGTGCCGTAGGTATCAGGCGCTGGCGGTACCGCATACATCTCTGCAGTATCAATAAAATTGACGCCTTTATCCAAGGCAAACTCAATCTGCGTATTCGCGTCTTGCTGATCATTTTGTGTGCCCCAGGTCATGCTCCCTAAGCACACCTCTGAGACGTTAATCGAACTTGATCCTAATGAATTAACTTTCATACACACTCAATCTTTTTTTCGTCATAACGCGAGAATTCACCATCCTAGCCATTGAATACCCAGCACATACACCGCAGTACCCAACAGAATACTAACCATTGCTTGGCGAAAAATAAGGTGCGCAAGAGCGGTTATGACCATAGCAATCGCAATGAGTACTTGTCGATTGGCTTGCTCATCAATCAAACGAACCCCACTAAAGCCAACCAGTACCACCAATATCATCACCGGCAGTACGCGCCCAAAGTGCAGTAGCCATCGAGAATCCTTGTGCGACTTCAACAGCACAAAGGGCGCAGCTCGTGTCAAAAAGGTTGCGATACCCATGACTGAAAAAAATAAAATCAGCTCACCTGTGGTCATACCGTTCCCTCTTTACGGTATGTCAGCATCGAGATCATCAAGATGCCGAGTAAACTCAGGAGTAAGAACTGCTCTGGAAAAACCCACCAACTAACAACCATAACAGCAACCGCATAAAGCGTATGGGGAACATGTTGCAGTTGTCGCAAGCGATCAATCAACAACACCAAAAATAAAGCCAGCATCGAAAACTCAAAGCCCTCACTATTAAACGAAAATAGCGATTGAAGCCCGGCGCCCAATGCACAGCCGGTGATCCATGCTAGATGGTTAAGTAAGGTGACAGAAAAATAATATGACTGACGCCGCTCTATCGGCACATCATTATGCGTCACCACCGCATAGGTCTCATCGGTAAGGCCAAAGATCAGATACCATCGACTCCAACCCGATACGGGATAGCGATTAATCAGCGTTAAACCATAAAACACATGTCGAACATTGATCGCCAAGGTTGCCAGAAACGCTTCAACTAGCCCCGCGCCTGATGCTAACAAGCCCACCGCAAGAAATTGTGCTGAGCCGGCATAAATCATGATTCCTGAAACAGGGGCTAACCACCAGGCATAACCCAAGCTTTGAAATAACACCCCAAATGCCATACCTAACGGAATGTAGCCCAGCATGACCGGCAATGAATGTTTTAGGGATAAAGGCGCAATCAAGTGGTAACTCTTCTCTTTTCAGAAGGTCATCATAACTCGCTAGATATCGAGATCGAGGCAAAAAAATAGCCGCTAAAAAGCGGCTATCTCTTTGATCCCGAAGGATGTGTCTGGTAGCAAGGGGCAGATTTGAACTGCCGACCCCCGCATTATGAGTGCGGTGCTCTAACCAACTGAGCTACCTTGCCAGAAGGCGCGAGAATATAGGCTAAACCCCGCGCTGTGTCAATTTATCGGGGCTCAGACGTTGAAGCGGAAATGCATCACATCGCCGTCTTTTACGATGTATTCCTTACCTTCTAAGCGCAGTTTTCCGGCCTCTTTAGCGCCTTGCTCCCCTTTGTGCGCCACAAAATC
>CAZEWM010000152.1:0-2402 GCA_964516045.1 uncultured Gammaproteobacteria bacterium
TGACCGGCTCAGCTTGGATCGTTAATCAACACCATGATCACGTCATCCTGATGCACCACAAAAAACTGAATCGCTGGTTTCAACCCGGCGGACATGCTGATGGCGAACACAATATGTTTGAGGTAGCCCGGCGAGAAGCGATGGAAGAGACTGGCTTAGCGCTTGAAGATATTAAGCCACTGAGTCAGGCTATTTTTGATGTAGATGTTCACGCGATCCCTGAAAGCGATAAAGAACATCGACACGAACACTTTGATGTTAGGTTTTTATTCCAAGTTGATGATCAACTAGCCATTCCAGGCAACAATGAATCTCACCAAATTGGCTGGGTTCCGTTGGATGACATCAAACGGTTTAACAACAACCTGTCGACTCACCGTATGGCAGAAAAAACTCGCCGACTCTAAGTTGATTACTTGACCTCCATAAGGTCATCCAACTTACCCTTCTCGCACACCATTGGCCAAGCATGCATTAAGGCTTTTCGCATCGAAGCCTCATAATTAATTGCGTAATCTAAAAAGGTTTTTGCCACAAGAGACAAGTCTTTTGATTTTGGGTAAGCAATAAACCATTGCTTCATGATCGGGAACTGCTCTACATCAACGATAGCAACCGGCCCCTTTGGTCCCTCAAGTGTAATGGTATGTAAGGAAATCACCGAAACACCCAAGCCAGCCACAACCGCATGCTTGATGGCCTCATTGCTACCCATCTCCATACGAACATTTGGACGTAACCCTTTCTCTTCAAATAGGCGCAAAACCGTGTCACGAATACCCGAACCCGTTTCACGAAGAATCAACGGATGCTCTGCTAGCTCTTCGATAGTGACCTGCTCTTTTCTACCAACCCAAGGATGATCTTGAGGTGCAATAACAACCAAAGGATTAGGTGCAAATGGATGCGATTCAATATCTGTTAGATCAGAGGGCACCTGCCCCATAATATAAAGATCATCAACACCATTGAGCATTCGCTCTACGACACGTTCTCTGTTTGAAACTTTAAGCGCTAGCTCAACACCGGGATATTTATCACTAAAGCCACCCATCAAACGAGGGGCAATATATTTTGCAGTTGTTACAACACCTAGTCTCAACCGACCACGACGAACACCCTTCAGATCTGAGACCGCCATCTCGACATTTGAAAGCGTTTGAAAAATCGTTCTTACAGAGGTGTAAAGCTCTCGCCCCGCTTCAGTCGGTTGAACTCGACGACCGACCTGTTCTAATAAAGGAAGGCCGATTGAATCGGAAAGCTTTTTGGTCTGCATTGAGACCGTAGGTTGAGTCAGAAAAAGCTCTTCGGCAGCTCGCGTAAAGCTACCAAGACGAACGATTGCCTCAAAAATCTGGAACTGCCTAAGGGTGGTATGTCGAATAATATATTCGGGTATCTCTACGGCAGAAGTAATAAGGGGATTGTTGTCGAATTCCATAGATCAACCTCTATACATGAGGCTGAATCATAAATGACCTTAGACTATGGGTTCAAGCTGAATAAATGAATCAGATTTCAATCAGGCCATACACGGCGTGAAGACAATGCTGGCAACGCCTTTTCAGCAACTTTTTTAACGGCTGGCTTTGCAGCAACTTTTTTTGCGACTTTTTTAGCCGTTGCTTTTTTAGCAGGTGTCTTAGAGGTCTTTGCTGCGGCATCAGAATCTTTAACTGCTGCAATTGAAGACATAAGTTTATTTGCTGTTTTATCGTCAGCCATGATGAGACTCCATTAAAGTATTTCTTTGAGAACAGCAGAAATCTCATCTGCTGCATCTTGTCCTTTCTTACCCGCCTCGAACACACTACGCCCATCTAAAATCGCATTTCGAAAAACAACGCGCCGACGTATTTGGGTTTCCAGGTTAGGAATTGATAATTGTTTAAGCACATCCGCCACTTGCGACGAAAGCTTGGTACGCGGTTCTATTTGGTTTAAAACCAATGCCGCCTTTAAAGAGGCATTCCCTTCTTCACGAATACGGGTTAACTCTTCCTCAATGCGCAAAGATGCCCATAAATCTAATGGCGATGGTAGTACCGGGATCAAAAAGAACTCAGCAGCAAGCATTGCCTCTGTCGTCGCTTCCATCTCAACCGAGGGCGGACAATCAATAACACAATGATCATAGTGCTTAGCCACAGTGAGCATTTCATCTTTCTGACTGAGCGAGACCACATCTAAGTTGTTTTTATCGCCAGCGATAGACTTCCAGTGAGATACCGAACGCTGCGGATCAGCATCGACAACAACCACGGAATGATTTTGGCTTAAAGCTGAAGCAATATTGATTGCTAAAGTTGTTTTACCAACGCCCCCTTTGTTACTTCCGATAGCGATACGCATAATCAGCTCACAAAGCCGCCAAGCGCATCAAGCTTGACTGAAAATTC
>CAZEWM010000153.1:0-2337 GCA_964516045.1 uncultured Gammaproteobacteria bacterium
GAGACTAAAAAGCCATGCATGATGGGTGCAGCTTTCGGTGGCAAAAACGGTTTCATATCAATCCTTACAATGCGCGAATGCGATCAGCTTGTGCTGATAGGTTATCTAATGCTGACTTAGCGTCGTTGAGCTTGTCACGCTCTTTATTGACGACCGCTTCGGGTGCTTTATCAACGAAAGCTGGGTTGGTCAGTTTCTTTTCTGTGCGTTCGATGTCTGCTTTTAGCTTGCCCATCTCTTTCTCAAGGCGTGCAAGCTCAGCATCTTTATCGATTAATCCCGCTAACGGAATCAGAAGCTTCATCTCACCCACTAAGGCGGTAGCTGATTCAGGACCATCTTCACCTGCGGCTAGGACTTCAATCGATTCGACTTTAGCCAGTGAGCCCAAATAGATTTCATGTTGTTCAGCATTCTTGCGATCGGATTCATTGGTGTTGCCAAGTAATATTGGCACTGGCTTACCCGGTGAGATGTTCATCTCACCCTTAATGCGACGCACACCTAAGATCGCTTGCATAACCCATTCCATCTCGGTGATTGCAGCAGAATCAACCAGGCTGTCATCAGCTACAGGGTAGGGCTGCGTCATGATGGTGTTGTTGTCAGATCCATCGTGCGTGCCTGCAAGTGGTGCTACGCGCTGCCAAATCTCTTCAGTGATGTAAGGCATGATCGGATGGGTTAGCCGCAATGATGCTTCGAGTACACGCACCAAGGTTTGACGTGTACCGCGCTTAGCCGCTTCTGAAGCGCTATCACTATTCAAAACCGGCTTTGAAAGCTCTAAGTACCAGTCACAATAGTTGTTCCAAATGAACTCATAGATCGCATTAGCGGCTTGGTCGAAACGATAACCTTCAATCGAGTGAGTGGTTTCGCTAATCGCTTGTTGCATGCGAGATTGAATCCAACGATCAGCCGCTGAGAATTCCACCTTGCCACCGTTTTGACCGCAGTCTTGGCCTTCGGTATTCATCAACACATAACGTGCTGCATTCCACAGTTTGTTACAGAAGTTGCGGTAGCCTTCAATACGACCCATATCGAACTTAATGTCGCGACCGGTCGCAGCCAGTGCAGCAAAGGTGAAGCGCAAGGCATCGGTACCAAAGCTTGGAATGCCATCTGGGAATTCTTTTTTGGTTTGTTTCTCGATCTTCTTCGCAAGCTGCGGCTGCATCATGCCGCTTGTGCGCTTAGCGAGTAGATCATCGAGTGAGATGCCATCGATTAGGTCGATTGGATCAAGCACATTACCTTTCGACTTCGACATCTTGTGGCCGAGTGAGTCGCGCACCAAGCCATGTACATACACTTCATGGAACGGCACTTGGCCATCCATGAACTTAAGGCCCATCATGATCATCCGAGCAACCCAGAAGAAGATGATGTCAAAGCCAGTCACCAACACATTGGTTGGGTAGAACTGTTTTAAGCGCTCGGTGTCGTCTGGCCAACCAAGGGTTGAGAAAGGCCAAAGAGCAGAGCTGAACCAGGTGTCGAGCACATCGTTATCCTGTGTCAGAACGGTATCGCCAAGGTTATGTTTTTCGCGGACTTCATCTTCAGAGCGTCCGACAAACACATTGCCATCTTTGTCATACCAGGCAGGGATACGATGTCCCCACCAAATCTGACGGCTGATGCACCAGTCTTGGATGTTACGCATCCATTCGTAGTAGGTGTTCTTCCAGTTGTCCGGTACGAATTTAATCGAACCATCTTCTACGGCTTTAATCGCAGGTTCTGCGAGTGGTCCAACTTTGACGTACCACTGATCGGTTAGGAAAGGTTCGATGACCATGCCGGAACGATCACCGCGCGGCACCATAAGTTTGTGATCAACAATCTTGTCGAGTAACCCTAAAGTATCGAGATCTGCCACGATCGCTTTACGTGCCTCATAACGATCCATGCCGATATATTTTGCTGGGATCAGTTCACCTTCGTCGGCATCGTTTTCACGAATAGCGGCATCGATCGTGAACAGGTTGATCAAGCCGCCATGAATCTGTGAGCTGATTGCTGTTTCATCGCGATGACGTTGCCATACTTCGTAGTCGTTAAAGTCGTGAGCGGGGGTGATCTTCACACAACCGGTACCGAACTCTGGGTCCGCGTGCTCATCTCCAACAATTGGGATTTGGCGGCCGGTTAAGGGCAGGTCGATTGTTTGACCAATCAAATGTTTGTAGCGCTCATCCTCTGGGTTAACTGCTACAGCACAGTCACCAAGCATGGTCTCGGGACGGGTGGTGGAGACGGTCATGTGACCTTCGCCATTACTCAGTGGGTAGCGCATGTGCCACATGTGGCCAGCTTCTTCCTCTGAGA
>CAZEWM010000154.1:0-2315 GCA_964516045.1 uncultured Gammaproteobacteria bacterium
GCAAGCTCGCCAACTAAGAATTCGCGTTTAAGTTCTAGGCCAACGACTAAGAAGAAGAGAGTCATCAAGCCATCATTGATCCAATGATGCAGAGTTTTGGTCATGCCGAACTCGCCAATCGCAAAACCACCTTCTATATGAAGCATGTGCTCGTAGTAGGGACCGAGGGCGGTATTTGCCATGATCAGCGCCACGAGTGCAGCAGCCATCAGAACAAAGCCTGAGGTGGTTTCTTGCTTTACGAATTGCTCAAAAGGCGTGGCGATTTGGTCGAATTGCTCTTCCCAGCGTGCTTTTATGGTGCCTTTCTTATTGTCATCAAACTTCAGGTCAGAGTCGCTCATGGTTGTCCTGTCATCGTTGTCATTTTTAAAAGAAGCCGATTATAGATAAGTCATAGAGATTGTTACCCTAATTCCATAGATGATTGCCTAAAAGGGATTGGGGTTAGATGGTGGGTTTAAGTAAATTATTGATTTAATTGAGGTAATATTAAGATTATTGAAACATAGACCATGGTCTATGAAAAAGCTAGAAATGATTTATTGGTATAGGTTGAGGTGCCTTTCCTATGCTTCGCGAGCAAGATGGACATAGTACCCATTGTCCCTCGACACTAAGCACAGGAGTTTTAACATGGCCTCAAAAGCATATGATGCAGGCGTAAAAGAATACCGCGACATGTATTGGACCCCGGACTATGTTCCGTTGGATACCGATTTGCTCGCATGTTTTAAGTGTACTGGCCAGCCAGGCGTACCTAAGGAAGAAGTTGCAGCAGCGGTTGCAGCGGAATCATCTACTGGTACATGGTCAACCGTATGGTCAGAGCTTCTGACTGACATGGAATTCTACAAGGGTCGTTGTTACCGCATCGAAGATGTACCTGGTGACGACAACGCTTTCTATGCATTCATCGCATACCCTCTAGACCTTTTCGAAGAAGGTTCTGTTGTAAACGTATTGACCTCTTTGGTTGGTAACGTTTTCGGTTTCAAGGCATTGCGTCATTTGCGTCTTGAAGACATCCGTTTCCCTATCGCATTCATTAAGACTTGTGGTGGTCCACCAGCTGGTATCCAGGTTGAGCGTGACCGCTTGAACAAGTACGGTCGTCCTTTGTTGGGTTGTACCATCAAGCCTAAGTTAGGTTTGTCAGCTAAGAACTACGGTCGTGCTGTATACGAATGTTTGCGCGGCGGTTTGGACTTAACCAAAGACGACGAGAACATTAACTCACAGCCATTCATGCGCTGGCGTGACCGTTGGGACTTCGTTGCAGAAGCGATTCATAAAGCTGAAGCTGAGACCGGCGAGCGTAAGGGTCACTACCTGAACGTAACTGCTGCAACTCCTGAAGAGATGTACAAGCGTGCTGAATACGCTAAAGAATTGGGCATGCCAATTATCATGCACGACTTCCTGACTGGTGGTTTCACTGCTAACACTGGTTTGGCTAACTGGTGTCGTGACAACGGCATGTTGTTGCACATCCACCGTGCGATGCACGCTGTAATCGACCGTCACCCAGCTCACGGTATTCACTTCCGCGTATTGGCTAAGTGTCTACGTCTTTCAGGTGGTGACCAGCTTCACACCGGTACTGTTGTAGGTAAGTTGGAAGGTGACCGTCAATCTACTCTTGGTTTCGTTGATCAATTGCGTGAAGCATTTGTTCCTGAAGATCGCTCACGTGGTGTTTTCTTCGATCAAGACTGGGGTTCAATGCCAGGCGTATTCGCAGTAGCTTCTGGTGGTATCCATATTTGGCACATGCCAGCTCTTGTAACTATCTTCGGCGACGATGCATGTTTGCAGTTCGGTGGTGGTACTCAGGGTCACCCATGGGGCAACGCAGCAGGTGCAGCGGCTAACCGTGTTGCATTGGAAGCTTGTGTTAAAGCTCGTAACGAAGGTCGTGAGCTTGAGCGTGAAGGTAAGGACATCCTTACTGATGCAGCTAAGCACAGCCCAGAACTTGCTATCGCAATGGAAACTTGGAAAGAGATCAAGTTCGAATTCGATACCGTTGATAAGTTGGACGTTAAGTAATCGTTTGTCGATTGTTTAAACGTTAATAGTTACATAAAGAGGAAAAGATTATGTCTAACGGCCACGAAATTGGTGATTACCAGACAGCTAATACTCTCGAGACTTTCGGCTTTTTGCCAAAGTTCACTCAAGACGAAGTTTACGACCAGATTGAGTACTTGATTGCTCAAGGTTGGACTCCTGCGATTGAGCATGAGCATCCATCACAGTCGTCAAACCACTACTGGACTATGTGGAAACTGCCTTTCTTCGGTGAGAAGGAT
>CAZEWM010000155.1:0-2292 GCA_964516045.1 uncultured Gammaproteobacteria bacterium
TTCACACCCATGTCAGTCAGAACGCCATCGAGCGCGCCTAAGCACTTGATAATGTTCTCATGACGGCTTGCATAACCCATCAAGCCAATACGCCAGATTTTGCCCGCAAGGTCACCAAGACCTGCGCCAATCTCAAGGCCGTGTTCGTTCAACAAACGTGTACGCACCGCTGCATCGTCAGCACCCTCAGGAATGGTTACGCTGTTGAGTTGTGGCAAACGAGAGTCTTCGTCCACGATGAAGCTCAAGCCCATTGCTTCAAGACCTGCGCGTAAGGCAAGGTGATTCTCGTAGTGACGTTTCCAAGAATTCTCAAGGCCTTCCTCTTTCACCATCAGTAATGATTCGTGAAGTGCATACATCGCATTCACTGGCGCTGTGTGGTGATAAGCACGTTTAGCTGAGCCACCCCAGTACGCCATGATGAGGTTCATGTCGAGGAACCAGCTTTGAACTTTGCTCGAACGATTAGCAATTCTGTGTTGTGCGCGCTCACTGAAGCTCACGGGTGAAATACCAGGTACACATGACAAACATTTCTGTGTACCTGAATAGATCGCATCGATACCCCAGTCATCAACACGCAGCTCAGAACCCGCAAGTGAGGTTACGGCATCAACAATCGCTAAGCAGTCATGTTTATGCGCAAGCTCAACGATGGTCTTTGCGTCAGAGCGAGCACCAGTCGAAGTCTCAGCATGGACAAAGGCAACAACCTTGGCATCTGGATTAGCGTTCAAAGCATCTTCAACTTTTGCTGGATCCACTGGCTTACCCCAGTCATCCATCACCATGACAGCGGTACCGCCGCAGCGCTCAACGTTTTCTTTCATGCGACCGCCAAACACACCGTTTTGGCAAACAATGACTTTGTCACCTGGCTCGACCAAATTAACAAACGCAGCTTCCATCCCTGCCGAGCCAGGCGCTGATATTGGCATGGTGAGCTCGCTTTCGGTCTTAAAGACGTATTGCAGGAGCTTTTTAGTTTCGTCCATCAATCCAACGAATTCAGGATCGAGATGACCTAAGGTTGGACGGCCGATTGCTTCAAGAATGCGTGGTGGAACATCTGAAGGACCTGGGCCCATAAGCGTGCGTTGGCTTGGGTGGAAACTAGAATCTGTCATGGTTGAACCTATGGTTTTTCTCAAAGCAAACGGCGAGTATATTGATCACTGCTTGTTACTAGCAAGTCATTAATCCCTTTAAAAAACTGCGTGAGAGGGACGTGCGGAAAAATGGATATAAAAGACGAAAAATTGCGTGATGAATTGCGTCAGAAATTGAGCTCGGAACAGTTCCAGATCTGTTGTGAGCAGGGCACTGAGCATGCCTTCTCAGGTAAGTTCTGGGATCACCACGAAGAGGGCACCTACACCTGTGCGGTTTGCGATGAGCCGCTTTTTACTTCGCAGACCAAGTTTGATTCTGGCACCGGTTGGCCAAGTTTCTTTCAGCCAGCCACTAATGAGGCGGTAGAAGAGCAAAAAGATAGCTCTCACGGCATGATTCGCATTGAGGTGCATTGCCGTAAATGTGGTTCACATCTTGGACATGTTTTCCCTGATGGGCCTGCACCGACGGGTCTTCGTTACTGTATCAATTCGGCATCATTGGGTTTTGAGAAGGATGAGGCTTAATTGAACTCAGCGGCAGGTAGGCTGAAGCGAATCTCGGCGCCGCTCAATGTGCTTTTATTTATTTCCACCTGACCGTCGTATTGCTCAACAATCGCTTTCACCACGGCCAAGCCAATGCCTTGACCGGGACGCTGTTCATCGGCACGTTGCCCACGTTGAAGAACGCGCTTAGCATCTGCTGCGGAAATGCCAGGTCCATCATCTGATATGTCCCAGGTTCCATTGTTGTAACTGACCTTTACAGATTGTTTAGCATATTTCGCGGCATTCTCTAAAAGGTTGCCAAACAGCTCGTAGAGATCACCTTCATCTGCACGGCATTCAAGATCCTCAGGTATCTCGACGGTGATGTGTAGTGATTTGCCACGATGCACCTTTTCCAAACTCTGTGCGATGCGTTGAGCGATATTGTGAGGGCGACTCAGTGCTCCAAATTGATCAGTGCCTGCAAGCGTAGCGCGTTGACGGTAGTAACGAATCATTCGGTCGATCTCATCGATTTGCTGATTGACCTCGGTATCGTCAGCTTTGAGTTGTGAGCGCATTAAAGCAAGTGGCGTTTTAAGGCTGTGCGCCATATCACTCATTGCATGGCGAATACGTTCGTGACGGCGATGCATTTGCGCCAATAGAGCATTAATTTGTTGCG
>CAZEWM010000156.1:0-2257 GCA_964516045.1 uncultured Gammaproteobacteria bacterium
GTGCGTCGCAATTGGTGGGTTGTTGATGAGTGAACAAATACAACGAACGACCTGGGAGAAAGGTAAAGAGCTCTTAAGCAACATTCGATATCAGGTCTTTGTTGATGAGCAGAAAGTCCCTATCGAATTAGAAATTGATACCGACGATCCACTTGCCGCGCATGTTTTATGCCTTGTGGATGGTCAACCAGTCGGCACAGGTCGGATTATTCTTGACGGGCATATTGGGCGACTCGCAGTATTGCAAGCACATCGCAAACAAGGCTACGGCAACAAAATACTCGATCATCTTGAATTAATCGCGCAAGAGAATGAACTTACTGAGGTGTTCTTAAACGCACAGATCACCGCAATCCCTTTTTATGAAAAGCGCGGGTATACGATCATCAGTGATGTATTTGACGATGCAGGCATTCCGCATCAAACAATGCGAAAAACGCTATAACCAGCGCTGATTAAGTTCATCTAGATTTATCTGCAGCCACTGCAACGCAATAATAATGCTTGTGGAATTGAGCTCTTTAAATAACTGACTCACAGCAGCTTCGCGAGGAATCACTAAAGGCCTTATCTCTTCCCCTTCATGTGCAAGCCCATGAACTCCTGAAACCTTAGCGCTATCAACACAACCCACAAATACGGTTATACGCTCTGTGGAACTGCCTGGACTCACAAAGAATTCACCGACCTCAATGAGATCTTGTAGCTCGCAGCCAGTTTCCTCAACGACTTCACGAGCGGCAACCTCATGAGGCTGCTCATGTGCAATGTCACAAAATCCAGAGACTGTCTCTATGCTCCATGAGCGATCCGCAACACCCATCAAGCCAATGCGGAACTGCTCGACACACACAATCGCATCCTTACGAGGATCAAAAAGTAATATAGATACGGCCGTTTTACCTTCTAGGCGCTCACGCACAACAGCAGGACAATCGCCCTCTAGAAAACTGCTGTGTTTAACTTTGTATTGCTTTAACGTGAAAAAATGCTCGCTGAGCACGGACTCATCGAGAATTTCTACGTCATATTTCATGACAAAGCTGAATTAACCTCAGCATTGATGGCTATTAAAGATTCCAACGGGTTTTCAGCTGCGGTTATAGGTCGCCCAACCACTAGGAAATCAGAACCTGCACGCATTGCATCACCTGGTGTCATAACGCGAGTTTGATCATCCATAGAAGCGGTTGCCGGACGCACACCTGGCGTCACAAGGCGAAAGTCAGCGCTTCGCTCACCTCTCAACACACCTGCTTCTAGTGGCGAACACACGACGCCGTCTAATCCACTCGATTCAGTTAGCGCCGCAAAACGACTGACATTCTCTTGCGGTGACCCTGGATAACCAATTTCAGCCACTTCATCGGCGCTCAAGCTGGTCAGAATAGTTACTGCAATGAGCAAAGGTCGTGACTGAAGCTTTGCCAAGCGGTTCGCTGCGGTCTCCATCATTTTGCGACCACCTGCAGCATGCACATTCATCATCCATACGCCTAAATCCGCACCGGCTTCGCAAGCCGCTGCTACCGTATTTGGAATGTCGTGATACTTGAGGTCAAGAAAAACATCAAAGCCCTTATCGATGACTTTACGCACAAAATCAGGACCCAAACGGGTAAACATCTCTTTACCAATTTTCAGGCGACACATCTTGGCATCGAGTTGATCAATCAATTGCCATGCTGAAGCCTCATTGGGGTAATCCAAAGCAATAATGATGCGAGGTCCAAGATCCGTCATAAAACTTCCTTCACGGTTTTAATTTGATTGTCAGCTTCAATTAAGGAGCGGCGTTTAATTGTGCTCCACGAGTCGCAGCTAGGGCATTGCCAATGCAACTGTTTAGCTTCAAAGCCACATTTCTGACATTGATAGTTAATACGTTCTGCCATTAAACGGTGCAAATGCGCTCGCACGTTATAAAGTAAATGATCGTTACCCATTGAGGGCATCGTACATTGCAACTCAACCAAGCGAATCAAGCCCGGCATCGATGGATTTTTTGCAATGTATTCACCCAAGAAACGCGTTGCCTCCGCATCGCCAGATTGCTGACGAATAATTTCAGCTAAGAATAACTCTGTACCCTGGTTCGGGTGACGCTTCACCTGATCTTCAAGGAATGCGCGAACACCTCGCATATCGCCTTCACTACGATAGATATCCACTATCTCACGGATAATTTCAGGCAGATACTCAGGAGCGCGCTCAGCCGCATCTAGTAATTTCACCAGCGCATCTTTACGTTTGTTTT
>CAZEWM010000157.1:0-2237 GCA_964516045.1 uncultured Gammaproteobacteria bacterium
CAAAAAGTTTCTCAGTCCATTCTTGACCTTCATCTTGATGCGTCGTGAGAATTTCTGCCTTTTCAGAAAGGCACAAGCGCGTGAGATCGGACTTCAGAAAGAGATGCTGATCATCTAAGCGAACCATGAATGCACGGAACAAGCCAAATCGAGCACAAGAAACGACCACCTCATGTGGTGTGATATCCGAATGTTCTGACAATTGCGCCATGAGTCATCTCCCTTAAGGAATGCAATCATATGAACTCAAAAGCTAGTTCGGCTATCCTGAGCCCTACCAAGTTAACCGGGGAATTACCCTAAATGTCGGAAAAATTGGAAAACGCTGTTAGACCGGGTCTTTTGCGTATTTTGGCCGCTATTTTCTATGATTTCTGGCTTATTGCTGCCATTTGGCTGATCGGAACCACACTAGATGCCGTTATCCGGAATGCCCTGATGGATCATGTCGGTGATGGCAATTATCTTGTATTGCAGAGCTATCTTTTGCTCAGCCCATGGATCTTCTTCGCGTGGTTTTGGATGCATGGCGGGCAGACACTTGGCATGCGCTCATGGCGCATCAAAATTGTTGATTTAAGTGGTGATCCCATCTCTCGATCGGCCACAATTAAACGTTACCTTGCCGCCCTATTGTCGTGGCTGCCCCTTGGACTTGGTTTTATTTGGGTGTTATTTGATAAAGAGAATCGTAGTTGGCATGACCTGCTATCGAATACTCGATTGGTCATGGTGCAAAAGCGCAAGAAAACTTAGCGCACGCGTTTAAGCAGCCAGAGCGCAGAGCCTAAGAAAACCAGTGATGGAATGATAACCATCAAGCCAGGGCTGACACTGTATGCGACTGCCACATACGACATGGCACGACTTAATAGATAAAAACTCGCGCCAAGAATCATACCTGTAAAGATCCGTTTACCTCGCGAGGCATCACGTTGGTTGCCTAGTGCAAAAGGAACAGCCAATACCAACATGACAATCGAGGCGATGGGTGTTGCCAACTTAGTCCACAAAGCGACTTCGTACTCATTGGCGTTCTGCCCGTTGTGATCTAAAAAGTCGATGTATTCAATCAGCTCCGTTGTTGAAAGCATTGTAGGCCGAACAACGGCCACCGCTAGAACACTTGGGTCAAACTGAGATTTCCATGTGGCTGATTCCAATTGACGATTCGATAGCGATAACGCGGTGAATTCGGTCTGTTGGATATCCTTGAGTTTCCATTCTTCATTAATATGCTCACCACTGTTGGCAGAGGTAGCCAAAGATAACGTGTTGTCTTTCTTAAAGTCGTAGATTTTAACTTGTTGAATAGTCGAACCATTGGCAACCCGACGGATATTCACAAACGAATCACCCTCGCGCGCCCAGAAGCCATGCCGAGACCGCATCACTACCGTGCCATGGAGTTTTGCGTGACGATAATCCTGAGCAAAGTTCTCCGCGATAGGACCAAAATACTCACCCATCAGTGCAACAATAGCCATCAATACCGCGCCCATCTTAAGCAAGGCTTTAAGAAGATGATTGCTCGAAAATCCCACTGATCGCATCGCGGTTATTTCACTGTGACTAGCCAATCCACCGAGCGCCAAAAGCGCTCCAATCAGAACCGCTACGGGAAATAGCTCATATAAATAGCGCGGTGCTGATAAGCTACCCACAATAAAGGCATCAAGCGTTTCGTAGCCACGCCCAACATCTTCAAATTCATCAATAAAATTAAACAGCACTAACAGCGCTACCAGCGCAATCAAGGTCGTTAAAGTAGCACGGGTGACCGTTCTGGCAACATAACGCTCTAAGATCGTCATGACTGAATACCACTGAGCAATTGCTGACGAAGCTTTCGCCATTTCACGGAATCAAAAAACATTACGATTCCCGCAATAGCGAGCATCAAAGCAAGCAGCCAAAACAAACCAATCTGATGTGGCACAACATCTTGCACAATCCAGCGCTCACCCACTCGCTGTAAATTGAAAAATATAAAGTAAGTCAAAATCGCAAAGCCCAAACGGCCATGCACTTCTTTTCGAGGCTCTGATTTTGATAATACAAACGCCAAGACTGTAAAAACGATGACACCTAAAGGCACTGAAACTCGATAGGCAAATTCCGCCTTAGCGGAGAGTTGTGGTGATGCCATCAACTCCAACATTGAATGCGCAGAGGTTTTCTGTGGACCAACAAGTCCACTTCCAGAATTGAGACGAAGGATATATTCATCAAATGAG
>CAZEWM010000158.1:0-2164 GCA_964516045.1 uncultured Gammaproteobacteria bacterium
GTTAAGTTTTTACGAGATCAACGCGACCAAGAGATGGTGGCATGGGATGATCTCACTGAGTTTTTAACCTCTTTGCAGTTTGAGGCATAACCATGAGTACGTATTTATCTGATGACGAACAAGCAGAAGCGCTGAAGAAATGGTGGAAAGAAAATGCCGTTTCAATCATTGTGGGTGCAGGTCTTGGTTTCGGCATTATCTTTGGCTGGCAGGGCTGGCAAATGTTTCAAACCTCGCAAGGTGAGGCGGCATCACAGCTGTATGCACAGATCGAGCAGGCGACTAAATCGGGCGCTGATTTTGATAACACAGCAACACAGCTAAAAGCTGACTATGCCGGTACCGCTTATGCGAGCTATGCAGCGATGCAACAAGCTAAAGCAGCTTACAAAGCTGGCAATCCAGATCGAGCACGTTCTGAACTAAAGTGGGTTATGGCGAATGCACCTGATCCAGTGTTAGTGGATTTGGCGCGTTTACGTTTGGCAGCACTGCTTGTCGATCAACAGCAATACGATGCGGCTAAAGAAGTTATCTCAGCGGCAGGCACTTTCATGAAGGGTGACTTTGAGCAGCTCCAAGGTGACATTGCGCGTGCGCAAGGTGACAAGGTTGCTGCACTGGCCGCTTATCAAGCTGCTGCATCTAGTGGTGTGACCGATATGCGTTTGCTCAGCATGAAGATTGTTGATGTCACACCAGTTGAGGGAAAGTAAGTTGCACTCAATGATTCGTTTTCTGGTCGCGGTATCGTTAGCATTTACATTAAGTGCTTGCTCAAGTGTTGTTGAATACATTCAGCCAGCTGAAAAAAACCCACTCGCTGAATTAACTGACTTTGATGAAAAAGTGGCGCTGAGTGAAGTGTGGAAAATCAGCTTGGCTGAGAATGATCATCGTCTGCATTTATATCCCGCTATCTCTAACGATCGTGTGTATGTGGCTGATGGTGAAGGGCTCTTGCAATCACTTGATCTCGCATCAGGCAAAGTCATTTGGGCAAATGAAACTGAAGCGACTTTGTCCGGAGGTCCGGGTGTTAATGATCGCTACGTAGCTGTCGGCACGCGAGATGCCGAATTACTGATGTTTGCGGCGATTGATGGTCAGCTTATCTGGCGTCAGCGTGTGAGTAGTGAAGTACTTTCAACGCCGGTGATGGATGATCAGCGCGTTATTGTGCGCACCATTGATGGCAAGGTAACTGCTCTATCTCTAACGGATGGTGCGCAGCTTTGGCAATTTGAGCGTGAGATTCCTGCGCTGACTCTGCGTGGTAGTAGCTCACCTGTGTTGCAAGACGGTGTTGTTTATTTTGGTTTGGCGGGCGGTCGTTTGGTGGCTTTGAATGCTGAGACTGGCGCGGTTGTCTGGGATACCACCGTATCTGTTCCTCGTGGCCGTTCTGAGCTCGAGCGATTAGCAGATATCGATGCACCACCGGTATTGCTGGATGGTGTTGCTTACGTTTCAACTTTCCAAGGGCAGGTTGCGGCAATCAATGCTCGTAACGGTCAGGCAATGTGGCGTCGTAATTTTTCGTCATATCGCTCAATGGATACCGATCGCAAAAGCTTATATGCCGCTGATGATAAAGGCTTGGTATGGGCATTTGACCTGGATACAGGTGCTGCACGTTGGCGCCAAGAAGGTCTAAAGAACCGTCAGACATCCGATGTGGTGTCTTTAGGTGGAGTGGTTATTGCGGGCGATATCGAAGGTTATCTCCATGTGATGTCAGCTGCTGATGGCGCCTTCCTTGGGCGTATTGAATTGGATGATCCGATCGAATCAGGTCTTGTTGCCATCAATGGTCATGTCTTAGTACAAGATCGTGGTGGTCGTTTAACGCTTCTTAAGGTGAGTGCACAGCCTTGATGCTTCCTGTTATTGCATTGGTCGGCCGCCCGAATGTGGGTAAGTCGACGCTGTTTAATCGTTTAACGCGCTCGCGTGATGCCTTGGTTGCTGATCAGCCAGGTATTACACGCGATCGTCAACATGGCGTTGGCAAGATTGGCGCGCATCCGTATGTCATTGTTGATACCGGCGGTATCAGTGGCCAAGCCGACGGCATTGATGTACTCATGGAGAAGCAGGTAAAGCATGCGATTGGTGAAGCAGATCATTTGATCTTCTTGCTTGATGGTCGTGATGGTATGAC
>CAZEWM010000159.1:0-2162 GCA_964516045.1 uncultured Gammaproteobacteria bacterium
TGAGCCATTGAAAGGCTTGGTGCTCGATCTTCGCAATAACCCAGGTGGTGTTCTGACCGAAGCGGTTGAAGTTAGCGATATCTTTTTAGAGCATGGCTTAGTGGTCTATACCGAAGGGCGCAATGAAGATTCGCGCGCAAGCTTCGAAGCTAAGCCTGGTGACATGATCAAAGGTGCGCCATTAGTTGTACTGGTAAACGATGGTTCAGCATCCGCATCAGAGATTGTGGCTGGTGCATTACAAGATCATTCACGTGCCATCATTATGGGTCAAAAGACCTTTGGTAAAGGCTCGGTTCAAACTATCGTTAATGTGAATGAACAAGTCGGTATCAAGTTAACCACAGCGCGTTACTTCACGCCGAACGGTCGTTCAATCCAAGCCGAAGGCATAGAGCCGGATATTGTTTTACAAAAGCTTGAACTCAAAGATAGTGAAGACAAGGGCGTATCCTTATCTGAAGCTAATCTGACTGGACATCTTGATAACCCAGATGCGCATGAAGAAGATGCCGAAGGCAAAAACAAAACATCGCTGGCGAAAAAAGATTACGCCTTATTTGAAGCGTTAAACCTGTTGAAAGGTTTGTCGGTACTTCGCTGATTCGAGGTGAGCATGTCCAAAAGCATACTAGTGATTGTTGCGAATGGCAGTGAAGAGCTGGAAGCGGTCACGGTGATTGATCTGCTGCGTCGCGCTCAAATTAATTTGACGGTTGCTAGCTTAGATGGTGATTCGGTTACCTGTAGCCGCGGTGTTAAGCTGATTCCTGATACGAGCTTGCATGATGTGATGCAACAGGATTTCGATTTGATTGTGTTGCCGGGCGGTCTTCCCGGTGCAGATCATTTAGCTGATGATGAACGCGTCATTACTCTTTTACAGCAGCAAGCTAAACAGCAGCGACTTACTGCAGCGATATGTGCGGCACCCAAAGTGTTGGTTAAAGCAGGCGTTGTTAAAGATAAAACCATCACTGGCTATCCAGACGCGATCACTCTGAGTGAAAACGACAAAGTAACACTGACCGAACAAGCGGTATGTGAAGATGGTTTGATCGTGACCTCTCGCGGCCCAGGAACAGCGATGGATTTTGCGCTAACTTTGATTGAGCGTTTAGAGGGAAAAGAAGCTCGGGATGCAGTTGAGCTTCCGTTGAAGCGTTAACGCTTCAACAAGCCTGTCAACACAAGTAAGGCGCCAACACCGGCAGCGCCTGCTGTGATCCAAAGATTATCACTCATTGGAATAAGTGGCTTATCCGCAAGGTGAACTAACAAGCCCGCAACGATCAGGATGCCGCCACTGTGGAGTAATCGACCACGTAGTGCGCTATCCGCGAGTTGCTGTTTGATGTCATCAAGCTGATGTGATTGCCAATTCAGTGTTAATTCGCCATCGGCGGCTTTCTTAAGTACTCGATAGGTTAAGTGTGGCAGTTGCGGTAGCTCTTCAGATAGCTGTGGCAAGCTTTCTTTAATGCGACGTGCAAAGGCTTTAACGCCGACTTGCTCAGCCACCCACTTTTCCATGAAAGGCTTAGCTGTTTTCCATAGATCAAGTTGAGGATAAAGTTGGCGGCCCAGCCCTTCGATATTGAGTAATGTTTTTTGCAGCAGTACTAATTGAGGCTGCACTTCCATATTAAAGCGGCGCGCAGTTTGAAAGAGGCGCAGTAAGAAATGACCAAAGGAAATTTCACTGATGGGCTTTTCCCAAATAGGTTCTGACACAGCGCGAATAGCGGCTTCGAATTCTTCGACTCGGGTGTCACGAGGTACCCAACCAGAATCAACGTGTAGCTCAGCCACCTTGCGATAATCACGATGGAAGAAAGCAAGTAAGTTCTCAGCAAGGTAACGTTGGTCTTCTGTTGTCAATGAACCCATGATGCCGAAGTCGACACCAACGTAGTTACCATCGTCGCGAACAAAAATATTGCCTGGATGCATGTCAGCATGGAAGAAGTTATCGCGGAATACTTGAGTAAAGAAGATCTCAACACCAAGTGCTGATAGGCGCTCTAAATCGACGCCGTTCTTAATGTGTGACTCAATATCATCAACGGGGGTACCGTAGATTCGCTCTTGCGTCATGACGCTGCTACGGGTGTACTCCCAGTAAATCTGAGGCACATACAACATGTCGGAGTTTTCAAAGT
>CAZEWM010000160.1:0-2161 GCA_964516045.1 uncultured Gammaproteobacteria bacterium
TCGAGCCACACATCGATACCCATGGCATTGAGATACGCTAGACGCCGCTGATCCATGATTCTTTCGCGGCCCGTGAATTACACGTCGCCTTGAGGATGCGCTTTATCAACAGCTTGCATCAGTTTATTGATGCCGTTGATATAGGCCTTAGCCGATGCCACAACGATGTCAGTATCAGCGCCTTGGCCATTGATCAGACGACCCGCTTTTTCCAAACGAACTGTGACCTCACCTTGTGAGTCAGTACCGCTAGTGATGTTATTGACTGAGTACAACTTGAGATCAGAACCAGAATTAATCAGTGCCTCAATCGCACGGTATGCCGCATCAACTGGGCCACTACCCTCTGATGAGATGCTTTTCTCTTCGCCATCAACGGTAATGGTGATATCTGCAACTGGCGTCTCGCCGGTTTCTGAACGGGCTTTCAATGACACAAGCTTTACGCGTTCGCTGATCTCTTCAGCCCCTTTATCGGTCACCAAAGCTTGTAAGTCTTCGTCGAAAATCTCGTGCTTCTTATCCGCCAAGTCTTTAAAACGCTTGAAAGCTTCGTTTAAGGCTTCTTCTGTACCCAAATCGATACCTAACTCTTCTAAGCGCGCACGGAAAGCATTACGACCTGAGTGCTTACCCATAACCATACGGTTCGCCGACCAGCCCACATCTTCTGCGCGCATGATCTCGTAGGTTTCACGGTGTTTGAGTACACCGTCTTGGTGAATGCCTGACTCGTGTGCAAAGGCATTCGCACCCACAATCGCCTTATTAGGCTGCACTGGGAAGCCAGTGATATTGGAAACCAAACGTGAACAGGTCACGATTTGGGAGGTATCTAAATTGGTATCACAGCCAAAGATATCTTGACGGGTACGTACCGCCATTACGATCTCTTCTAATGAGGCATTACCTGCACGTTCACCCAAACCGTTGATCGTACATTCAACCTGGCGGGCACCTGCATTAACCGCAGCCAACGAGTTAGCTACCGCCAAACCTAAGTCGTTATGACAATGCACTGAGAAAACTGCTTTATCCGAGTTAGGGATACGCTCGATCAAGGTACGCAAGGTGTTACCAAACTGATCAGGGATGTTGTAGCCCACCGTGTCTGGCACGTTAATCGTAGTAGCACCGGCATCGATAACCGCTTCGAAGATGCGACATAAGAAGTCGATCTCTGAACGACCTGCATCCTCTGCTGAGAACTCAACGTTATCGGTGTATTTAAGCGCGTGTTTGACCGCCCATACCGCTTGCTCGACCACTTGGTCTGGCTGCATGCGCAACTTACGTTCCATGTGAATGGGCGACGTTGCGATAAAGGTATGGATACGACCTGAGTTAGCTTTCTTAAGCGCTTCACCCGCACGATCGATATCGGCCTCAAGTGCACGCGCCAAGCCACAGACTGTTGAATCTTTCACTGTCTCTGCGACAGCTTTCACTGATTCGAAGTCGCCAGGGCTGGCAATTGGGAAACCCGCCTCGATAACGTCAACGCGCATTTTTTCCAACGCTCGTGCGATACGGATCTTTTCATCCTTGGTCATTGAGGCGCCAGGACTCTGCTCGCCATCTCGCAAGGTGGTATCAAAAATAATTAATTGGTCTTTGCTGCTCATTAGCTGCTCCGTCTGATAACCCTTGGGTCATCTAAGAATTCTGAAAACTGGATTGATGAATATGTGCCTTCATCCAGGCGTTTCTCTACGTGCCCCTTAGGGCAGTAGGTTCAGTCGAGCAGACAGGTCTAGACGCTGATCAGCCAAACGACCCATCAGTGCGTGAGCATTCAACAAAGAATGGTGCTCGAAGCGCATGTCTCAACCTAATAAAACGACAATATTTGCACTATAGCCTAGCCTAAGTTTGCTTGGCAATCCTAGACTTAGCTGCGTTTTTTAATCCAGCGCCAAGCGGCCAAAACGGGGCCTGAGGCGACATACAGCATGAATACACCGAAGAGCACGATTGGCGGTTCCGAAACCACGATTGCGCCGGCAATCATCAAGCCCACAATGGTGATGAAAGGCACTTTGCCCTTCAGGTCGATCTGCTTGAAGCTAGAGAACAGAATATTGCTGACCATCAGCAGACCCGCAGAAATGGTCAAGATAACCATGATCCAAGCAACCTCATGGCCACTCAAACCGTTATC
>CAZEWM010000161.1:0-2151 GCA_964516045.1 uncultured Gammaproteobacteria bacterium
GCTTCTAGTCGAACACCTGACATACCCACAGGGTCATGAATACCTTCTTGGTTATCGATAACAAACTCTTGCGGCAAGATATGCAGAATTTTTTGGTCTGCTGAAATTGGTACTGCACGTGCTGCATCAATCACACGCTCAACATCGGCGTGCGAAACCTCACCATCTTTTATTGCAGTAACACCATGGGAGTTCAAACTCTGCACGTGACTACCGGCAATGCCAGCATAGACTGAATGAATCTCAACCCCAGACATGAGCTCAGCTTCTTCAATCGCACGTTGAATCGATTGCACAGTCGAGTCGATATTAACCACAACTCCTTTCTTCAAACCATGCGAAGGATGCGAACCTAAGCCAATGATTTCGAGAGTATTGTCATCTTTTATTTCGCCAACAATCGCAACGATCTTTGATGTGCCAATGTCGAGACCAACAATCGTATTTCGATCGACTTTCTTAACCATTAGCTTTTACCTCAATAACTGCTTCATCTGACCAACGCACTGCAAATCCGTGCTCATAACGCATATCGATACGCTGTGGTTTTTTCTGCGCCACAACTTGGGAATAATGTTTAGTGAATCGGTTCCAACGCTGCGTCACTGCTTCGCTGCCAAGTTCTAAATCTAATCCGTCATCAAATTTCACATGCCATTCACCATATTGATTGAGCGACAATGATTTAATACGTATGGGTAAACTCACCGCGCTTGAGCGCAAGGCAAGATATTGTTCGACCACGGTATATGAGCTGCCTTCGGGACCCATCAAATAAATCGAAGACGCCACATCAAGTGTTTTCTCCGGGATAAAGACATCACCTTGAAGATTCACAAATGCCTTATCACCCCAATGTGCTAAAGGTGACTGCTCTGTCACTTGGACATGTAAGGTATCTGGCCACTGACGGCGTATCGCCACATCTGCAACCCAAGGCAAATCATTGATAGCCGCACGCAAGGTATCCATATCAAGAGAAACAAAACCGCCCTCGAGATACTCTTCAACTCGACGCTCTACATCTGCACGATCCAGATATTCAAACTCACCTTGAATGCTTACTGACTTGAATGGCAGTTGCCCCGGCGAAGTAAGATACACCCATGACGCGACTAGAGCGCCACCGGTTAAAAAGGCAACCATCAACCAGGTGCTCCACCATGCATTTAATATAGAGACTGGAGATTGACGAACGGCTTTCTTAGCCATGACCCACCTCCAGTGTTTGCGCTAGGACTTCCCAGACCAAATCCGCAAAAGAAAGACCCACCGCTTTAGCCGCCATTGGCACCAAGCTATGGCTGGTCATTCCAGGCACTGTATTGACTTCAATCAACCAAGGATTAGCTGCTTGATCGAGCATCACATCAACTCGCCCCCAGCCTTTAGCATCAACTGCTTTAAATGCTTTTAAGCACAGCGCTTGAATCTCAGCTTCTTTTGTTTCATCCAAACCGCATGGCACCCGATACTCGGTATCGTCAGCTAAATACTTTGCTTCGTAATCGTAGAAATCATTTTTTGCATGTAGCGCAATCAAAGGTAGTGCTCGATCACCCAAAATTGAGCAGGTGTATTCAACGCCACCACCATCGACAAACTGTTCTGCGATCACATGCGAATTGCAGGCCGACGCCTCTTCCCATGCCGCTTCGAGTGCCTGCTCATTAGACACTTTCACAACACCGATACTTGAACCTTCTAAAGCAGCTTTGAGCATTAATGGAAACCCAAGTTTTGCCGCGTCAGCCAGCTGCGCTTTAGATTCAATAAGTAAATAATTTGGCGTGGGTAAATTCAATGATTGCCAGATTTGCTTGGTGCGATATTTATCCATCGCCAACGCGCAACCGAGAACACCCGATCCGGTGTATGGCATCTTTAACAGATCAAGCGTGCCACTTAATTGACCATCTTCACCGCCACGACCATGTACTACATTAAAGACACGATCAAACCCACCTTGCTTCAACGTAGACACAACATCACGATCCAGATCGATCGCATGCGCATCAATGCCTTTAGACTGAAGCCCTTCTAGAACCGCTTTGCCACTGATTAATGACACCTCGCGCTCAGCTGCAAAGCCACCCATCACGACTGCCACCTTGCCGAAATCTGCTGCTGAGATACTCATAAAGCATCCCC
>CAZEWM010000162.1:0-2150 GCA_964516045.1 uncultured Gammaproteobacteria bacterium
GACTTTTTGAAAAGTGTATCAGAAATCAAAATAAGCTCGGCTAGATTTTTCTTAGACATTATCAGACGATCACTAAAAGTCTAATAATCAATCGCTTAAGCCACAACCACATCACTTTCTGGCAGCTTTTGACCAGACGAGAATGCGACAGCGTTCTGCAATGTCGTCTGCGCGATATCGCGTAACGCCTCTTCGGTCAAAAAGGCCTGATGCGGGGTCAAAATAACATCATCCCGCTCAATCATCTGCGCCAGTACCGCATCACTCACTGAGTCATGCCTATTAAAGAAGATATCCGCCTCATGCTCATACACATCTGCGGCATAACCACCCAGCTGCCCCGCATCCAGTGCCGATATAACAGCTGGCACATCCACTAAACAACCTCGCGAGGTATTGACGAGTAAGGCGTGAGGTTTCATCTGCGATAAACGATCTGCATTGATTAGATGATGATTCGCATCACACATCGGCATATGCAAACTGACAATATCTGAATCGCTGAGTAACTGATCTGGCGATACCCACTCACCCAGGCCAGACGAACCTTGCACAGGGTCACTGAGCAACACACGCGCACCAAAGCCTTTTACGACGGATGCCGCAACTTGACCAATCCGACCTACGCCATAAATACCGACCGTGAGTGAGGACAGGTCACGCCCAACCAAACCATCTAACGTAAAGTCTGCATGTTGCTGACGTTGCTGTGCTTTCAGTAATCGGCGGTTCAATGCCAACATCAACATAACGGCATGCTCTGCAACCGCATGTGGTGAATACGCCGATACACGACTCACACAAAGACCTAAGCGTTTAGCGGCTTGCAGATCTACACGATCAAACCCTACACAACGTAACAAGACATGTTTAACACCTTGTTTCGCTAAGGCGACTAGCACCGGCTCATCTAAAGAGTCATTCACAAATACACAGACTGCATCACAATCTAATGCCTGCTCTGCCGTTTCAAGTGTTAATGCCTTATCGGTATAGCTCAGCTTAACCGCATCAGGACATTCACGATCAAAACTGGCAATGTCATAAGCCTTGGCACTAAATAGCTTTAAACGCATCCCTTAGCCTCGGGTATAGAGCGCATCGATTTGATCCGCATAATCTTCGATCACTTTGGCACGCTTTATCTTTTGCGTTGGTGTGACATAGCCATTCTCGATAGAGAACATCTCATCACGCACAATGAATTTACGAATACGCTCGATTGAGCTCAGCGATTCATTCGCTTGTCTAACCACTTTGGCAAGTTCGGCATGCAGGTCTTTATCTTCACCAAGTGATTTAACAAAGTCTTCTTCAGGCACAATAACTGCGCTGAGCCATGAACGACCATCACCGACAATCACCGCTTGAGCAATCTCATCTTCGAGTGTGAGCAGGCTTTCAATTTTTACTGGCGCTACGTTATCGCCACCCGATGTCACAATTAGGTCTTTTGCACGGCCACTAATGGTGATGTAGCCATCTTCATCTATATCAGCTAAGTCACCGGTATACAGCCAGCCATCTTTAATCGTCATTGCCGTAGCATTCTCATCACGCCAATAACCTTTCATAACGTTATCGCCTCTTACGAGCAGTTCACCTGCATCGCTCAGCTTTACCTCTACCCCATCAATCGCAGGACCGACACTGGCCATTTTGATTTTGTTGGGTAAATTAACACTGATCAGTGGTGCGGCTTCTGTTTGACCATAGCCCTGCAAGATGCCGATATTTAGCGATGAGAAAAACAAACCCACCTCTGGGTTTAGCGCAGCACCACCCGAGACAAAATACTTAATGCGACCACCAAAGCGAGCTTTGAGTTTTTTACGCACCAGCACGCTCAGTAATGGGTCAACCATCCGATCGATAATCGATAACGACTCACCCAAGAAACGACGCCGACCGATATCCAACGTTTTGGCAAAGAGCATCTTTTTAAAGTTGCTCGACTTATCCACCCCTGCGCGAATTTTGCTGTAGAGCGTGTCATATAAACGTGGCACAGCCGTCGAGACCGTTGGTGACACTTCACCTAAATACTGCGCCAACTTATCTAATGATTCACAGTAATAAATCTCACTACCCAGCGTAATGGGTAAATGCAGACCTGCCATATGCTCATAGGCATGCGCCAGAGGTAAAAA
>CAZEWM010000163.1:0-2052 GCA_964516045.1 uncultured Gammaproteobacteria bacterium
GGATCAAACTGTTGGATTTGGTGCAACACTGCGATCACTTCGTCTTCTTCAACTTCAAGTGGCTGAACCGATTCGATGAGCTCTTCAATGCTAGCTGTCAGGTAACCATCATCATTCACGCTATCGATGATCGCTTCACCAATTTCGTGGTCCGATTCCGAGAGGCGGCACATCTCAAGCTGCCAACTTAGATGCGCATGCAAGGAGAGATCAGCACTCTGTTGTGCGATGAACTCAGCATGGTCATCGGCGCTAGCAGTGCTCGCGGTTTGGGTCGGTAGGCTGTCGTAAATGTCTTCCCATTGAGAGTCAGTCGCCATTTCATCCGGCATGCTCTCAGTCTCGAGATTGACCTCGGTTTCATTGTTCGCGTCGTTAGTGGAGATATCAGGGCGAAGCTCGTCGTCAAGTGAGACTTCATTGCTTGTCTCTTCTTCCGGCTCGAGCATCATGTTGCTGTCGAGCGCGTCTTGGATTTCTTGGCGTAAGTCGAGTGTGGAGAGCTGCAGCAGACGGATTGCCTGTTGCAGTTGAGGGGTCATGGTGAGCTGTTGCCCAAAGCGGAGCTGTAGGGACGGCTTCATGATCTCAGCAGGTTGTTATTGTTATGTGCCACCTAGCGATTCCTTCCTAGCATCAAATTTCATGCCAATTGGCATCCTTGCTATGAAATTATAGGATAGCAGTGCTTGCCTATAAGCGGAAGTGCTCACCAAGATAGGCTGTGCGGACCTCAGGATTATTTAGCAATTCATAGGGTGAGCCATGCGCCAGTACGGCGCCATCATTCATGATGTAGCCACGCGAACAGATCCCCAAGGTTTCGCGCACATTATGGTCAGTGATCAAGATGCCGATGCCACGTTCAGCTAAATGCTGAATGATTCGTTGAATATCGATGACCGAGATTGGGTCCACGCCGGCAAAGGGTTCGTCCAGTAAAAGAAATTTGGGTTCTATGGCTAATGCGCGTGCAATCTCTAAGCGACGGCGTTCACCGCCAGATAAGCTAATCGCCATATTGTTGGCTAAGTGTCCAATATTGAACTCGTGAAGTAGCTCGTCACACTTGGCCTGTTGTTGATCTTTATTAAGATCGTGGCGCATCTCAAGGATCGCAAGAACATTTTGCGCAACGGTGAGTTTGCGAAAAATAGAGGGCTCTTGCGCAAGATAGCTCAGCCCTTGTTGCGCACGAGCATGCATCGGTTTATCAGTGATGTCGTTATTGCCCAGGCGCACGCTACCGCCATCGGGGTGCACAAGACCGGCAATCATGTAGAAGCTAGTGGTTTTGCCAGCACCGTTTGGGCCAAGCAGGCCAACAATTTCTCCTGTATCAAGGTGTACAGAAACACCATTAACAACGCTACGCCCTTTATAACGTTTAACTAGACCTTCGGCTGAGAGTTGGGACATATTTATTTCTTGTCGTTTTGAGGCATTAAACGCATGCGCACACGTTGCTTACCTTGAGCAGCGCTGCCGCCTTTGACCACGGATTTGACGCGATCGTAGGTTATGCGATCACTTTCCATCATGTCACCACCTTGGTTGAGCCATGCGTTACCGGTCATTTGCATGTATTCGCTATCCATCTCGTATTCAACTTTATCGGCCTTACCTTTAATTAGCTTCCCGTCATCAGCGGTTTGTTGGAAGCGTACATTTCCGATAGCTAGAAAACGCTGTGGGTCACGACCTTGATGAAAAACGGTCACTTTGTCGCCTTGAATGCGTAGGCTTCCCTGTCGGATATCGACATTGCCGATGTATATGCTTGTGCCTTTACCATCGTTCATGTCGGCACTGTCTGCGGTCAGATCAATCGGTTGATCTTTGTCTGAGGTTAACGCAAAAACAGGTGCGCTAAGGATCGAAAGTAACAGAAGAACGTTAAGGTTTTTTCGTTGCATAGTGAGCTTTTGAATTTGATTTAAGAAGAAGGCGCATCGGTTCGGCTAACCACACCTGAGCGCCTACACCGTCAACACGGTCGCCATTACTGCTACGCACCTTAACGCGCTCATCGGTTTCGGCATAGTCTTCATT
>CAZEWM010000164.1:0-2034 GCA_964516045.1 uncultured Gammaproteobacteria bacterium
CCGAATAACCTGGCTTCATTGAACGCTTCAAGAAATAGATATTCTTTGCTTTACCAGCATCCAAGATCGGCATGCCATAAATGGGGCTCGACTGATCGGTACGCGCCGCTGGGTTAACAACGTCATTCGCACCCACCACTAACACCACATCAGTCGATGCAAATTCTGGATTGATCTCATCCATCTCAAGCACGTGATCGTAAGGAATGTCTGCTTCCGCCAAAAGCACGTTCATATGGCCTGGCATACGTCCCGCGACTGGATGCACCGCAAACTTCACTTCAACATCACGCGCTTCAAGCAATTCCATCATCTCTTTCAATGCGTGCTGCGCTTGCGCCACCGCCATGCCGTAACCTGGCACGATGATTACGCGATTCGCATCTTCCATCCAGTAAACCGCATCTTCAACTGAAGCTGACTTAACACCCTTCTCAGCGGCTGCAGCACCTGCACTGTCTTCACCGCCACCTGACTCACTACCAAAGCCGCCAAAGATGACATTGATGATTGAGCGGTTCATTGCCTTACACATGATGTAAGAAAGGATCGCACCAGAGAAACCGACCAACGCACCAACGATAATCAATAGGTTGTTATGTAAGGTAAAGCCTGTCGCCGCAGCAGCCCAACCTGAATAGCTGTTAAGCATCGAAACAATAACCGGCATGTCTGCACCGCCGATTGGAATAATCAACGTTAAGCCGAGCAAGAAGGCTAGCAAGGTCATCACAATCAACGATAACTCAGAACCGGTCATCGCAAAGTGAACTGCAAAACCAATGGTCACAATTGCAATCACCGCATTCAATGCATGCTGACCTGCAAATCGCACAGGCGCGCCCGAGATCAAACCTTGCAACTTACCGAACGCAATCACAGAGCCTGTGAAGGTAATGGCACCAATCACAATACCGGCAGAGAGCTCACCCATTAGCACGGCATTGAGCGTACCCTCGGCTTGACGATTTAAGAAGGTGCCAATTGCGACCAAAACCGCTGCCATACCCACAAAGCTGTGCAGCGCTGCAACTAACTGTGGCATTGCAGTCATTTGTACGCGCGCTGCCAATACCGCACCAATCAAACCACCAGCAACCAGGCCCGCCAAGATAAAGCCATAGGACTGAACCTCTGCGCCAAGTAATGTTGCAATGATTGCAATCGCCATACCCGCCATTCCGAGCGTATTACCACGGCGCGCCGTTGAAGGATGCGTTAGACCTTTCAAAGACAACACAAACAAGGTTGCCGAGATCAGGTATGCGATCGCTTGTACATCATGTGAAAGTGTCATGTTGGCCCCTTACTTCTTTTTCTTCTTAAACATGGACAACATACGATTGGTTACCAAGAAGCCACCAAACACGTTAATTGACGCCAACATCACTGCAAAGAAACCCATGATCTCAGCAGTGGTTCCCACCTCTTGAAAGCCCGTGACCAACAAAGCACCAACAATCACGATACCGGAGATCGCATTCGTTAACGCCACAAGTGGTGTATGCAATGCTGGAGTTACACCCCAGATAACGAAGTAGCCGATAAAACACGACAATACAAAAACGTATAAGGACAATAAGGTCTCAGCCATGGGATCTCTCTCTTATTCTGGCTTTACTTGAGCTGCCGCTGTGATCTCATCTTCATCAAGATCATTCAGCGTTACAGCCTCATCAGTGTTCAACATAATGCCGAGTAAGTTCGCGATGTTTTTCGCGAAGAATGCACTCGAATCAGTGGGCATCATTGATGGGTAATTGGTATGACCCACAATTACCACGCCGTGCTTGGTGACAACCTGATCAGCTTCTGACAAACGACAGTTACCACCGGTTGCTGCCGCCATATCCACAATCACAGAGCCTTCGCGCATACGCTCAACCACTGATTCAACTATCAGCTCAGGCGCTTGGCGGCAGGGAATCAATGCGGTACTGATAATCACATGGGCTTTAGCCAACTCATCCGCGAGCAAGGCTTGCTGTTTAGCTTTACCTTCTTCAGATAACTCTTTGGCATAACCACCCTCAC
>CAZEWM010000165.1:0-2022 GCA_964516045.1 uncultured Gammaproteobacteria bacterium
CGATGGCAGACCGTCGTTTACAGGTGTTTCACACCGTTGCTCGTTTATTGAGTTTCACGAAAGCCGCTGAATCACTTCACATGACTCAACCAGCGGTTACGTTTCAAGTTCGTCAGTTAGAAGAGACGTTTAATACCCGTTTATTCGATCGTACGCACAACCGGATTAGTCTGACTGACGCTGGTATGCGCGTTTACGAATATGCTGACAAGATTTTTGAGCTTTACGCCGAGATGGATAACACGGTGCGTGAGATGACCGGTGAAATCAGCGGCTCACTCACCATCGGCGCAAGTACAACGATTGCTGAATACATGCTGCCGGCCTTATTGGGTGACTTTAGAACGCAATACCCTGATGTATCGATTCACCTTAAGGTTTCCAACAGTGATGGCATTGTCTCGATGGTTGAGAGTAATGCGATTGACCTTGGTGTTGTTGAAGCGCCAGTGGGAAATAAGAACCTAGTGGTTGAAAAGTGTCGTGATGATCGTCTTGTGGCCATTATGTCGCCTAATCATGAGTTTGCTGATCGTAAAGCGGTCTCTATGGAAGAACTGCTTAACTATCCCTTCATTTGTCGCGAGGAGGGTTCTGGTACTCGAGAAGCCATCGCAAGCTACATTTGTAACAGCGATGAATGTAAGTCAAAAATGCACATTGCGATGGAGCTTGGTAGCCCTGAAGCTGTTAAAGGTGCAGTTGAAACCGGCATGGGTATCTCTGTAGTGTCAGCAGCAACGATTCAGAAAGAATTACGTTTGGGTACTCTAGTGGCCTTACCTCTCGATCCTCCGTTGACTCGCCCGTTCTCATTTGTACATCAAAAGCAAAAGTTCCGTGTCCGTGTGATCGAAGAATTGCTCGACTTCGCACGTAACTATTGCGAAGCGAACAAGCCAGCCTAAGTCTTTAGATGCTGCCACCGAAAAAGAAACAAATATCTTCGGTATTGCAGCTAAGCGCTGTGTTTGAACAGCTGAGTGTAGACCGACAGCAATCGCTGCAAGATTTTGCGCAGTTTTTATTGCTACAGCAGGGTGGACCCAAAGAGTCTGCCGTATCGCAAACGCCTTTAGAGCTTCCGCGACCTGATGCGGAAAGTGTTGTGGCAGCGATTAAACGTCTTGCGAAAACCTACCCTATGTTGAATCGTGAGGCGTTACTTCATGATGCCTCCACCTTAATGAGTGCGCATGTTATGCAGGGACGTGCGGCGAATGATGTGATTGATGATCTGCAGGCGTTGTTTGAGAGTGCGTATACTACTCACTGTGCTAAAAACTCTATTGAGGATGCCTGATGCGTTTAGTTACCGATTGGTTTAAACGAAATTTTTCTGATCCACAAATTGTTTTCCTGACGATGGGATTGATCGGTGTCTTTGCGATTATATTGGTTATGGGCGATATATTGCTGCCTGTGCTTGCCAGTATTGTTATCGCGTACCTTCTTGAAGGTTTGGTTGGTCTGATGCAGCGCTTTGGGATCAATCGTTTGATATCAGTGCTATTTGTTTTTTCACTTTTCATACTTGGAATGAGCGCGATCATATTTGGCTTATTACCGATGTTGTCGGTTCAGGTGTCACAGTTTGCTAAAGGCTTGCCTGCAATCGTGTCTGAAAGTCAGCGTTTGTTAATGATGTTGCCCGAGCGTTATCCGGACATCATCTCGATAGAGCAAATTCAACAGGTCTTTGCGCAAGCTCGTACCGAGATTACCGGTGCGACACAGCAGCTACTCTCACTTTCAGTATCTTCGGTTGTAGGATTTTTAACCCTTATCGTGTATTTGGTTTTGATGCCGATGATGGTTTTCTTCTTCTTAAAAGACAAAGAAACGATTTTGCGTTGGTTTGCTGATTTTGTACCCGGTGAGCGAGGTCTAGCAACGAAGGTGTGGGATGAGGTTGATCTTCAGATTGCCAACTATGTGCGTGGCAAGTTCTGGGAGGTCGTGATTGTTTGGGCTGCAACCTTTGCGGTCTTTGCCTACTTTGATTTGCAGTACGCTATGTTG
>CAZEWM010000166.1:0-1979 GCA_964516045.1 uncultured Gammaproteobacteria bacterium
TCGTAAAGTTGCGGAAAAGCACTTAGTGGATCCTAAGGTCGTAAAGATCGCAGCACAAACCACTACCGCGGAATCAATCCGTCAGCGTTTTTGGATGGTGTCAGGGCTGCATAAACTCGATGCGTTAACCCGCGTTCTTGAAATTGAACCGGTTGATGCGGGTATTGTCTTTGTGCGCACTAAAACCGCCACAGTAGAGTTGGCAGAAAAGCTGCAAGCGCGTGGTTTCTCAGCAGAAGCCCTGAATGGTGATATGCCTCAGGCATTGCGTGAGAAGGTTGTTGATCGTTTGAAAGATGGTCGCTTAGACCTGCTGATTGCAACTGACGTAGTAGCACGTGGTCTCGATGTGCCACGTGTAAGTCACGTGTTTAACTACGATATTCCACACGATACTGAATCTTACGTTCACCGTATCGGTCGTACAGGTCGTGCGGGTCGTGAAGGTGATGCGATCTTGTTTGTCGCGCCTCGTGAGCGCCGCATGTTGCAAGCGATTGAACGTGCGACCAAGAAGCAGATTGAGCCGATGCAATTGCCGTCTGTAAAAGATATCAATCAAAAGCGTGTTGAGCGTTTTAAGCAGAGCATCGTTGAATCAATGGGTAACGAAGAAGACTTGGGCTTCTATTACGAGCTGATCAGTCAGCTTGGCATTGAGCATGATCTCGACCCATTACAAATTGCGGCGGCGCTTGCGGCAAAGCTTCAAGGTGATAATCCATTTTTGTTGGATGAGTCAGCGTATAAGCAGCCAAAGCAAAATGAATCTAAGTTTAAAGATGATCGCCCACCACGTGATCGTTCAACTGAAGGTACTAAGGTGCCTGTTGAGCTTGAGGCCTTGCCTTTAAAAGACGAGCCTGAAGTGGATATGGAGCGTTTTCGTATCGAGGTGGGCTATAACCACGGTGTTAAGCCAAAGAATATCGTTGGTGCGATCGCTAACGAAGCAGATGTTGAAAGCAAGTACATCGGCCATATTGAAATTTTTGACAACTTCACGGTAGTTGACCTACCTGCAGGTATGCCAAAAGAAACCTTGAAGCACATGCAGAAGGTTTGGGTATGTCGTCGTCAATTGATGTTGGCGCCACTGACCGATGAGAACTTGGTTGATACTGAGGTTGATCAGGGCGGTTCGTCTCGTCCACCTTCAGGTGTTCCACGTAAAGAGTTCTCTCATCGCGGTAAGCGTGATGGTAAAGGCGGTAAGCCAGGCAAGCGACGTGGTCCAGGCAAAGGCGCTAATCCGAGAGCAGGCAAACCTAAGGGTGGTAAAAAGCCACGCCGCAGTAACTCAGGCGAGTAACTAAAGCGTGCCTGCGAGTTTTCGCAGGCATTCTAAATACGCTTGCTCATCTGGTGTTTGGTTGGCGCGCTGCGCTTCCCATAACACCAAGCCTAAACATTCCATCATTTGATGCTCAGCTTCATGTGCATCACCTGCCTTTTGGGTGATGCTTTGATGCAGTGCGCGTATGCCGGTTGGTCGATCACTCCCCAGCTGCTCTGCTAGCGTGATATGCATACCCATGTGTAGAAACGGATTGGTTTCGCCATCGGCGATATGAAAATCTTTATCCAAGTTATCTTCTTTTAAGATGGCGTGATATTCAGGGTGTTGCTGAATCACTTGGGCAACGATCAATTCAATGCCCGCCAATAATTCACCTTGTTGTTGTTTCTGCCAGCAGTCGAGGTAAAAGCGGCGTAGTTGATCACGATTCTGTCCAAACATATCAGTCGCTCGTCTTTTGTTTGAATTCACAAAGATCTTCAATCAGACAGGCGCCGCAACGGGGTTTGCGAGCAACGCAGGTATATCGACCTAATAGAATCAGCCAGTGGTGTGCATCAACAAGGAATTCCTTCGGGATGAGGCGGACAAGTCGTTTTTCGACTTCCAGTACGTTTTTGCCTGGCGCAATTTTTGTTCGATTAGAAACCCGGAAGATGTGTGTGTCGACCGCCATCGT
>CAZEWM010000167.1:0-1978 GCA_964516045.1 uncultured Gammaproteobacteria bacterium
ATCCAACAACGCCACGGTTAGCGTTGTTGGATTTCGTCCAAGACCGCTCTCCAGCGGTCAGTTCGCGGGAGTTCAGGCAACGAGAGTCATAATGGTGAGATAGCCGATCGCCAAGCAGGCTACGGTGGCTAGCTCAGTCATGCGATTGGGCTTATTTTCGCCCTTAGGATCAAGTGTCATCATCAGTGGGACAACATTTTTTACCTGGTCACGCATAACGTAAGTTGTTGTATTCATTGAATTCTCCTCTCCAATGTTTTCTTTATGTTCTCTATTATAGTTAATTTAGAGAACAAAACAAGAACTATTTGCATTGAACAGATAAAAAGTAGAAAAAGATGAAATCAATTGAATATTAGGGTAATCTAATATGAATATCTGCCGCAGTTTGGCTGAACAACAAACCATTAACGATTGGGTATCGGGAATATGGCGCAAACGTATTCAGTTGATCATTGTATCGAGCAAGTATGTCAAAAAGGTTGCAGTTCGGTATGGAGTGATATCGAAGATCTTGAGGCGGGACGTCTTATTCCAGAGGCGGAGGGTCTTAATGAAGACCAACGAGCAGCTGTGTTAGTAGAATTGAAATCTGTGATGTCAGTCTACGAAGGCACTTGTTCCGTTTCTTAATCACCTTTAACTCTTACTCACTCTCCGTATACTTTCATCCTAATATTTTAGGAGAGCTGAATGTCTGATATAGCCCGAGTTCTAAATTCTCAATTGAGTGATTGGGTTTATTCAAAAAAATCCGCTATTCACGGCACAGGTTTATTTGCAAAAAAGGCTATCAAAAAAGGTGAGTACATTGGTACCTACTGGGGGCCTGAGGCTAAGCGCAATGGTATGTACGTATTATGGGTTTACGAAGGTGAGACAGAAGAATCAGCGGTGGGTAGATCGGGTCGTAACCTGTTGCGCTTTTTAAATCATTCGGTGCCCGGTAATTGTGAGTTTGAGGATTTTGATCTTTACGCTCGTCGCAATATTAAGAAAGATGAAGAGCTCACCTTTGATTATCAAGAGTCTGAGTTTGACTGATTCATCAAGCAAAACCGACACCATCTACCAATCGCCCCAGTCTGGGGTAAGTGATTTTGTTTTTGATGCGGCGGTCGCTAATGTCTTTCCTGACATGATTCAGCGTTCGGTGCCTGGCTATGCGGCCATCATTAATATGATTGCGATTTTGACCGAGTTGCATGCTCAACCAAATACTCATCTTTATGACTTAGGTTGTTCATTAGGTGCTTCGGCTAACGCTATGGCCAATGGATTGGGTGATAAAGACTGCCGTATTATCGCGGTAGATAATTCTCAAGCGATGTTGGATAAAGCAACGGCTAACTCGTCTAGGAATGCAAGCCGGATTCACTTTCAACTCGATGATATTCGCGAAGTCGATATCCAGAATGCGTCCTTAGTGGTACTAAATTTCACACTGCAATTTTTGCCACGCGAAGAGCGTGCAGAGCTGCTTGGAAAAATTGCAAAAGGCTTACAGCCTGGTGGCATCTTGATCTTGTCTGAAAAAATACAGGCTGAAACACCCGAAGAAGATGAGCGTTTAATTAAAATGCATCATGCCTTTAAGCGATCTCAAGGTTATTCGGAGTTGGAAGTGAGTCAAAAACGTTCTGCGTTAGAAAATGTTTTGTTGCCTGAAAAGCTGAGTACCCATAGACAGCGTCTAAGAGATGTTGGCTTTACGTCGGTAGATTGTTGGTTCCAATGTTTTAACTTCGTTTCCATGGTTGCTCGCGTTTGATCGATATTGAAAATACACTTGCAGTACTTCGCGAGCATGAGCTAAATCAGTGGGCAGATCACTTAGCGCCAATTCTTAGGTATCAGCAAGAGAACCCTCATGGCGATTTGGCTCGATGGCAGTCGGCCTTTGATGGGTTGCCAGTTATTCAATCGGGCGATGTTGATCTGTCTGTAGGTCCAATTACAGTCAATGCCAAGCTTTCAG
>CAZEWM010000168.1:0-1946 GCA_964516045.1 uncultured Gammaproteobacteria bacterium
ACGATAGCGGATGCTAAGAAGCTCAATACGACCTGGGCAATCAGTGAAGTGATAAAAAAGCCGATGCCATGACCACGTTCGTTTTTCAAAATCACACGATCGACGAAGTGACCAATCACACGAGAAAGTAATACAACAAAGGTGTTCACCACACCTTGTACCAAGGCGAGCGTGACCATATCGCCATTAGCGACGTGACTGACCTCGTGAGCAAGTACGGCCTCGACTTCATCTTTATTCATTTGTTGTAGCAAGCCTGTCGAAACAGCAACAAGCGCATCGTTACGATTCCAGCCAGTCGCAAAAGCATTCGCGGGACCTTCAAAGATGCCAACCTCTGGCATTCCGATGCCGGCGTTCTTAGCTTGCTTTGCCACAGTATCAACAAGCCAACGCTCATCAGCTGTCGATGGTTGCTCTATCAGGTGTACGCCCATGCCGCGTTTGGCCATACCTTTCGACATGAATAGCGAAATGATCGAGCCGCTGAAGCCGATGATCGCCGAATACACCAAAAGGGCATTCAGGTTTAGATCGACACCGTTTTGTGCCAGTAAGCCGTCAAAGCCCAGCAGGCTGAAGGTAATGCTAATAACCACCAAAATGGCTGCATTAGTGAGTAAGAACAACAAGATACGCACGAGGAATCTCCTAAAAATTTGATAATAGTAATGTGGGGTGTCTTGGTCGTTTAATCAAGAGGCATTGCGCAGGGGTATTTGGCGCGTCATAGTCACTACACCTAGATATTGGAATAGAGGCCATGCGTTACAACACGACCACCGAACAACCCATGACGGTGTATTCCGAAGCCGAAAGTTTGCACTTTATGCTCAACTTTACGGTCTTTCTTGGGCTCATCATTGGTGTGATTTTGTGGTTCCTGGGTCGCCATGGTCGGGTGTTATGGCTACAGGTCTGGAGTGCAGGCTTGGTGCTTAGTAGTGTGGCTTATCTGTTGGCTGCGGTTTTGGGTTATATCCGCTAGTCATAGCGTACTTCGAGAATTTCAAACTCGGCTTCACCTTCGGGTAAACGCACGTTGATGACCTCACCAGTCTCAAGTTTCATCAATGCTTTGGCCATGGGTGAGTCCATGCTGATCCAGTTTTTCTCTGGACTGAACTCATCCGGGCCGACAATGCGATAGGTGATCTCGGCATCTTGCATGCTCAGCAGGGTGACATATGCACCAAAGAAGACTTGCTCGCAGTTGCTTGGTTTTTGATCAACGACCTTTAGATTGGGTAAGCGAGTTTGTAGATAACGAATACGACGATCCATCTCGCGTAACTGCTTTTTACGATAGATGTATTCGGCATTCTCAGAGCGATCACCTTCTGCCGCGGCAGCAGACAAGATCTTCACCACCTCACGTCGTTTTGCCCATAAGGCTTTTTCTTCAGCGCGTAATGTCTCGTACCCATCCTTTGTGATGTAGGGTGATTTAGGTTCGCTGGGTGGTCGATATCGCCCCATTAAAACTGATCAGTTTTCAGCATCACTAAAGTGCAGGCTTCAAACCATTCGATATTCGCTACATCCAAAGCGCTTTGCAGTGGCTCTGATTCAGTTCCGGGGTTGAAGATCACACGACCTGGTTTTAGCGAGACAATCGAGTCGATATGCTCTGCCAAACGATCAGTGCCTACATAAAGGGTCAGAGTATCGACTGGTTCGCTTATATCGCCAAGTTGATGAGTAACTCTTAGACCATCGATTTCTGGAAACTTGGGGTGAACAGGTGTAACGCGATGCCCATGTTGGGTGAGTAAACGTTGTGCCTGATTGGCATAACGCGCGGGTTTTGGACTGGCGCCAAAAATAACAACATGCTGAGTGCTCATGGTTTGAATCATAGCAGTGCGGTCTGCTGAATCACGAGCAAAAAAAACCGCCAAAGGGGGAGATGGCGGTCAGTCAGTTCGTTCGAGATATGGATTTGT
>CAZEWM010000169.1:0-1946 GCA_964516045.1 uncultured Gammaproteobacteria bacterium
ATTACTAAGCAAAATGCGCATAAAAAACTAAAAAGGCATTCCTTGAAATAAGTTTTTGATTATCCCTGAAATCAGCGCTCAACGTCAGAGTAAAGCGATCATTTGGGTCCGAAATACAGGTCTTCAGGGTAATTTTCATTGTTTACCAAGTCACAGACCCCATTACTATCTCTGGCATGTTTTTTACATCCAAAGTGAACCCTGGAAAACGTGATTTCTGGTTTCTGCCACTCGGTGGAACTGGAGAGATCGGCATGAACATGAACCTCTACGGTCATAACGATCAGTGGCTAATGGTCGACTGCGGGGTCATGTTTGATAAAACAAACCCTCTGGCTGATGGCAGCAACAGTGTTGTATCCGCTGACCCAAGCTTCATTGCTTCTCGACGACATCAGTTGGTCGGCTTGGTGATTACGCATGCGCATGAAGACCATATCGGCGCTGTACCTTACTTATGGCAAGAACTTCAGTGCCCAGTCTATACCACACCCTTTTCTGCAGAGATCTTGCGTCGAAAGTTGTCTGAAACCGACCTCATTCATCAAGTGCCTATTATTGAAGTAGAATCAGGCGACATCACAAACATTGGTCACTTCGAAGTCCAATGGTTGAATATCACGCACTCCATTCCAGAACCCAATGCATTAGTGATCAGCGCCGGTGACAGCAAGGTATTTCATACTGCTGACTGGAAAATCGATGCCGACCCCATACTCGGCAAACCATTCGATAAACATCAATTCAAAGCACTCGCTGATCAAAACATCACCGCGATGATATGTGATTCAACTAACGCAACGGTTGCTGGTCACAGTATCTCTGAAGGTGACTGCTACAATGGACTTTTAACTTTAATCAAAAAATCCAAATATCGAGTTATTGTGGCGTGCTTTGGTAGCAACCTCGCTCGCTTAATCACCTTATGCAAGATAGCTCTGAAAACAGGACGCTATGGCGCTGTCTACGGACGATCAATGCGCAATATGTATTCCGCCGCTCGACGCACAGGCATATGGCCAGATAATTTATCCCTCGCAGATGGTCGTCATTTGGGCTATCTACCACGACATGAGGTCCTTGGCATTGCAACCGGCAGCCAGGGTGAATTTGGTGCCGCCCTTCGTCGTATGGCTAATGGAACTTTTCGCGATCTCGAACTAGAACCGGGTGATACCGTGATCTTTAGCTCAAAGGTGATACCGGGCAATGAAAAGGACGTAGCCTCATTAGTTGAACAACTCCGCAATCGCGGGATAACCGTTATCGAATCAGCTGATGTTGATGGCGCACCGATTCACGCCTCAGGCCACCCCTGTCAAGACGAATTGAGAGAACTTTACCGTTTAGTTAAGCCAAAAATTGCCTTACCCGTTCACGGCACGCCCGTCCATATCAATGCCAATGCAGCGATTGCTAAAGAAATTGGCATTCCCACTCAAATGCGTGGCGAAAATGGAGACCTCTACAAACTCTCACCACTACCCACACTCAAGCGCAAAGCCGTAAAAGTTGGGCGCATCACTCACGATCGCGATTGATCCGATGGTTAATTCAAGGTCAAATTGATACATGAGTGAGGATGACGACTTAGCCGCTTTTCGCAAAGCCATGTCCGATGTGCAAACCCTTGATGACGATCATCAGGGGCTTTTCCGTGAACGCAAGAAACCTGTGCCACTTAATTTAGGTGATGGATCCAACGAAGAAGATGATCTTGCAGATTTGAGCGTTGAGGTTCCCGACTTCTTTGAATTTCGTCGCCCGGGGATTCAGATACGTGTGTTTCAGGATCTGCAACGTGGCGTCATACCACCCGATGAAAAATTAGATCTCCATGGCATGCGAGTGAAAGAAGCAAAATCTGCTTTTAGCCGTTTTATGCAGCAATCCATCGCCAAACAGCGACGTTGTATCTGCATTATTCATGGCAAAGGCTTGGGCTC
>CAZEWM010000170.1:0-1946 GCA_964516045.1 uncultured Gammaproteobacteria bacterium
ATAGTTTAATTAACTACGAAACGGTTAAGTACTTTGGTAACGAGAAGCTAGAGCTTAAGCGTTACGACGAAACGCTCACTGACTGGGAGCATTGGGCAGTGCGTAGTCAAAGCTCAATGTCGATGTTGAACTTTGGTCAGGGAGCCATTATCGCGCTTGGTGTCACGCTAGTGATGGTGTTGGCAGCGGATCAAGTGGCGACTGGTAAAATGGGTATAGGCGACTTAGTGTTAGTGAATGCCTTCTTGCTGCAGTTGTTTATACCTTTGGGTTTCCTTGGCATTGTTTACCGCCAGATAAAGTATTCACTGGCAGATATGGACCTGATTTTTAAGCTGCTTGATACACCGCCTGAGGTGAGTGATAAAAATGATGCGACTGAGCTAAACGTGACGCGTGGTGAGATTGCTTTTAAGCATGTGGACTTTGGCTATACAGATCAGCGGCAAATAGTATTTGATCTCGACTTTACGATAGCTCCAGGTAAAAAGTTTGCGGTAGTAGGACATAGTGGTGCGGGTAAATCGACTTTGTCTCGTTTGCTCTATCGTTTCTACGATGTGAATCAAGGTGAGATAACGATTGATGATCAATCGATTGCGACAGTCACACAAGACAGTTTGCGCCAAGTGATTGGAATCGTGCCGCAAGATACGGTTCTGTTTAATGACACTATCTTTTACAACATCGCTTATGGTCGACCGGGTGCTGCCCGCGATGAAGTGATTCGTGCGGCCGAGTTAGCGCATATCAAAGATTTTGTGGATGAGTTGCCAGACGGTTGGGATAGCTTGGTCGGCGAGCGTGGTCTCAAGCTCTCTGGTGGTGAGAAGCAGCGTGTTGCGATTGCTCGCGCGATTCTGAAACGTCCCCAGATACTAATCTTTGATGAGGCAACTTCTTCTTTAGATAGCCAAACCGAATTGGCGATCAATAAAACCTTGGCATCGGTTGCTGAGAATCACACCACCTTGGTCATTGCGCATCGTCTTTCAACGATTGTGGATGCTGATCGTATTTTGGTGATGGAAAAGGGTCGCATTGTTGAAAGTGGTACGCATGCGGAACTGATGGCTTTAGCGGGGCGGTATCGCGATATGTGGGAGCTGCAGCGCCAAGAGCGTGAGCAAGAAGAGCAGGCGGGAAATGACGCTTGATCAGGTGTTAAGTCGATCTTACCTCGTCGGTGGCTCAGTGCGTGATGAGTTGCTCGGGCTTGCAGTTCATGAGCGTGACTGGGTTGTGGTTGGTTGTACTGAAGACGAAATGCTCTCGGCAGGCTTTACACGCTTGGATCCTGAGTTCCCTGTTTTCCTGCACCCCGAAACAAAAGAAGAATATGCCTTAGCGCGCCGTGAAAAACAAAGTGGTGAAGGTTATCGCGGTTTTCAGATAGATATTCAGAACGTCTCCTTAGAAGAAGATCTGCTGCGTCGTGATCTAACGATTAATGCGATGGTGCGAGATACTAACGGTGAGTTAATCGATAAGCATGATGGTGTTTCAGATTTAAATGATGGGCTGTTGCGCCATGTTACTGAGGCGTTTGCAGACGACCCAATTCGTTTATTACGCGTGGCACGTTTTGCGGCTCAGTTAGGTAGTCGTTTTCGGGTTTCTCATAAAACCCATAAATTAATGCGTCAAATGGTCGCTGATCGGGTGATCTCACAGATTACACCTCAGCGTTTAGGTCGGGAAATTGAAAAGGCCTTTAATGGTCAGCATCCGTGGCGCTTCTTTGAGGTATTGGCCGGCTGTGGGGCATTGGCTGAATGGCTACCTGAGTTTATGGGTGAGTTATCAGGTGAGACGCATTCTAAGGGACAACAGTCGGTAGCATTAGCAGCCTTACAAAAAGCATCAGAGCGAAGCGATCGAAGCGATATTCGGTTTGCCGTATTTATGCTGACGGGCAAAACAGATGTTAAAAACCTTTTGTCAGT
>CAZEWM010000171.1:0-1917 GCA_964516045.1 uncultured Gammaproteobacteria bacterium
TCTTATCTAACGGCGATCCTGGTGAGACAGGTGAGTTGGCAGATGGGCGTCATTTCGCCGAGTGGAAAGATCCTGTTCCAAAGCCGTGTTATTTGTTTGCACTGGTCGCAGGTGATCTGAAATACATCGAAGATCATCACACCACCCCAAGTGGTCGTGAGGTGGCTGTGCGGGTGTATGTTGAGCCAGAAAACATAGAGAAGTGTGATCATGCCTTGCGTTCGCTGATCAATGCGATGCGTTGGGACGAGAAGGTCTACGGTCGTGAATATGATCTATCGATTTATAACGTTGTTGCCGTTAATGACTTCAACATGGGGGCGATGGAAAATAAGGGTCTGAATATCTTTAACAGCAAGTTTGTGTTGGCAAAGCCTGATACCGCGACGGATATCGATTACCAAGGTATTGAAGGTGTAATTGGACACGAATATTTTCATAACTGGACGGGTAATCGAATTACTTGTCGTGATTGGTTCCAGTTGTCGTTAAAAGAAGGTTTTACGGTTTATCGCGATCAAGAGTTCTCTGCGGATATGGGTGCAGGGCAGGTTAAGCGTATTGAAGATGTGCGCCTTCTGCGTGCGCATCAATTCACCGAAGATGCCAGCCCCATGGCGCATCCGATTCGACCAAGCTCGTATATCGAGATCAATAACTTCTACACCGCAACCGTTTATGAAAAAGGTGCTGAAGTGGTGCGAATGCAGGCAAATCTATTAGGTCCTGACACCTTTAGAAAAGCCACGGATCTGTATTTTGATCGTCATGATGGACAGGCAGTAACAACAGAAGATTTTGTTGCCTGTATGGAAGATGCCTCAGGTACTGATCTGACGCAGTTTAAGCATTGGTATAACTATGCGGGCACACCAAAGGTTTCGGTGAAAACACATTACGATGCGCAAGCGAAAACCTATGCGTTGACGATCTCTCAGTCATTAGATGTCAAACCTACCGAGGCAAAGGCGCCAGCTTTCCATATTCCTTTCGCGATGGGTTTGTTAGATCAGCAGGGTAATGATCTTGATCTGACATGGAAAGGTAAAAAGTCTGTTAAGGGTACTTTGATGCTTGAGCTTAAGGCTGAGCATGAGGCCATTACCTTCCATGAAATCGAACATGAGCCTGTGCCCAGTTTCTTGCGTGGTTTTAGTGCGCCGGTCCGTTTGGAATATGACTATGCCGATGATCAGTTACTGCATTTGATGGCATTTGATTCGGATGGTTTCGCGCGCTGGGATGCGGCACAAACATTGTGGACCAAACATCTGTTGGCGTTCGTTAGCGAACATCAAGCAGGTCGTCCAATGCAGCTTGAGTCGAGCATTGTTGATGCACTGAGAAAAATGCTAGCGGATACCGAGGGTAAAGAGGCGCTGATTGCCGAAGTGCTGAGCTTGCCAAGCTTTGGTTATCTGTGTGATCTGATGGATGTGGTTGATGTCGATGCGTTGATGGCAGCGTTAGATGCGATGCGACACTTTATTGCACATGATTTAGCAAGTGAGTTCGAAAGTTTGTATGCCAAGCTAGCGCAATCTGAGATGGCATTAACGCCAGAGGCGATGGCCAAGCGTTCACTGCGTAACACCTTGCTGCGCTATTTGGCCGTTTATGGTGAGGATAAGTATCTGGAGCTTGCGCATGATCAATATCAGCAGCAGGCCAACATGACGGATGTTATGGCGGCCATGAGTTGTCTTGCAGATAGCACCCATGCTAAGCGAAATGATGTGCTGAATGATTTTGCCGAGCGTTGGGCTACAGATGCCTTGGTTATGGATAAATGGTTTGCCGTACAAGCCGCTGCAGATCGTGCTGATGTGCTCGATCAGGTTAAGGCACTGCAGTCGCATACAGCCTTTTCAATGAAGAACCCGAACAAAGTACGTTCTTTGATTGGTGCTTTTGTGA
>CAZEWM010000172.1:0-1914 GCA_964516045.1 uncultured Gammaproteobacteria bacterium
CCTTTTTGCATTTGTCGTTTCATGTCGTTCTCCTCAGTGAAACGTTGAGTTCAAATGACGACACGTGTCGTCCATGACGAACCGGAAATTAAGTTCGGATCAGGTATCGGGTGGGAATCAAATTCTTTAAGTCTTGATGAAAGAATTTAATCCAATCGCCCAAATACGCTTTCAGAAGGACCTATATCGGGTGGTTTGGGATGATATGAAGCGTTTCGGATTTGAAGTTTCAATTTTCCGAAAAAGCCGAAAAATCAGTGCTACTGTTCACTTGTCGGTTTAACGCCGCGCTGACGAAAGGTTGTGTCACACTAGCGGCCTTTCGCATAACAACAAAACAAGCACGAGAAGGAAGATGGCGTGAATTTGCACGAGTTCCAGTCCAAAAAACTATTTGCCGGTTACAAGATCCCGGTACCCCATGGCGTTGCAGTCGAAACCGCGGATGAAGCCCGTAAAGCGGCGATGGAAATGGGGGGTGATCGTTGGGTCGTTAAAGCACAAGCGCATACCGGTGGACGTGGTAAAGCGGGTGGTGTGGTTGTGGCGTCATCTGCTGATGAAGTGGCGACAGAAGCTGAGCGCATGTTGAGCCATCGATTAGTGACTAAACAAACCGGTGACGCTGGCTTGCCCGTGAGCTTTATCTTGGTGGAAGAGCCCAGCGATATACAGCGCGAGCTCTATCTTTCGGTGTTAGTTGATCGCGAAACACGCCGTATTTTAGTGATGGCCTCTCAAGCGGGTGGTATGAATATCGAAGAGGTGGCTGAAGAGACACCGGAAAAGATTCTCACCACCACCATTGATCCTGCGGCTGGCTTGCAAGGTTATCAGTGCCGCCAACTCGGTTTTGGCCTGGGTTTAGAAGGCGATCAGATGAAGCAGTTCGCTAAGTTGCTTTCAGGCTTGGTGACGCTATTTGAAAAAGAAGACTGCAGCTTGGTTGAGATCAATCCTCTCATCGTGAACGGTGAAGGTAATCTGGTTGCACTCGATGCCAAGATTAATCTCGATAGCAATGCGCTGTATCGACATGCTGATTTACTCGCGATGCGCGATATCTCACAAGAAGATGCCCGTGAAGCGGCAGCGGCTGAGCACGACCTTAACTACATTACCTTAGATGGCAATATTGGCTGCATGGTTAACGGTGCTGGCCTTGCGATGGCAACGATGGATGTGGTGAAGCTGCATGGTGGCTTACCCGCTAACTTTTTGGATGTCGGTGGTGGTACCACAGCTGCACGCGTTGCTGAGGCATTCAAAATCATTTTGTCCGATGACAAGGTAAAAGCGGTACTCGTCAATATCTTTGGCGGGATTGTGCGTTGTGATTTGATCGCAGAAGGCATTATCACCGCTGTTAAGGAGTTGGGTTTAGAGGTGCCTGTGGTGGTGCGCCTTGAGGGTACCAATGCTGAGAAAGGTCGCGAGATGCTGCAAAGCAGTGGATTGAATTTGATTGCTGCAGCCGGATTAACTGAAGCCGCGCAGAAAGTGGTGGAGGCAGCGCAATGAGTATTCTGATTAATAAAGACACCAAGGTGATCTGCCAAGGTTTTACTGGTCAGCAAGGCACCTTCCATTCAGAACAAGCGATTGCTTACGGTACCAATATGGTCGGCGGTGTGACTCCAGGTAAAGGTGGTCAAACGCACCTCGGTTTACCGGTATTCAATACGGTCCACGATGCGGTGAAAGCGACTGGCGCAGAAGCGACCATGATTTACGTGCCGGCTGCATTTGCTGCGGATGCGATCTTGGAAGCGAATGATGCGGGCATCAAAGTGATTGTGTGTATTACTGAAGGTATTCCAGTGATGGATATGCTGAAGGTCAATGCAGCGTTAAAAGAGAGCGATGCACGCTTGATTGGTCCTAACTGCCCGGGTGTTATTACGCCGGGTGAAT
>CAZEWM010000173.1:0-1896 GCA_964516045.1 uncultured Gammaproteobacteria bacterium
GTTGCTGCATAACATCATCGGTAATATCGATTCGTTCAGAGCGCCACAAAACACCAGCTTTCGCCGAAAGAATAATCTCCAACGATTTACTTTTTCCGACTTGAGCGATGACTTCATCAATTACACGAAAAATGCGATTACGCTCTTCGTTGGTACGCAGTTGCTTGTCTTGCAGAAATTCATCTTTATTGTAGTTATAGCGTAATTCGCGCGACTTGATGTCACGCTCTAATCGACGACGCTCTTCGGTACCCATTGAACGCTTTTCTTTATCCAACTTCCCTTGAAGAGCAGCAATCTGATCACGCATTTCAATAATCTTTTGCTCGCGTAAGACAAACTCTTCTTCAAGAGCTTTTTCTACCTCTTTCATTTGAGGCGCATCTCGCGTCACCTTAACAACATCAACAAAACCTACTGCGGGCGCAGCATGAAGCGTCGAAGCGCCCAGTAGAACGAGTAAAAATAAGTAATATCGAAGAATACTTTTTATAGAAAGCATTAAAAGACCGTACCCAATGTGAATTGGAATGACTCAAGCTCATCTTGCGAGTCTTCTTTTAAACCTTTTGCATAACTCAAGGTCAGTGGACCCACAGGCGACATCCACGCCAAACCAACACCCGTTGAATAACGTAACTCATTCCAGTCAACATCATTTGTGGTATCCATAACGGTACCCGCATCGGCAAAAGCAACTAAACGCATCGTGTCTGAATACACTGGCGAAGGAACATAAAACTCCGCATTAGTTAACAACTTAAAGTTACCGCCAATCGGATCACCTGTTGCTGTCGCATCCTCACGAGGGCCGATCGAACGCGCCGCATAGCCTCGAACGGATGAAGGACCACCAATGTAGTAATTCTCGTAAAATGGCAACTTTGAGGTGCCGCCGTAAGAATCGCCATAGCCCACCTCTCCGTTCAATGAGAACACTAGATCACCGTACATTGGCCAATAGCGCCGATGCTTTGCCCCTGCTTTATAGAATCCTAGTGTACTGCCCGGCACAGTGGCTTCTGCTGACAAACGAGATACAGAACCTGATGTTGGCATCAGCGCACTGTCACGATCATCACTCGTCCAGTTAAAGGCCACATCTAAGTTGGTATAAGAAGTACCTTCTGCATTTTGCCAATCGGTGACTACAGAAGATGCCGTAGCCGCTTTTTCAAAATTTGAGAAGTGCAAATTAGAGCTGAAACTAAAGCGGTTAAATTCAGTCAATGGAATACCAAAATTAACACCCAAAATAGTGTCATCAATTTTGTAGTCCGCTGAATCTAATTCAGCGAAGTCCGTCGCCTTGTGACTAAAAGTGAAACCACGACTCACACCATCAACAGTGTAGTAAGGGTTAGTGTAAGCAACTGTGTATTCCTGTTGAGCAGATGCCGTTTTAAACGCCAGGGAAACCTTCTTGCCGGTGCCAATAAAGTTGTCTTGTGAAATAGCCGCATTGAATGCCACACCGTCCGCTTGCGAATAACCCAAACCCGCTACCAACTGACCTGCTGGTAACTCTTCAAGATCCACATTCACATCAACCTGATCAGGCTGTCCAGGCACGGTTGGGGTTGCAACATTCACCTTTTGGAAATAGCCCGTACGATTAACGCGCTCTTTAGATAGCTTGAGCTTTTCACTTGAGAACCACGCCGACTCCATCTGACGGAACTCACGACGCACCACCTCATCTCGAGTACGCGTATTTCCACGGATATTTAAACGGCGTACATATACTCGTTTACCCGGGTCAACGAAATAAGTCACAACAACCGTTTTGTCGTCTTCGTTAATATCAGGAATCGCATTGACGTTTGCAAAGGCATAGCCCTTGTCCGCAAGTAGTGCTGAAACACGATCACTGCTACCCACAATCTCTTTACGATT
>CAZEWM010000174.1:0-1893 GCA_964516045.1 uncultured Gammaproteobacteria bacterium
CTCGCCTTATCATCGGCGTTGACGGTTTTGTAACCAAAGTGCGTTGTGTTCTCGTTAGCCATCGTTATGCCTGAGGTTCTTTACGGGTGTAGCCTTTCTCTTTTAGTTCTTCGAGATAGGCTTCCCACATCTCATCGAAATTCTTGCCAAGATTGTACAAGGTTTCCCATGAGTAGATGCCGGTGTTGTGTTCGTCATCAAAGTGCAGCACAACCGCATAGTTGCCCACTGGCTCAATCTTATCGATGTTCACTGCTTCTTTACCTAAAGGCACTTTGCGCTGACCTGGCGCATGACCAGTTACTTCAGCAGAAGGTGAGTAAACACGAAGGTATTCAGCAGGTAACTTAAAGTTACTGCCATCATCGAAACTGATTTCGAGCACGCGCGATAAGCGGTGCATATTCAATTCGGTTGGGTTTGGAACATTTAGCATAGGATTTCCTGTAACGCGTTTGGGCGATCTTGCCTTTATTTTCGCGTAAGTCGGTGGATTATTTCACCTTTCGCAGAGGAGGTTGTATCAAACAGCCGCCTTACAAAATGTATTGAGATAGGTCTTCGTCATCCGACAAGGCCTCTAAGTGACGGTTCACATAATCAACATCAACCGTGATGGTTTGTCCGGCGTAGGTCGGCGCCATGAAAGACACCTCTTCTAATAGGCGCTCCATCATGGTGTGCAAACGGCGCGCACCGATATTCTCGGTCCGCTCGTTGACCTGCCAAGCGAGCTCAGCGATGCGACGAATACCGTCCTCAGCAAATTGAATGGTGACGTTTTCAGTCGCAATCAAGGCTTCGTATTGTTCTGTGAGGGAGGCATCGGGTTCAGTCAAAATGCGAACAAAGTCATCTGAACTCAGCGCATCAAGTTCGACTCGAATCGGTAGGCGACCTTGAAGCTCAGGAATCAAGTCCGATGGCTTACTTAAATGAAAGGCACCTGAAGCAATAAACAAGATGTGATCAGTTTTCACCATGCCATGTTTGGTGCTGATGGTGCAGCCTTCAACCAACGGCAACAGGTCACGTTGAACGCCTTCACGCGAAACATCCGCGCCATGCGATTCGCTACGACTGGCGACCTTATCGATTTCATCGATGAACACGATGCCATGTTGCTCAACCAGCTCAACGGCGCGTGCTTTTAAGTCTTCTTCATTGACGCGTTTTGCCGCTTCTTCTTCAGCAAGTTGCTTGAGTGCATCTTTAATAAAGAGTTTGCGCTTTTTAGTTTTACCGCCGCCGATGTTTTGGAACAGACCTTGAAGTTGATTGGTCATCTCTTCCATGCCGGGAGGCGCCATGATCTCAACACCCATCGCTGGTTGTTGAACTTCAATCTCGATCTCTTTGTCATCTAGCTCGCCATTGCGTAGCTTGATGCGGAATTTGTCGCGCGTGCCGCCACCCGAGCTGACACTTGGTTGCTCTTCATCCCATTGGCTTCCCCGTGCAGGTGGCAATAAGACATCCAGAATGCGCTCTTCAGCGGCATCCATTGCGGCATCTTTTTGCTTTTCCATCTCGATCTCGCGAACCATCTTGACCGAGCTATCCACCAAATCTCGAATGATCGAATCAACCTCGCGACCCACATAGCCAACCTCGGTGAACTTGGTGGCTTCTACCTTGATAAAAGGCGCATTTGCTAAACGTGCTAAGCGGCGGGCGATCTCAGTTTTACCCACACCCGTAGGGCCAATCATTAAAATGTTCTTTGGGGTGATCTCACCGCGCAGTGATTCAGCCACTTGGCTACGGCGCCACCGGTTACGCAAAGCGATGGCCACGGCACGCTTAGCCGCTTGCTGCCCAATGATGTGCTTATCAAGTTCGTGAACGATCGCTTCAGGAGTCATATCAGCCATTGCAGTCGAGCTCTTCAAT
>CAZEWM010000175.1:0-1880 GCA_964516045.1 uncultured Gammaproteobacteria bacterium
TTCACCACCTCGTTAGCGGCTTTACGCTGATCGCCCGCTTTCAACGCCAACAAGGCACGTGCATGACCCATGTCCAGCTTGCGATCATCAACCAATGCTTTCACTTCTGGCGCCAATTCGAGCAAGCGCATTAAATTGGTGACGGTGGTACGAGATTTACCCACCGCATTGGCAATTTCTTGGTGGGTTAGGCCAAATTCATCGAGTAACCGATGCAATGCGGCCGCTTCTTCTAAAGGATTGAGGTCGTCACGCTGGATATTCTCGATCAAGGCCATTGCCATGGCGGTTTGATCGTCAACTTCTCTAATAAAAACAGGGACTTCGGCCAGGCCAGCAAGCTGTGCTGCACGCCAACGACGCTCACCAGCGATAATCTCGTAGTTATTGTCGCCAACCGAGCGCACAACGATGGGTTGAACCATGCCTTGTGCTTTAATCGAATCGGCTAATTCTTGCAGCTTGTTTTCATCGAAATGTCGGCGTGGCTGATAACGACCACGCTGGAGAAACTCGACAGGCAGCACGCTTTGCCCTTCAGCGACTTTAGCTGAGCTGGGCGCATCAGATGTTTCAACCACTGATGTCGTTTCAGCCAGCTCCGTTTTACTTGGTCTGCCGCCACCTAAAAGCGCGTCTAATCCGCGCGCTAATCCACGTTTCTTTACCATGTGTTTTTGCTTTGAACCTTAATGAAGGCGAGATAACTCGCTCGCTAGCGCCATATAGCTGATCGCTCCACGTGATGATTTATCATACATCATCACCGGTAAACCATGACTTGGCGATTCAGCAACACGCACATTGCGTGGGATGATAGTACGGAACACACGATCACCAAAATGCTCTATCAGCTGCGCTGAAACATCCGTCGCCAGGTTGTTTCGGGGGTCGTGCATGGTTCTCACAATGCCATCAATCGAAAGACCTGGATTAGCATGTGCCTTGATTTGCTCAATAGTGACAAGCAATGAAGACAAACCCTCAAGTGCGTAGTACTCGGTTTGAATCGGAATCAACACGCCATCGGCAGCCACTAGCGCATTCAAGGTGAGCATGTTTAAAGATGGCGGACAATCAATAAAGATGTAGTCATAGTCATTCGCCACAGCCGCAAGCGCCTTCTTTAACTGTTGCTCGCGGTTATCCATGTCGATTAGCTCAACCTCTGCGGCGGTGAGATCGCCATTTGCCGGGAGCACATCAAACAAATTTTCTACCGCGGGCTTTTTCACCTCAGCAACACTGGCTTCACCGAGCAAAACCTCAAGTGATGACAGCTCGATATCGTATTTATCGACACCGCAGCCCATGGTCGCATTGCCTTGAGGGTCAAGATCAACCAACAACACACGCTTTTTCATCAGCGCTAGCGCTGCCACGGTATTGACCGTCGTTGTGGTTTTACCCACACCGCCTTTTTGGTTAGCAACGCAAATAACTCGGGCCATTGGTGTCTCTAGTGGTGTGCTGAAGTCAGCAAATCAATATGGCTGCACATAATAGCGGCGCGCACTCGCTCAGGACAACGACTACGTAATAACCAACAAACGACGAGCGGCATTTTCGCCCGGCACGTTCAGCTCATGTATCGCAACTTGCTTGCCTTCTGGCAACTGAGTTTCATCCAACTCCTCAATACCGGACTTCATCGCTGCCCACTGACCATTCGGTTTGAGCAAATGTTCGGTAAGGCGAATCATCAAATGCAAATCAGCAAAAGCGCGCGAGGTTATCGTGTCAAAGTCTTCATCTTCGGCCAGATTTTCCACCCGGCCCTGAATGACTTTGGCGTTGGTCAGCTTTAACTCTGCGATCGCTTGTTGCACAAAGCGTGTCTTTTTACCGTTTGAATCGATCAGTGTGACGTGCAGTTCAGG
>CAZEWM010000176.1:0-1873 GCA_964516045.1 uncultured Gammaproteobacteria bacterium
TCTTTTTGCCAATCAAGCTTTCTTCGCCGCTGATCAAGCGTTGGATATTGCTCTTATGACGCCAGAACAAAATGATGCTCATAATGATTTGCATAACGATCAGCTCATCAGCAGGCCATATCCAATAAATAATCACAGGTGCTAAGGCCATAGATACCAGTGCGGATAGCGATGAAATCTTGACGACCTTCGCCATGAATAACCAGATACCGGCAACAGCTAAACCAATCCCCCAATACAGACCAAATTGCGTTCCGAGTGCGGTTGCAACGCCTTTGCCACCTTTAAAGCCAAAGAAAACGGGATATAAATGTCCCAAGAAAGCCGCCATGGCCGCTAGCGCAAAGGTGAGTGTAGAAACATCAAAGAGATGGCCTACAGCAACGGGTAAGACACCTTTGAGCATGTCACCAAGCAAGGTGATCGCAGCGGCTTTTTTGCCACCAATGCGCAACACGTTAGTTGCACCCGGGTTGTTTGATCCTTCGCTGCGTGGGTCAGGTAATCCCATCAGGCGGCAAACAATAATGGCACTCGAGATAGAGCCAATCAGGTAAGCCGCAACGATAAGACCAAGTTCAGTCATTGATAAATCCATAGTGGCATTCTCAGAGCTGAAGCTAGCTGCGGTCAAGCGGCGTGTCATCAGTTAAAATTGATTAAAGCCTAAATGGAACAAATGATGGATACAGTTTTTTTACGCGATCTTAAAATTGATACGGTTATCGGTATCTATGGTTGGGAGCGTCGCGTTCGTCAAGCCTTGATCTTTGATCTCGAGATGAGCGCGGATGTGGCAAAAGCAGCTAAGACTGACAAGATAGAAGATGCGCTGAACTACAAATCAATTGCCAAGCGTTTGCAGCAGTATGTCAGTGAAAGTGAATTTGAGCTTATCGAAACCCTGGCAGAAGAGTGTGCTCGGATTATCCGTGAGGAGTTTGGTGTTGCCTGGGTGAGGTTAACGCTGAACAAAAAAGGTGCGGTTCGTGGTGCTACCGATGTGGGTGTGATTATTGAGCGTGGAGAGCGTGTTTAATGGCTTGGGTATGGGTCAGTATTGGTAGCAATATCGATCGTGAAAATAATATTCGCGGATCACTGCAAGCGCTTGAAACTGAATTTGGTGAGCTTGTGGTCTCGCCAACCTATGAAACACCCGCCGAGGGTTTTGAGGGTGATGCCTTCTATAACCTTGTTGCTGGCTTTAATACGGATTTAACTCCTTCAGAGTTACACATCAAGCTTCGAGACATCGAGCATGACTTTGGTCGCGAACGAACGAGTGAAAAGTTTAATGCGCGGACGATGGATATCGATGCCTTAACCTATGACGATCAAGTGACAGATGAGGGTGGCAAGCATCTACCGCGAGATGAGATTGAAAAATACGCCTTTGTGTTAAAGCCACTCGTTGATGTTGCGCCGGATGAAATTCATCCCGAGTGCGGTGTGAGCTATGCTGCCTTATGGGAAAGCTATTCAGGTGATAAAGATACACTTGTTGAAGTGCGTCTGTAATTTACTGCTGAACGCTACGACCACCATCAACCGCTAAGATTTGTCCGGTCACATAATCATTCCCATCCACCATAAACATAATCGCGTTAACGATTTGTTCTGCGCCAGCAGGTCGACCCATAGGGATACGCTTTAAAATTTCTTGTTTATCGGTGGTGTGTTCAGTGCCGGTTGGCCAGAGTGCTGCTCCAGGGGCTACACCATTTACCCGGATATCCGGTGCAAGCTCGAGTGCGAGTGTTTTTACCATCATCGCGTTTGCTGCTTTTGCCATGACGTAGACAGGGTGCTTTGGTTTAGGTCGTTCGGCATAGATATCAACGAGATTCACAATGCAGCCTTTTTGTTTGGC
>CAZEWM010000177.1:0-1866 GCA_964516045.1 uncultured Gammaproteobacteria bacterium
CCTTTATCTTGAGCAATGGCAAAAAGATCATTCATTGCAGTCCTGATGATGCCGTCACACTGATTCATGCGGATGCGATTACGCCTGAGACAGTTAGCCGCCAGATCATTGATACGCTCATGCCGTTAATGCCGAGCAATGTGTTATCGATTGAGATCCATTTGTGGCCAGAAAAAATCAGCGGTGCGTTTTATCACTACAGCCATGGCTTAAAGCTGCATTGTGGTAATTGCCAGCGCATTGCACATGGGCATCGTTCGCGGCTTGAGATTTTGCGTAACGGTGAGCGTGATACCGAGCTCGAGGCACATTGGGCAACGCGGTGGCGCGATATTTATATCGGCACGCGCGAAGATCTGATCGATGAAACCGATGGTGACTACCGTTTTGCTTACACCAGTACGCAAGGTGCTTTTGCCTTGCAGCTACCCAAGTCGGATTGTTACTTAATTGATACCGAATCGACGGTTGAGAACATCGCGCAACATCTAGCCGATGCTTTAAAACACGAACACCCAGAAGATGACTTCCAGGTGCGTGCATTTGAAGGGGTCGATAAAGGCGCGATCGGTCGCGCTTAAATCGTTTTACATATCGTCGAAGCCAGCTTTACGGAACCACTCACGCGCCTTCTCTTCATCGCGCTCAACACCGTTACCTTCGCGGTACATCATGCCGATGGTGGTCATTGCACCTAAGAAGCCTTGATCAGCCGCTTTTAAAAACCACTCGATCGCTTTCTCGGCATTCTTTTCTACACACTCACCTTGCATGTACATAAAACCTAAGCCGTGTTGTGCCAGACCCATGCCGGCTTCTGCGGCTGACTTCATATATTTAAAGGCGAGCAGTTCGTTCTCGACCATACCCAAACCATTCTGCGCCATGATCGCCATGCGGTATTGCGCTTCTGGGTGACCGCTATCCGCTAAAGGACCTAACAAGCTGGTGGCGGTACCAAAGTGCTTTGCCTCGAAAGCAGCAATACCACTGCTCAAGTCCATATCTAAAACGCCATTCTCTTCGCTCATTGCTCTGTTCCTTTTGTTGGGCGATATCCCATCGGGCGTATCGCAACCACGTTAACCACCGAGACGCACTGCTGCCCATTGGCATCGTACAGTCCAAATTCGAAACTTGGCGTAGCACGGTTGCGTTGCTCAAGTTGCTGTTTTATCCACGCTTCGATCTGTGGATCTAAATCAAAACGTAATTCCAGATCAGTACGCGCTTCTTTGACAAAGTTTATCTCGAGTGCGCGCGTCCACAGTTGATAACCGGGAAATACTTTATTGCATACCAATGCGGGAATCGGATCTGCTAGCGAAGCGATCGACCCACCAAACATGCCACCACCCGGGTTTTGATTGAACGAATTCAAGGGTAGCTTTATGCGCACCTGACGCCAATCATCACGGATTCGCTCGACCTTGATTCCCATGGCACGGAAAGGCGGAAACCACATCAGTCGTCGCGCCGGCGTGACAAAGGGCAGTCGCCGAATCCATCTTGGAATTTCCATGATTTATACCATTCTCTTGGCGTCTTCTAGCCGCGCCAGGCCAAGGGTTGTTTGCTATGCTTGCGCGAAAGTTTACTTCACCTGAACTATGCAAACAGCCCTCGCCGATTTTATTAAGAACAGCCCAGATGGCCCGATCGCCGATAAGATTCTGCGTGCCTGTGTGCATTGTGGCTTTTGTACCGCGACCTGCCCGACCTATCAGCTGCTCGGTGATGAGCTCGATGGTCCTCGTGGACGTATCTACCAAATCAAACAACTGTTCGAAGGTGCGGCGCCAACTCACAGCATGCAGGTGCATCTTGATCGCTGCTTAACCTGCCGCTCATGTGAGACCACCTGCC
>CAZEWM010000178.1:0-1850 GCA_964516045.1 uncultured Gammaproteobacteria bacterium
CCTGGTATTGCGGATTACCAAGGTAAAGCAAGCTAAGCTAAACCAAAACAAAAAAACCGAGGCTTGCCTCGGTTTTTTTATGTATGCGGGTAGGGGTTAGCCATCTGCTTTGGCTTTGAGACGCTCTAAGAATTTTTCGTGATTGATCACGAAGCGTTCGTGGGTGCCTTTGCCTATACAGTCTTTTTCATCGAACGCCTCGACTAAGAAGGTGAGCTTTTTGCCATCAATCTTGCTGAGTTCGACATTTGCGGTCACTGTCATGCCAACGGGGGTGGCGGCTTGATGACTCACATCGATATATATGCCTACAGTGCGCTCGTCATCTTCAAGGAAGTCCTTAATCGCTTCCATGCAAGCCCATTCTAAAAAGCCCACCATAAAGCCAGTGGCGAACACAGGTGGCATGATTTGAAAGCTATCTGCTTCAGGGTATAGCTTGGCAACAGTCTTGTTGTCGTTCACTTGAAATGTATGAGTGTGTTTTATCCCAACACTTATCGCGTCTTTCATCGTTTTTCCTTCATGCGGCAGTTATATTAGCTAAGCGTTGCCTTAATTGCTTGGCAGCGTCCGGCGAACCTTCGGCCCACATGTTAGCCAGCAGGCCAATCAGCTCGCGTGCTGCACCGTCGAGAAAGTCCGGTGCTTTTTCTTGAATAGTAAATAAATGCTCAACCGCCTCATCGCTGTTTAAGCGTGCTAACAGGCATAGCGCTAAGTCAAAGTGTACTTGCCAGTTATCAGGCTCGCTGATCACCTGCTGTCTGAGTGATTCAATACCCGCTGTTTTTTCGGCTAGATCAACAAAACGCAGTTGATTAACAATGCTTTGTCCTAAGCCATCCTGTTTTACCTTGTCCGGTAAGCGGGTAAATAAGCCTTTGGCTTGCTCCCATTCTTCGATATCTAAAAAGATCTGTACCATGTCTAAAGCGACACGTACATTGCTTGGGTCGCTTTGGATGGCTTGCGTGAGTAACAAAATCGCTTGCTGGGTATTGCCAGTCATATGTTCAGCGCGTGCTTGCTCACGCAGATCATCTGACTCGCGATAAATGTTGTATTGTTTAAGCAGCGCACGTAGGTCAGCTATTTGCAGTTCACCGACTTCACGGTGAACCTCTTCGCCATTGTGTAGCACAACCAAGGTGGGAACATTCTCTATGTTGTAGCAGTCGCGCAGGCCTTGCTGTTCATCGATGTCGATCTTGGCAAAAATGAACTTACCCGCAAATTCTTGCGCTAGATCAGCAATCCGATCAGAGGTGGCAATACAAGGGCCAGACCACACGCCCATGAACAAGGCTAAAACAGGGATTTGATGAGAGTTTTGAAGGGCAGAGCTCTCGAAGGTACTCTCAGAGAGTTCAAAAATGTAGACAGGTTCCGACATGATGTCATCCGATACTAAAACAGCGCACATTATAAAGTTCGCTAAGTAGGTGACAAATCGGATAATTTTGGGTTTAATGCAAACGAGGACGCTATTACGGTCCGTGTCTTAGCCTTGAATGCATTGATGATTAGTTACGCACTCAAGTGATATAACGAAGAAATGACACAATAAAAATCGAGTTCTTCCCAGACCGTAGCCCCGCGCATGTGTGTGGCAGGAAGACCCCGGAGAAACTGAAAACAATGACTTTTGAGCAGCTCGGCCTAAATGCCGATATATTACGTGTATTGGAAGCAGAAGGCACAGCAGAGCCAACTCCAGCACAAGAACAAGTAATCCCTCACATCCTTGGTGGCAAAGACGTACTGGTCGCAACCCAAGTGGATCCAGGTAAAACCGGCAGCTTTACGCTACCGATTATGCATCGCTTGATGGCGGATAAAGAGGACGA
>CAZEWM010000179.1:0-1755 GCA_964516045.1 uncultured Gammaproteobacteria bacterium
GGTGGTCGTTTGATACGTGAAAATACGCTTGTGATTCAGTTTGATGATCCTGAGTTTTCCCGTTTGGTTTTTAAGCTTTGGGTTAGTGGCTATTCTGCTGACAATAAAGTTGAGTGGAATTTTTCAACTTGCTGAGATTTTGGACATAAAAAAACCGGCTTGCGCCGGTTCTTTTGTTTTTGTCGAAGCGATTAGGCTGCCAGCGCAGTACGTAACTTCTTCATCGCTGCATTCTCGATCTGGCGGATGCGCTCAGCTGAGACGCCATATTCATCCGCAAGGTCATGCAAAGTTTCTTTGTTATCAGTCAGCCAGCGACGCTCTAAGATGTCACGGCTACGCTCGTCTAATTCAGCAATAGCATTAGCTAGTGCTGTTTGTTGCTGCTGTTCAGTATCTTCAGCTTCAATTTGTGCCGCAGGCTCATGACGCATGTCGGTGAGGTAGGCAGCAGGTGCAAAGCTTGCTGCTTCTTCATCGTCATCTGGTGCTTCAAACGCAACATCATGGTTGCTCATTCGAGCTTCCATTTCGACAACGGTTTCTGGTTTAACGCCTAAGTCTTGTGCAACACCTTCGATCTCTTCTTGAGAGAACCAGCCCAAACGCTTTTTAGAGCTACGTAAGTTGAAGAACAATTTACGTTGAGCTTTGGTTGTTGCCACTTTAACGATGCGCCAGTTGCGAATAATGAACTCGTGCATCTCGGCTTTAATCCAATGTACCGCGAATGACACAAGGCGTACGCCAATGTCAGGATCGAAACGGCGAACCGCTTTCATCAGACCCACAGTGCCTTCTTGAACTAAGTCGTTTTGAGATAGGCCATAACCGCTGTAACCACGAGCGATACGCACTACAAAACGTAGATGAGACATGACCAATTCGCGCGCAGCTTCAAGGTTCTGTTCATCACGCAGTTGCAAGGCAAGCTCGCGCTCGCGCTCGGCTGTCAGCATGGGCAATTGGAACGCAGCACTTACGTACGCTTCCATACTGCCTGTTGGCAGGGTTTGCGGCATTGCTAGAGCAGTTGTCATAGTGTTATTTCCTTCTTTCATGGCTATAGATTAGCACTCTCGGCATATGAGTGCCAAGTCGTCAAAAAGTTCCATAAGTTAAGGTTTTTCGGTGATTTTCCTAGTCAGGCTGGATCATCCGGAGATGGCGGGTCAGGGCGAGTAGGGCGCCACTGAGCCCAAGGAGTGGGCTACCAAAGAAAACCAGTAAAAATGCCTCGCCAGAGAGCCAGTCGAGGGCGAAATTACTGTTGTAGAGACCGCTGATCTGCTCCACCGGGCCAGACAGCAGCCACAAGGCAATGATGCTCATGATCAGTGCGGCAATGCCACCGAGAAGGCCGTACCAGAGACCCTCATAGAGGAAAGGTCGACGAATGAAGCGGTCGGTCGCGCCAACTAACTTCATGATCTCAATCTCGCTGTGACGATGCTGAACTTCAAGACGGATGGTGTTGCCCACAATCAGCAACACGCCGGCACCTAGTAATGCGGCAAGAACGAGTACGCCGCGGATAAACAAATCAGTGATCGCCTCTAGGCGTTGTACCCATTCCAAATCGAGTTGAGCGGAATCGACCTCGCGGAGGGTTTTGAGTTGACTGAGCAGCTGCTTGGCAGCCATCGGTGTGCTGCTCGCCTCATTGGGGGTGATCACGATCACGTTGGGAAGCGGGTTGTCTTTGAGTAGATCGAGTGCAGCGCCAAAGCCTGAGCGCTCTTTGAACTCTTCCAG
>CAZEWM010000180.1:0-1743 GCA_964516045.1 uncultured Gammaproteobacteria bacterium
CAGCCAAAGCCAAGCGATCCGGTTCAGCCACGCGAATTTAGGCTGAGTGATGTCGCTAAAAGCGATGTTGATATGGCGGCAGAAGTGGCGGTTAAGCATTGGCGCAGCTATCTGCGTGAGATCGCCGAAAAATTGTACCTACGTAATCCCAATCAATTACGTCGATCAGATCAACCAAACTTAACCGCACAACAGGCAGCGGCGAGATTGATTAAAGCCGATGGTGATCTACCACAAATTAAAACCACTAAGTCTTCCGATAAAGTCGCATTAGCCTTCAATCCATCATTTACCGGCGATCGGGTTGCTGCTTTTGTGGGTGGTTTATATGGCATGTATAAAACCACTTACGGAAATGATGGTGAGTTCTTCATGCATCATGAATTTGATCCACAAAAACTGTATTACTTAGCACGTAACACCGAGATTGCAGATTGGCAGTTGCGCAATAAACGCAATGAAGCAGGACGATTGTTTTTAATCAGTCATGGCGATGCAAAGGTGGGTGTGAACCTGACCTTCTCGCGGCTTTTTGGAAAATTGATTGGCATGAATGATCTGTTTGCTGAGGTGGTCGCGGACACCACCAATCGCACGATCAAAAACGTCATCCAAGGCTTCGCTTCAGCGGTGTTCTTCCCGATTTAATCTTCGTGACGCGCACGTGCACGTAAACGATTGAGCTTGCCGGCTTTATCCTGATGCAAAAATAGATTCGTTGCTATTGCACTCATGCTAGCCGCATCGATGCCTAAACGCGCTAAGCCGTTATCGCTGCATATGCTCGCCGTTTGCAGCGAGTTGTAGTTATCCATAGTGAATAACTTGCCTGGTAGGTTCTGCAAAATGCGTGCTTGAATACGTGCAGCAAAGTCTGGCAATTCAACGATCAACTTCTTCCGACCTGTCACTTTGGCGATCAGCTCAACAACCTCACGTAGGGTGTATTCCTCAGGACCACAGAGCTCATAGGCCTGACCAAAGGTGCTTCTATCATCAACACTTTGCGCAAAGGCCTTTACAACATCCTCAATATAAACGGGTGCGAAGCGAGATGTCGCACAGGCTAAAGGCAGAGGTCCAGGTATCTTCATCAAACCGGCAAAGCGATTTAAGAAGCCGTCACCGGGTCCAAAAATGACTGAAGGTCGAAAGATGGTGAAGTTGATGTCTGGTTGGCACATCGCACGCACACGATTTTCTGCCTCACCTTTGGTTTTAAGATAAGTGCTACTGCCTGCATCTTGATCCGCTTGTAGCGCACTCATCTGAATGTAGCGCTTAATCCCAGCAGCGTGGCATGCTTCAATGGCATTTTCGGTGATGCCAACGTGAACTTCGCGGAAGCCCTCACGTTTATTGGCGGGGTTAAGAATGCCCACCAAGTTGATCACAGCATCACAGCCTTTAACTGCTTGTTTAAGCTCATCCAAGCTGTAGGGATTTGCTTGTACCAACTCAGCACTTAATTTGAGCTCTGGATGGCGATGCGAGTGACGTGTAATCACACGGCACTGATGGCCAAGGTTTGCTAGGACGTGAGTAAGACGGTGACCAACAAATCCGGTGCCACCGATCAATGCAACTTTTGTAAATTTCATAGGGATAGTCGTTGTTATTTTTTCCAAGGATACCTTATTCAGGCTACTCAGTGACTGTCTCAGGTATATGACGAATCAACACGAGACTTTGCATATGCATGTCGCGCAATGCGATTTGATTGCCATCGATCTGGAAGTCATA
>CAZEWM010000181.1:0-1706 GCA_964516045.1 uncultured Gammaproteobacteria bacterium
CGCAGTGTACCGGAGCAAAAAAAAACCCGATACCGCAATCACGATATCGGGTTGATTCAGCCTTTGTAGCTTATTTTTTCAGGCGGTTAATACCCATCAAGCTCAAAATATACTTTTCATAGATAGGCTCAGAGGTACCCTTCTTCATCTTACGTAAGAAATATTTCTCGAAAGCGATCTTTGCTAAGTGAACCCACTTGCCCGACTTAAACCACGCTACATTTCGAGGTGGGATCTGTGGCAAAGCAACAAATGCCGCACCGGTATCACCCATGTCCGCCAAACAAATTGCGTTCCAAGTACCCTTCTCAGATGGTGCTTTGCCTTCCAATTCATTATGGATGTTATGCACTAGAGCAGTCACCATAGACTCGATCATGTAACCGGTCTTAGGTGCACCCGTTGGTACTGGAGTAGCTTCAACCGGCGGAATGGCAATACAAACGCCTGCTGAGTAGATGTTCTTGTAGGTTGGGTTACGTTGATGCTCATCAACAAACACAAAGCCACGTGGATTACACAACTCAGGCACATCGACGACACACTGAACACCCTTAAACGCTGGCAACATCATCGCCATGTCAAAATCGATCTCAAGCTCTTTGATCTTTTCGCCGTGCTCGCTGTATTGTTCAACGTGCAACTTGCCTTCTTCAACCTTAGTGGTCTTCGCGTTAGTTACCCATTCCATATGGTGATTACGCATCGCAGACTCGAGCATACCTTTAGAGTCGCCCACACCGCCTAAACCTAAGTGGCCAATGTATGGCTCAGAAGACACATACTTAATCTTTACCTTGTCACGCATCTTACGCTTACGCAGGTCAGCATCCAGGATGAAAGCAAACTCATAAGCTGGGCCGAAACAAGAGGCAAATGGCATCGCACCAACCACGATGGTGCCGCTACCTTTCTCAAGTAGCTTTTGATAATCACTATAAACGCCTTCAGCGTGATCAATCGTACAGATCGAATGGGTATGACCCGCAGGGCCTGAACCTTCAACCTCTTCGAATGCCAAACGAGGACCAGTCGTGATAACCAAGTAGTCGTAATCAACGACATCGCCGCCATCCAAAATCAACTTTGAATTTGGCGCATCGATCTTTTCACAACGTTTTGCGATGAAGTTAATACCGCGACGCTCTAAACGAGGTGCGATATCAAAGGTTATGTCACCACGATCACGCCAGCCCACACCAACCCATGGGTTTGATGGCACAAATTGAAAATAGGGATTTTCGCTGACAACAGTAATTTGGTGATCACGACCCAATTCGTCACGCAATTCGTATGCAGCTGGCATACCGCCAGTACCCGCTCCTAAGACAACAATATGTGCCATTGGCAGACTCCTTAAAAAGTTATTGATTCGCAAGATTCGATTCTTGTCTTTTTACCCACACTTATAGAGTGTGTTTAGCCGCTGGATTATCCTGGGGAAATCCCTTAATTTGCAACAGGTTTTTCATTTAGACACAAAAAAGCCGGCAAACGCCGGCTTTTTTGTTGTAGGTCGCTAAACGATTAGAAATCGCCGTTAACACCTGCTTCAACAATGCTGTAGATATCGTCACGAACTTTCTTCGCCAACTTAGTTAGCTCAGGAGTCAACTCAACTGCGTGCAGCATCATGTCCATATTCATGGTGACCAACCAGCCATTACCTTCTGCGTCTTCAATCGCCGCAATACGACAAGGCAAGA
>CAZEWM010000182.1:0-1531 GCA_964516045.1 uncultured Gammaproteobacteria bacterium
ATCGCCACCGTGATATTGATTGCTCGATTAGTAAAACAGTTTAAACGTTAAAGATCGTTGAACCGGTTGTTTCACGTGCTTCTAAGGCACGATGTGCTTCGGCAGCTTCTCTTAATAGATACTGCTGATTAATTTTGATGTCCACATCACCATTCATCACTTTCTTAAACAGATCATTCGCCGATTTACGCATCTCACCTGAATCAGCGGTATAAGTCATTAATGTTGGACGAGTCACATACAAGGAACCCATCGCGCTGAGACGATTAATATCAAACGGCGGCACCTTGCCCGAGGCATTACCAAAGGTCACCATCAAACCTCGCGGCGCTAAACTGGCTAGTGACATCTCCCAGGTGTCTTTACCAATACCGTCAAACACAACTGGCACACCCTTGCCATCGGTTAGCTCTTTCACACGCGCTGGCACATCTTCATGACGGTAATAGATCACATCACTGCAACCAGCAGCTTTGGCGACCTCACCTTTCTCTTCGCTACCCACAGTACCAATTACACGCGCACCGATTGATTTAGCCCACTGACAAAAAAGCAAACCCACACCACCTGCAGCTGCTTGGAATAAAACCGTATCTCCAGACTTGAGCTGATAGGTACGCTGCAAAAGATACTCAACCGTCATACCTTGCAGCATTATAGCCGCACCTTGGTCGTAACTAATTTCATCGGGAAGAAGCACGACACGATCAGAAGCAATATTTCGCGCCTCCGAATACGCGCCTAGCGGTTGCGATGCATACGCCACACGATCACCAACCTTAATGTCTTTCACATCACTACCGACCGCTTCCACGATGCCCGCTGCTTCCATACCGATACCACAAGGGGTCTCAGGCGTTGGATAGATCCCAGAGCGGTGATAAACATCAATGTAATTCAAACCTACCGCATGATGACGAACCTGAACTTCATTTGCCGCCGGTGCTGGCAGATCCACGCTTTGCCACTGCAACACATCAGGGCCACCATGCTCAGTCAGTCGAATCGCACCTACTTCCATTTTTCCATCCTCATTGTTTGATACGGGCATGTACCTGCCCTGTAAATTTTGCGGCGAGCACGCCTTCATGCTCCACCTGAATCTCTACATCGAGACGAGACCGGCCCTGCTTATTAACCGCAGTTAAAAACTGTTCGAAATCTTGCTTTGGGATTTCGCCTCGTGCGCAAATATCACCCACAACAGGAGATAAGTAATCAATGTGACCAGAAGCGAGTACCAAACTTGCCTCTTCAGGTAGGCGAGAATTAACCAGCCCCCAAGCAGCTAAGACGCAAGTTGTATAAAGAGAACCAGCAAAAGCCGTTCCATGAACGTTAACGTTTTCCTCACCACCGGTTTTGACAGCAATCGATGTCTCCGTTAGCTCAGTGATATCAAAGGCCATTGCCTGAGTCAGCGGAATACCCTTATGAATCTTTTTTGTTAACTCATTAGCCGTCATGAAGCGTAGCTATCCTGATATTGATCGCGAAGTTGTGCTTTCTGCACCTTACCCATCGTATTACG